>JANMLS010000358.1:0-29596 GCA_031372675.1 Verrucomicrobiaceae bacterium
ACGGGGTGTAGAACTGGCCGCCGTTCTTGCCCTCGGCGCTGGCGAAGCGGGTGAGGAAATACTCATACACGCGGCCGAGCAGATCGACGGAGCGGTGGGTCTTTTCGCCCTCGCTGGCGGCGGTGAGTTCGATGGTGGCGATGACGTCGATGAGTTCGCCAAGGCGCTGCTTGTCGAGGCCGGGGCGGGCGTAGTCCTTGGGGAGAACGCCCTTGAGGCGCGGGTTGTCGCGCTCGATGGCGACCATGGCGTCGTCCACGGTCTTGCCGATGGTGGGCTGCTTGGCGTTGGCCTGAAGGTGGGACCAGCGGGCGTCGGCGGGCACCCAGAAGACGTTCTCGGCTTTGTATTCGTCGGGGTCTTCGGCATTGGCCCCGGCGTAGTCGTCCTGACCGGCGATGAGCTTGGCGCGGTGTTCCTCGAAGGTGTCGGAGATGTATTTGAGGAAGATGAGGCCGAGGACGACGTGCTTGTATTCCGCCGCGTCCATGTTGTTGCGGAGCTTGTCGGCGGTGAGCCAGAGCTTGGCCTCGAAGCCGATGGTGGCGGTGCTGCTGTCTTTTGTGGGCTTCGCTTTTGGAGGCATGGGCGGGAAGAGAAGCGGCTCAGTGGGATGATGGCAATGTGGGAGAAGCGGAAACACGATGCTGGGCGTATGTAGTCCCGCTTTTAGGCGGAAGGAGGCGTCGCTTTCATCGGTGGACGTGACTGCTTGCGGGGCGTTCTTTGCGCCTGAAGGCGAGACTACGTGCTGCTCAGTTCTTCGTCAGCGCTTCGTCGAGATTGAACAGCGCTCGCGCCAGCACGACCCAGGCTCCGGCGTCGCTCGACGATACGCCGAATTTAGCGGCGTCGAGTTCCTTGCTTTCAAATCTCGTGCGCTGGGCTGCGTGAAACTTCGCGAGCAGGCTGGTTTCATCCGCGTGAGGCGCACGGGAAACAACACGCCGGAAGCCGACTGCGATTCGCTCCTCGATAGTCCCCTGCCCTTCCGCGAGCTTCTTTCCCAAAGCCTGCGCAGCTTCGGAGAAGACGACATCATTCATCACGGTCAATGCTTGCAGCGGCGTGTTGGAAACATCGCGGCGGGCGATGCACGCTTCGCCGGTCGGCGCATCAAACGTGTTGTAGAGCGCGAAGGGCGCAGTGCGTTTGCTGAATGTGTAGAGGCTGCGGCGGTAGCGGTCGGCACCGGTGCTGGCATTCCATTTTGCGTTGCCGTAGGCGACTTCGATCACGCCTTCGGGTTGCGGCGGGCGCACGCTGGGTCCGCCGATTTTTTCCACGAGCAAACCGGCTGCGAGCAAGGCGGAGTCGCGCACCATTTCGCCTTCCAGACGCGCTCTCGGAAAACGCGCGAGGTATTTGTTTTCGGGGTCTTTGGCGAGTTGCTCCGACAGCACTTTTGAGGATTGCCGGTAGGTTTCGCTCGTCACGATGAGGCGGTGCAATTTTTTCTGCGACCATCCGTTTTTCACAAACTCCGTGGCCAGCCAGTCGAGCAGTTCGGGATGCGATGGCGATTCGCCCTGCAAACCGAAATCATCCAGCGTCTTCACGATCCCGCGTCCGAAAAACGCCGCCCAAGCGCGATTCACAGTCACTCGCGCAGTGAGCGGATTTTCTGGAGAAACCAGCCAACGCGCAAAAGCGAGACGGTCGCGGCGGCCCTGCGGCATTGGATTCAAGACGGAAAGAACGCCCGGCTCCACCTTCTCCTTGGGCTGCAAAAACTCCCCGCGATTATGCAGGAAAGTGGGCCGTGGATTTTCAGGCGGGCGCTCGCGCATCACGAGCGTGGTCATATTCGGACGGCTATTTCTAAGCGAACGAATCTCGCCAGCTTCCTTCTCAAGTTCCGGCGCGGTGATGAGGAAATGATTGCGCAAAGCCTCGCGCTGCGTCTGCGAAAGTTGCGCATCCGGGAGCGCGAGCAATTCGCGAACTTCCGGCGGAAGTGCGCCTGCCACGGGCGTTTTGGCCGAGGTTGTGGAAATACGGAATCGGCCCAACGAGGTAGCAAAGAAGCGGGCGAAATCCATTTTCACCCGCAGCTCGCGAGTCGCAGGTAAAGGCGAAGCAAAATTAAATACCGCTTCGTGCGCTTCGCCCATGCGGTCCGAGCAAGTCCAGCCTGTCTGCATGTCGCCATCGGTTGCAGCCTTTGCGCTGGCGGGGTTTTTGCCAAAATAGTTTTTTGCGTAGCTATGTGAGGCATCAGCGATTTTTACAGATTTGCCGTCTGCCTCGACTGCGAATTCAACCAGAAAAAAATCTCCTTTTGGCCCTTCGTAGTACGTCATCCCCGGTCCGTGCGCGGGCAGTCGTTCATCCGGCAGTGCTTCCAGGCGAAGCGCAGTAGTTCCTGCTGGAATATCGCGGAAGATAAGCTCGTAGGTGTCGTGCTTGGAGATGTCGCCAGACACAAAAACCGACGCATCTTTTTGCACGGTGAGCAGCGGGAGATTCGACTTGGCAGAAGCGGGAGAGACAGCGTTCCAGACGATATTTTCCCCACGCTCTTTTTCCATCCACTTGGAAAAAGCATCGGCAACTAATTTTGCTTTGTCTGGTGCTGCCTGCGGCTTTTCTTTTTGAGACGGCAGCGGCCATTTATCGGCAAGTTCAGCGATTAGTTTTTTGATACGCTCCTCATTCTTCGCGAGCTTTGCAGCGGCATCGGGTGCGGGGATTTCCAGCTCCGGCTCATCCGCATTATTGAGCAGCGCCATCATCTGAAAATACTCAGTGTGCAGGATCGGGTCGTATTTGTGCGTGTGGCATTGAGCGCAGCCCACAGTCAGCCCCAGCCAGGCGGTGCCGGTCGTCGCCACGCGGTCCACCATCGCGTGATAGCGGAACTCCAGCGGATCAATTCCGCCCTCCTCGTTGAGCATCGCATTGCGGTGAAATCCGGTCGCGATTTTCTGCTCCAGCGTGGCGTTTGGCAGCATGTCTCCAGCGATTTGCTCGATGGAGAATTGATCAAACGGCATGTCCGCATTGAGCGCACGAATCACCCAATCGCGATACGGCCAGATGCTGCGATCTCGGTCCTTTTCGTAGCCGTTGGTGTCGGCGTAGCGGGCGAGGTCGAGCCACTTTCGCGCCCAGCGTTCGCCGTAGGCTGGCGAGGCGATCAGGCGATCTGCCAGCTCTCCGACGGCGCTCTCCATATTTGCTGAGGCTGCTTTTTCAAATGCAGCGACATCCTCCGGCTTGGGCGGAAGTCCCGTGAGATCGAGATACAGCCTTCGGCAAATCGTCGCGGCATCCGCAGAGGGAGAATGCTTGAGACCAAGCTCGGAAAGCTTTGCGCGAACAAACGCATCCACCGGATGTTTGCCTGCTGGCGGTTCGGGACGCGCGGGAGCCTTGAATGACCAATGCTCTTTGTATTCAGCGCCCGCAGCCACCCACTCTCGAAGAATTTTTTTCTGCTCATCGGTGAGCGGAATCTTTGCCGATGGCGGCGGCATGACTTCCTCGCGGTCGGTTGAAAATATGCGCTTTACCAAATCACTCTCATCCGGCTTGCCTGGAACAATCGCACGCTCGCCAGACTCCGCCGGACGAAGCGCGTGGTCGCGAATATCGAGCCTGAGTTCGCCCTTCAGCGACTTGTCGTCAGGGCCATGACACTTGAAGCAATACCGCGAAAGAATCGGGCGGACTTCTTTAGTAAAATCGGGCGCGGCAATTCCAAAAACGGGAGCGACGAGAAGTGCAAAAACGATGCGGTTCATAAAGGTATCCTGTTAGCGATAACAGAGCCGCATCCTTAGTGCAAAAATGATCACTACACGACCTCTCGGCGCGTGCTCTCGGCAGTCCGCTGCGCACGGCTCCGCAGTTTGTCTTTGAGTTTTGTTTTCCGTTTGCGGAGCTGCCGGGAGAGCTTGGACACAAGTGCATCCACAGACGCATAAACATCCGAACCGAAGTCTTCCGCATGAATATCGGGGCCAGCTACCGCGAGCCGTGCGCTTACGTGAAAACGCTTTTCCGGGTCCGCTGCATCATCGCTTGCGAGGATGACGTGTGCGGAGACAATTTCGCGGGTTAATTCCTCCAGCGGCTCGAATTTTGTAACTACGAACTGCTCGATGGATTCGGTGAGTTTGAGGTGACGCGGTGAGATGTGGATTTTCATACGCACCGGCAGTTAGCCGCAACATTTCACGCGGCAACTTCACCCAAAAAGCACGTTTTGCGCGGCGTGTGTGACAGCGACTATCGCCGGGTGTTTCATTTTTCGCTCCGCCGTGATCGCGTGAATCTGGCAGCGGCAATCCGGCGCGTCGCCGATCTCCGCAAAGCCAAATGTCTTTTTCGCATTCGCAAGCGACGCGGAATAAACAGGGACAAATCCGCACCCATCCGTGCCGAACATCGCCATGAGCGCGAGGTCGTCGAACTCCGCCACGACCTTTGGTTTTATGCCCCGCTTGTCGAACCACGATTCGAGATGCCGGCGAAAAGAACTCGCCTCGCTGGGAAGCAAGGCGGGCTGGCCATCGAGCGACGCGGGAAAGTTTTTCCGCAGCTTTTTTGCGAGCCTGGGAAGTGCACAAAATGTGATGCCGCATGAACCGAGCACTGTGTTGAAAAACGGGAACTCGTGCTCACTGCCAACAGCTTCGTCGGCGAGGATCATATCGAGCCGATGCGAGGCCAGCAGCGGCATCAGCTCGTGCAACTGCCCTTCGCGGCAGACAATTCGCGGCGCGGGGTCCAGCGCCAGCGCAGGGCGCAGCATCTCCAGCACAAGCAGCTTTGGCAGTGAGTCCATCACACCGACGTGGAAAACAGGCGTCTTTGTCCCCGCCGGGTCTTTCAGCGCACGAAGCATCTCACGCGCTGTTGAAAAAATATCGTCCGCATAATCCAGCGCGAGTCGGCCAGCATCCGTGAGCACAAGATTGCGGCCCTTGCGCTGGAATAATGCAACTCCCAGCGATCCCTCGATCAATTTGATCTGCGCACTGAGCGAAGGCTGCGAGACGTGAAGTGCTTCCGCTGCCGCTCGCAATGTCCCCTCGCGAGCGACTGCCCAGAAGTAACGGAGATGGTGAAGATTGAGGTTTTCCATGACGAGTTGTTATTTAGCTTTTTACGAACAATCACTTAAAAACTTAGTCATATTCTAAATCGCAGCAAGCCCTTAGAAAGCACCCCGTATGAAACACATCGCACAAGCACGCAAAGGAGACTGGAGCGCACTTGACGCCTATCTCCGCGACATCCACAGCCAACCCACATTGACCGAGGAATCGCTCGTCGAAACCGCAGCCCGCGCCGCAAAGGGCGACGTAGCCGCGCAAGAGCTACTCGTTCGCAGCCACCTGCGCCTCGTGTCATCCATCGCCCATCAATACGGCGGCTACGGCCTCCCGCTTGCGGATATTATTTCCGAGGGAAACATCGGGCTGATTCGCGCAGCAGAACTCTACGACCCGAAGTTTGGGACGAAGTTTTCGACCTATGCCTCGGTGTGGATCAAACAGCGCATCCACCGCGCCATCACCAAAATGGCGCGCGCGGTTCGCATCCCAGTCTGGCGTTCGCAGCGCCTGCGCAAGGTCGCAAGAATGAACGAAGAACTCAGCGCTCAGCTCGGTCGCCCGGCAACGGAGAGCGAACTCGCCGAGCGTCTCGGACTGAGCGCAGAAGAATTCACGGAACTTCAAGGCGACCGCCTGCAAGTTTCATCGCTGGATGCGCCACTATCGCCGGGCGATGATTCCACGGACTCCGCGATTGCGAGTATGCCCGATGAATCCACGCCGGATGCTTACTCGCAAGTCAACGACCGCGAGCTGCGCGAGGAGCTTGTCAGCGCCCTTCACGATCTCGATGACCGTGAGTTGGAAGTCATCAGCTCAAAATACGGCCTTCGCTCGGATGACTCCGTTTCGTTCCGGGAAATTGGCCGCCGCTTCGGGCTGAGTCACGAATGGGTGCGCCGTCTCTCGGAGCTTGCGCTGGTGAAAATCCGCCGCGCTTTTGAATCCGCCGGGCGAAAAACATCAGACGAACATCAGAAGCGCCGACGCTCTGTATTACAAAGAATCGCGAAGCTGGGCCGCAAAACTTCGGCTCGCTATCAGCTTGCTGCTTCTAATTAACAACGGTCTAAAAACTCACATCAAACCAAACCATGATCCTCATCATATTCATCGTCACATTGCTCATCTCTCTCTGGGCCACAGCCCGAGTGAAGAGCACCTACTTGAAGTATTCGCGTGTCCCCGCAAGCTCTGGAATCACGGGAGCGCAAGCTGCCGCCGAAATCCTCCGGCAAGCCGGAATTCGCGATGTGGAAATCGTCGAGCACAATGAAATGCTCGGCGATCATTACGACCCGACTAACAAGCGCCTTGTGCTTTCGACCGACAACTTCCACGGCACATCCGTGGCCGCGCTCGGAGTCTCCGCGCATGAATGCGGCCACGCCATCCAGCACAAAATCGCCTACACTCCGCTGCATTGGCGCATGGCGGCGGTGGGCGTGACCAACTACGCAAGTATGCTGGTTTCCATCCTGCCGTGGCTGGGATTATTCGGCGGATTTGTCAGCGGAAAAACCGCGATCATGCTCATGGCGATTGGCTGGGGAATCATCATGCTATTTAACCTCGTGACGCTGCCCGTTGAATTCGACGCATCGCGCAGAGCGAAAGCAATTCTGGCGGGCACGGGCATGATTCTGCCTGGGCCGGAAGCCGACGGCGTGAATCGCACGCTCAATGCGGCGGCCTGGACTTACGTCGCTGCATTCGTAACTTCGCTGCTCTATTTACTCTACTACCTCATGCCATTACTCGGCGGCAGAAACAGCGATGAGTAACGTGATTTCTCCATTTTGGATCGGCGTCCATTCTGAACGATCCGCATAAAAGGAACATTCGGGTGAAAACGTCCGCAGACGATTGATGCAACGCTTTGTTGTGTAATGGCGAGTCGGCCTCATAGTGATCGCATCGAAAGGTCCTCGCCATAGATATTGCGCCCGCCAAGCGCATTGCTTTTCTCGGCGGATTTGAGCCACGCCGTTGCGGGATCGCCACGTTCACGACAGACCTGTGTGAGTCTATCGCCATCGCGGAACCAAATGCAGAGTGCATCGTCGCGGCGATGAACGATTCTCCAGATGGTTACACTTATTCTGCGCGCGTCCGGCAGGAATTACTGGAGCAGGACCTCGATTCGTACCGGCGAGCTGCGGATTATTTGAACTTCAACAATGCCGACGTGCTTTGTGTTCAGCATGAATTCGGCATCTATGGAGGCCCGGCGGGAAGTCATTTACTGGCACTTTTGAAGGAAGTCCGAATGGCTGTCGTGACTACTTTGCACACGGTCTTGCGTGATCCAAACCCCGTGCAGAGAAAGGTGATGTCGGAACTCGTGCGTCGCAGCGACCGCATCGTGGTGATGGCTCAAAAAGGGGCCGACATTCTGCGAGATACCTACTCGGTTTCGCTGGAGAAAGTGGACGTCATCGCGCACGGCATCCCGGATATTCCGTTCACAGATACGCTACTCCACAAGACGCAGCTTGGAGTCGAAGGCCGGGCTGTTTTGCTGACGTTTGGACTGCTCGGACCGGGCAAGGGAATCGAGCATGTGATCGAGGCACTTCCAGAAATCGCACGGCGACATCCCAACGTCGTGTATCTCGTCCTCGGTGCCACTCATCCGCATCTTCTGGCCCGCGAAGGTGAGAACTACCGGCTTGGATTAGAGCGGCTCGCTGAGGATCGCGGCGTGAAAGAGCACGTCATTTTTTACAACCGCTTCGTTTCGCTGGATGACTTGAAGGCGTTCATCGCTGCGACGGACATCTACGTAACGCCGTACCTAAACGAACAGCAGATCACATCTGGCACACTCGCCTACGTTTTCGGAGCCGGAAAAGCGGTCGTCTCGACGCCTTACTGGCACGCGCAGGAGCTGCTATCGGACGGGCGCGGGAAAATTGTGCCGTTCCGAAATCCCGCAGCAATTGCGCAGGCCGTATGCGATTTTCTCGACGATGCCACGCTCATGGAGCGGACGCGCCGCGTGGCTTACGAGATGGGACGTGCGATGACATGGCCATCTGTCGCGAAGCGCTATCTTCAATCTTTTGAGCACGCGCGGACCGATCGCAGAGTGCTTCCTCGCGCAGCATTTGCAGGCTGGACGCTGGCAAGTCGGCCCTATGAATTGCCACCACTGAGACTCGACCACATTATCCGAATGTCGGACGGAACGGGGATTTTCCAGCACGCGATTTTCAATGTGCCAAACTTCCACGAGGGCTACTGCACGGACGACAATGCACGCGCATATATTCTCTGCAATTTACTCGATGAGACCGGCGCACAGAAATCTGCGGGCAACCTTGATGGCTCCGCAACAGCATACCTTGCCTTTCTCGCGGCGGCTCTGAATTACGGGACGGGACGGTTTCGCAACTTCATGAGTCACAGCCGTGAATGGCTTGAGGAGTCCGGCAGCGAAGACAGCCACGCCCGCGCCCTGTGGGCGGCTGGCACAGGCGCGGGCCGATCACAAAAGGACGGTCACCGGCGATTGTGCGCACAACTCTTCGAGCGCGGACTGCCAGTGATAGAGCACTTCACCTCCCCGCGTGCGTGGGCATTTTCACTGCTCGGGATTCACGAGTATTTACGGCGACCAACGGAGCGAGCAGATGTCCCGAAATTGCGCCGGGTGCTCACAGACCGTCTGCTGGCTTTATGGAACGGTTTCGCCACGGAGAACTGGCCTTGGTTTGAAATTACGGCCACTTATGACAACGCCCGCATCTGCCAGGCATTAATTCTCAGTGGGCGCTGGATTCCCGACCCAACCGCACTGGAAGTGGGGCTGAAATCGCTGCGCTGGCTCGTATCGATCCAGAAAACACAGGCAGGAAATTTCCGCCCAATTGGAAGCAACGGTTTTTACTGCCGGGATGGTGCGCGTGCGGATTTCGATCAGCAACCGGTGGAAGCCCAGGCGATGGTCTCCGCGTGTCTCGAAGCCTATCGCGCCACGCAGGATGAAAGCTGGATGCGCGAGGCTCGCCGCGCATTTGAGTGGTTCCTCGGTCGTAATGATCTCGGCATTCCGCTTTACGATTCGAGCACCGGCGGATGCAGCGATGGCCTGCACGCGGATCGAATCAACGATAATCAGGGCGCGGAGTCCTCGCTCGCATTCCAACTTTCGCTCGCGGAGATGAACCACGCAGCGCACCCGATCCCAGACCCGAAGATTCCTTCCTTATGAACTCCATTTCGATCCGCCGCCACGAGCACATTTTTGAGCCGAATAGCGGTCGCGTCATCGTGCGTCCATTCCTTCCCGGAGGCTTTACGCGAATTGATGCGATTATCCGCCGCGGCCTCGCACTCAGCGAAGAAGATGCGAGTGCCGAACTTCAGAAGCTGCACGAGGAGTTTAACTCCCGGCACTTTGACATCGAGACGCTGCTGCTCTCGCATTTTGAAAAAGTGCGGAACCGCATCGCTCCGCCGCGCGAGCTTTCACGGACGCGGCAATTGCTCATCGGAGCACTTTTCTCGGGGGAATACGCGCTCGAATCCGCCGCACTTTTCAATCCCTCCATCGTCCCTCATCCCGATCAAAAGAATTTAGCCGACGGGGCGCTCCGCTTTATCATGAGCCTGCGCGCAACCGGCGAAGGGCACATCTCGTCCATCGAATTTCGCACGGGGATTATTTCGCCGCAGGGCGTAATTGGCGTCGAACCTATATCGCGATATGTTTCGCTGCCTGAAGTCGTTCCAAACCCTGCGTACAAAAAGCACCGATTCTCCATCAAGTTGCGCGAAATGGGGATTGATAACGAATACTCCGCCGCGGTGGTCGCCCCGCTGGCAGAAACCTTCACGCTGCGCGACTTGGATGAAAGCGTCCGCAACGTGCGGAGTGGCACAAAAAGCATCCGTCGCGATTTCCGCCGTGCAATGGAATGTATTCGCTGGCTCGCAGAGTCGAATTACGAACTGCAATTTCCACCCAAACTCGCGATCAGCGAGCGCATTATTTTCCCGGTTTCTCTCAATGAGAGCAACGGCATCGAGGACGCGCGATTTGTCCGCTTCACCGACGATGACGGCACCGCGACTTACTACGCCACATACACCGCCTACAACGGTCGCGTGATTCTTCCGCAGCTTATTGAAACGCAGGATTTCCTTCACTTCCGAATCCTCACTCTAAACGGAAACGCCGTGCAAAATAAGGGCATGGCCATGTTTCCTCATCGTATCGGCGGGCGATATGCGATGCTTTCGCGGCAGGACGACGAAAACTTGTTCATCATGTTTTCGGACAATCCTCACCACTGGAGCGATCCTCAGCTTATCATGCGACCGCAGGAAATGTGGGAGTCCGTAAAGATCGGGAACTGCGGCTCTCCAATCGAGACGGAGGCGGGCTGGCTTGTCATCACGCACGGAGTAGGCCCGATGCGAAAATACTGCATCGGCGCAGCCCTGCTCGATCTCCACGATCCCACAAAAGTCATCGGGCGATTGCGCCAGCCTCTGCTCAGTCCCGAACCCCACGAACGCGAGGGCTACGTGCCAAACGTCGTTTATAGCTGCGGATCGCTGCTACATGGCGGAAACCTGATACTTCCCTACGCAATGAGCGACAAAGCCTCAGCCATTGCCTCTATGCCTCTCGCGGATTTGCTGGCCGCAATGAAAACGTAGGCTGCAAGTATTTCGGCGTTCTCGACAAGCCCGCGCCTAGCGGCTTTTCTTTTCGGTCTATGAACAGTCTCTGGAACCGATTTCAAAAATACCACCTCGCCGACGATGACCTCGGAATCACTCTCGATGTAAGCCGCGTGCGCTTTACCGACGAGTGGCTCACTTCGATGGAGCCAGCAGCGCAAAAGGCGTTCGCCGCGATGAAAGCGCTCGAAGGCGGCGCTATCGCAAATCCCGACGAAGGCCGGATGGTCGGCCACTACTGGCTGCGCTCGCCCGAACTCGCACCGACCGATGAACTGCGAAATGAAATCGTCTCCACCTACGCAGCCGTTCGCGCCTTTGCGCTCCAGACTCATCAAAGTGATTCGTTCTCGGATGTGCTCGTTATCGGCATCGGTGGCTCGGCGCTCGGCCCGCAATTTGTCGCCGATGCGCTGGGCACGGCGGAGGATAAAATGCGGATTCATTTCCTCGATAACACCGACCCGGATGGAATTGACCGCACGCTCAACAATCTCGCCCAGCGGCTGAATCACACACTTTGCATCGTCATCTCCAAAAGCGGCAGCACCCCGGAAACCCGCAACGGAATGCTCGAAGCGGAAGCCATCTACAAAACCGTGGGCGTTGATTTTGCCAGCCACGCAGTCGCCGTCACGGGCGTCGGCTCGCAGCTCGACAAATACGCCGCCGAACGCGGATGGCTGAAGCGTTTCCCGATGTGGGACTGGGTCGGCGGTCGCACGAGTGTGATGAGCGCGGTGGGGCTTGTCCCACTCGCTTTGCAGGGACTCGATGTAGGCGGCTATCTCCAAGGCGCAGCCGCGATGGACGACTGGACGCGCTCGACCGAAACCACAAAAAATCCCGCGATGATGCTCGCGATGATGTGGCACTTTGCGGGTGGTGGACGCGGCAAAAAAGACATGGTCATTTTGCCCTACAAAGACCGCCTCATGTTGTTCTCAAAATACCTGCAACAGCTCGTCATGGAGAGCCTCGGCAAACGCCTCGATCTCGATGGCAATGTCGTGGAACAAGGCATCGCCGTGTATGGAAACAAAGGCTCCACCGACCAGCACGCATACGTCCAGCAACTCCGCGATGGCGTGAATAATTTCTTCGCAACGCTGATTGAAGTGCGTCAGTCGCGCTCATGCCCAAGCATCGAAGTGGAGCCGGGCGTGAGGACGGGCGATTACTTGCAGGGATTCCTGCGCGGAACCCGCACCGCGCTTTACGAAGCCGGGCGCGACAACCTCACCATCAGCATTCCAGAAGTGACTCCGCGCGTCGTCGGCGCACTCATCGCCCTCTACGAACGCGCCGTGGGATTCTACGCCGCGATGGTGAACATCAACGCCTACCACCAGCCCGGCGTGGAAGCGGGAAAAAAAGCCGCCGCATCCGTGCTCGCAGTGCTCGCAGCGACACGCGGCGCATTGAAAAAAGAAGCGCAAACTGCGGAGCAAATCGCAGCGAGCATCGGGCAGGAAACAGAAGACGTCTTCCACGCGCTCACGCACCTCGCGGCAAACGACGCATCAATCAAAACCGAAGGCAACACGCCCGCCACAGAGAACTTCGCGCTCTTGTAGGGAGCACTTTCTTGCCCAGGAGTTGATCCCCATCATTTCAGGCTGGATGGCGCATTACTCTGCGTTGCGAGCGTGTTCCGCTGTTACGGCGGCGTGGGCGAGTTTCGAGACGTAGCGGAATGCGAAGAAGGCGGCGATGATTCCGACGACGGGGAGGATGAACTCGAATGGGCTGTGCGGGCGGTCTTTGCTGAACAGCGTAGCGAGGCTGCCTTGGAATGTGGAACCCATCGAAACGAAGAGGCAGTTTGCCGGGATGATCGCGAGCATCGTCGCGCAAAAGTAAGCGCGGAAAGTAACCGGCGTGATGCCGTAGGCGTAGTTCGCGATGCCAAACGGGATGGGGACAAAGCGGAGCAGCGCGATGATTTTCCATCCGCCGCGACCAATAGCGGAATCAATGAGCAGGAACTTCGGATGCGTGGCGAGTCTGCGATGCACGGCTTCGCGGGCGAGGTGGCGGGAGATGAGGAAATTAATCGCAGCACTCAATCCGCAGCCAATCGTGAGTGCTACCCAGCCGCGCTGGAAGCCGAAGAAAAATCCCGCCGCCATCGCAATCGCAGAGGCGGGGATAAAGGCGACAATCTGCGTCGCGGCGAAGATCATCGCGAAGGCAAGCAGCCCGGTCCAGCCGAGGGCGACGAGGCTCGTTTGCAGGGAGTCGAGCCAGAGGATGAATTGTTGGAGCATTGGCGCTTTTCAATAAGCGGATGCGGCGGCGGGCCGCGAGCACAAAGGCTTGGGCGGGATATTTCGTCGCTTCGGCTGTGACACAAAAGAGCTTTGTCGCGACACGCTGGCGCGGGCAAACCGCTTCGTTCTCTGGACAAACAAAAGGCGCGTTATTTGCGCTGTGTCGTGTCACACTTATTCCACACATATGAACGCGAATAAATTCACGCAGAAAATGGCGGAGGCCGTGCAGTCGGCGCAGACGATGGCGCAGGACCGCAACCATTCCGAATACGACAATGAGCATATCCTGCTCGCGGTGCTGGAGCAGCCGGAGGGAATCGCAGTGCCGCTGCTGCAAAAAATCGGCGTATCCGTTGCGCCGCTTCGCGAAAAGCTGAACGCGGCGATTGCAAATCGTGCGCAGGTCCACGGGCTGACCGCGCAGACAAATGTCGCTGCGGAGGCGATGGCGATTTTGCGTCAGGCGGAGAAGCAGATGGCCGCGCTGAAGGATCAATTTGTAAGCGTGGAGCATTATCTCCTCGCGCTTTCCGATAGCGGAGTCGGCGCGGGGAAAGTGCTGAAGGAAGCAGGCGCGACGCACGCGAAGCTGATGCAGGCGCTCCAGCAAGTGCGCGGTTCGCAGCGCGTGACAGATCAAAATCCCGAAGGAAAATATCAGACGCTGGAGAAGTATGGTCGCGACCTCACGGAGCTTGCGCGGAAAGGCAAAATCGATCCGGTTATTGGCCGCGATGATGAGATTCGCCGCACGATGCAGGTGCTTTCGCGACGCACAAAAAATAACCCGGTGCTTATCGGCGAACCGGGCGTGGGGAAGACGGCAATCGTCGAGGGGCTTGCGCGGCGAATCGTGGCGGGAGATGTGCCGGAATCGCTGAAGAATAAGCGCGTCATCGCGATGGATATTGCCGCGATGGTCGCAGGCGCGAAGTTTCGTGGAGAGTTCGAGGACCGGCTGAAAGCTTTTCTAAAAGAAGTCACCGACAGCAACGGCGAGATCATCCTTTTTATCGATGAACTCCACACCATCGTCGGCGCAGGAAAAGCGGAAGGCTCGATGGACGCGGGCAACATGCTGAAGCCCGCGCTGGCCCGTGGCGAATTGCGCACGGTCGGCGCGACGACGCTGGATGAATACCGCAAACACATCGAGAAAGACCCGGCGCTGGAGCGGCGATTCCAGCCAGTGAAAGTGGACGAGCCGAGCGTGCAGGACACGATTGCGATTTTGCGCGGGCTGAAGGAACGCTACGAAGTCCACCACGGCGTGCGCATCCAGGACGCTGCGCTGATCGCGGCGGCGACGCTTTCCAATCGCTACATCAGCGACCGTTTTCTGCCGGACAAGGCGGTCGATCTTATGGACGAAGCGGCGAGCCGTTTGAAGATGGAGATTGATTCGATGCCGACGGAGATTGATCAAGTCGAACGCGCAATCATGCAGCACGAGATGGAGCGGCAGGCTTTGAAAAAAGAGAAGGACGCCGCGAGCAAAGAGCGCCTCGGCAAACTCGAAAAGGATCTGGCGGACTTGAAGGAAAAAAGCTCCGGGCTGAAAGCGCAGTGGCAAAAGGAAAAGGCCGTCCTCGACGCCGCACGCAAACAGAAAGAGCAACTCGAAGCCGCCCGCAACGAGCTGGAGGCAGCGCAACGGCGCGGCGATCTCGGGCGGGCGAGCGAGCTGCAATACGGTGTGATTCCGCAGCTCGAAGCCGCGCTTTCACAGCCATCGAGCATCGCAACTACACTATTGAGAGACGAAGTCACCGAGGAAGAAATCGCGGAGGTCGTGGCTTCGTGGACGGGGATTCCGGTTTCCAATCTGCGGCAGGGTGAGCGCGAGCGGCTGGTGAAAATGGAGGGGCGAATTGGGCAGCGCGTCATCGGGCAGAAGAAGGCGATTGCTGCGATCTCGAATGCGGTGCGTCGTGCGCGTTCGGGCTTGCAGGACCCGAATCGCCCGATTGGGTCGTTCATTTTTCTCGGACCGACGGGCGTGGGAAAGACGGAGCTTTCCAAGGCGTTGGCGGAGTTTCTTTTTGATGATGAGAGCGCGATGGTGCGCATTGATATGAGCGAATACATGGAGAAGCACAGCGTCGCGCGGCTCATCGGTGCGCCTCCGGGATATGTGGGCTTTGAGGAAGGCGGGCAGCTCACGGAGGCGGTGCGGCGCAAGCAGTATTCGGTGATACTTTTTGATGAGATCGAGAAGGCGCATCACGATGTTTTTAATGTGCTGCTGCAAGTGCTCGACGATGGCCGCATCACGGACGGACAGGGGCGCACGGTGGACTTCAAGAACACCGTCATCATCATGACGTCGAACATTGGATCGCAGTATATCCTTGATGATGCGAACAGCGAGCAGCGCGAGGCGCGGGTGATGGATGCGCTGCGGCAGCATTTTCGCCCGGAGTTTCTCAATCGTGTGGATGAGACGATCATTTTTGACCGCCTCAGCGATTCTGACCTCACGCACATCGTGGAGATTCAGGTGCAGAAGCTCCAGAAGCGGCTCGCCGAGCAAAAGCTCACGCTCGTTTTGACGGACGAGGCAAAGCTGCATCTCGCCCGCGAAGGCTACGACCCGGTGTATGGCGCGCGTCCGCTCAAACGCTGCATTCAGCGCGATCTGCTCGACCCGCTCGCGCTTGATATTCTCGATGGGAAGTTTTTGGAAAACGACATCATCACCGTCGATGCGAGCGACAGCGGGCTGACGTTCTCGAAGTAAATTGTCTTTTCGCATTTGCAAAATACGGCAACGGTTTTCGCCATGAGTAATCCGCGCCGCTTTGTTTCCGCATCGGAAAAAATCAACGAACAGTCTCCTTGGACGAACAATGAATGGCTGTGTCGCGGCGACGTTGTGGAAAACAAGGAGCTGCTGATGGTGCGTGCGACGATGGAGCCGGGGCGCTCGCATCCGTTTCACACGCATCCCACGCGAGAAGAATTGATCTACGTGATCAGCGGGAGAGCGGAACAGTGGGTAGGTAAGGAGCATCGCATCCTCGGTCCGGGAGACGTGGCATTTATCCCCAAGGGCGAGGTTCACGGGACGTATAATCCGTACGGCGAGCCGGTGGTTTTTCTTGCGATACTTTCGCCGGCGAATGCGGAGGAGCCGGCTGTGGTGGATTGCTCGATGGAGGAACCGTGGGCATCGCTGCGTGGAGTGGGTTTTGCGCCGTGTAAATAGTGCTTCCGGAATAGGAGTTTCCATGAGCGCCATCACCCGCTAAAGGGCGCGGGCGATGCACAAGTGCTCTGCCATTTTTATCCTGCTCACGTTGTTTTTTGCGGTCGCTTGTGATCGGAAGCCGCAGCCTGCGCCTTCATCCACTCCGACACCTGCGCCAGCAACGCCGAAGCCGACTCCCACACCAACGCCGAAGCCGACTCCCACACCAACGCCGGTGCCCACGCCTCCACCGCCGCCAACTCCACCGCCCACGCCTTACGTGCCGATGAAGTCGCTGCAAACGGGCACGATTTTTAACGGCATCACTTTCAAAGCGAACATCGAGACGCTGGCGGGAGCGACAGCGACAACGGAGCGCCAAAGCTCCGGCAGCTACACGGTGGAGATGAATTTGCGCGTCAATATCCCGAAGCCGCACAAGCAGCTTTCGGAGTTGCAGAAACTTTCGCCTCAAATCGAAAAGCTGCTGCCTGCATTGCCCGTGATGCTCGAAACGGCGAAAGTTTCTTCGGAGTACGATGAGCTTTATCGCACGAAGGTGACTTCACTTCGCTCGAACTTGAACCGGCTCGACGCGCTGCTTTCGCGGCATAATTTTTTCGACTGCGAGACAATCCTCGAACTCCAGCATCCGCAGACGAAGCGGAAGGCTTTGCTCATTCAGGCGGATATGGATGTGGATACGGACGGCTCCGACGGCGACCGGATCGCGATTGCGGATACGGGGAACTCGCGCACTTTTCAGCCCTTCACGAGCTATAATTGGGCGAAGCGCACAAAGAATCCGAATCCCGTGGAAGCCATTTGGCAAAAGCGAATCGCGGACAATGACGCAAAACTCGCGAAGCCCGACACAGCAGATGCCGAGAAGCAACGGATGCGCACAGAAAACACGCGGCTGAAGTCGGAAATCAAGGATTTGCAAAGCCGCAGCTACCTTTCCGGCGCGTTTGATCCATTCATCGTGCTGCCGATGACGATGGTTGGGAGGACCGATGCCGGTTTCACTCCATCCATCGGGGATTATTGCGTTATTATTGTGGGAGGCGTGCTTTACCCCGCGATTTTGGGCGACGCAGGTCCGACGACAAAAATCGGCGAGGCGTCGCTCCGCATTTGCCGCCAGATCAACGAACGCTCCAACGGCGGAAACCGGCCTATTAACAATCTGGAGGCGACTTATATTGTATTCACGGGCACGGGCGAGAAGCCGTGGGGACCGCCGGATTATGTAAAATGGCGCACGCGCTGCGAGGCGTTGCTCAATGAGTTTGGCGGCTACACGGGCACCTTGTTTGACTGGCCGGACATCTCAAAAAGCGCAGTGCCGGAGCCGACACCTGCGGCAGTCCCCGCAGTCCCAGCCCAGCCCAGCGGCGCAAAGCCGGAAAGCGCTGTTCCTGCGGTGAAAGCCAACCCATGATTTTGATGCGGAAAAACGGTGGCAAATAAAGTTTGTGAAAAATTTCACAAAGTACTTGCCACATGTTTAGCGGTGCGCTTTTCTCGCGGCCTGCTTTTCCCGGTCTAGCTGAGTTTAATCAGCTACCTCTACACGCAATCCGATGGTCGTCTGTTTTGAAGATGATTGTCAGCATCGCTCCCGGTAACTGATCACACTTTTGAAAATGTTTGCTTTCATCCAACGCAGTCAGTCAGCCGCTTTTAGCGCGGCCCGCTCCATTGCACCCGTCGCGGCATTTTTTGCCCTCGCGGGAGTTCCGGCGTTTGCTGGTGCGGATGGCGGACAGGGCGGCGGGCTTCCGGCCTACGCACCCACGCTTCCAGATGCTGGGTTCATCAATAACTCGATGATCGTGACGTGGATTGTTGCCGCAGTCGTGATTTTCGGTGTGCAACGCGCGATGAGGCAGCGCAAGGAAGTGCCGAGCGGTGGGCAGAATTTCGTCGAGTGGCTGGTGGAAGGATTGCATGGATTTCTCAGTCAAATCATGGGGCGCGACTTGGCTCGCAACACCTTCTGGTTTTTCGGCACCATCTTCCTGTTTATTCTCGCGACTAACTGGGCGGGTCTTCTGCCCGGAGTAGGCACGATTGGCTGGAGTCCTGTTGAAAATGCGGCGGCGCCCCGCGTTTTCTCGCACCACATCGAGACCCCGCTGTTTCGTGGTGGAAATGCTGACTTAAACATGACCTCGGCAATGGCGGTCACCTTCTTTTTCTGGTGGGTGATTTGGGCACTGAAAGCCAACGGTCCAGTCGGGTTCTTCAAGCACATCTTTGCTCCAAAGGGTAAGTCTTCGGGCTTCATGAGGTTTGCGATGATTGCCATCTTTGCGATCGTCGGTGTTTTGGAGGTTGTTTCGATTCTTTTCCGTCCGGTTTCGCTGAGTTTCCGTCTCTATGGAAACGTCTTCGCGGGTGAGACAATGCTGGAATCCATGCAGGCGATTGTCCCTGCGCTCGGATGGCTGATTCCGGTTCCTTTCTATTTTATGGAGTTGCTCGTCGGCCTTGTGCAGGCGCTTGTTTTCATGCTTCTCACTTCAGTTTTCACGCTGCTCATTTGTGAGCATTCAGACGACCACGGGCACGACCATGATGAAAGTCATGGCGAAGGAGATAAAGCCTCCGCCCACTAAACAAATTTCGTTCATCGGACCGTGGCAAGACTGCGGGGGTGAACGGGAAAAACAAAAAACATAACACAACACAAAAACCATGCTTAGCATCCTTGCTCAATTGACGGGAAATCTTCACATCGGTCTGGCAGCTCTCGGAGCGGCGATCGGCGTGGGCATCATCGGAATGAAGGCCGCAGAAGCGACGGGACGCAATCCCGGCGCAGCGGGCGACATCCGTAACATCGCCATTATTTTGGCGGCGCTCGTCGAAGGTATCGTGTTCTTCGCGATCTTCCTCGCGAAAGGCCAATAAACCTTATTGCGCGGAGTCTTCGGACTCCGCGCAACCAATTTTCCAAACTTAGTCGCAATGTCGTTCACACTTTTCCTCGCTGCCACAGTCGAAGCAGCGTCCAGCACCGGCACGAATCCAATCATGGAAGTCGTGAAGCCGTTCGGCTGGAATCCTTACGCATTCTTCTCGCAGGTCATTAGCTTCTCGATTGTCTGCGGATTGCTCTACAAATTCGCCTACAACCCTGTTTTGACGATGCTCGAACAGCGGCGCTCGAAGATTGAGGAAGGTCTTGCTGGTGCCGAGAAGATCAAATCCCAACTCGCCGACGCCACTAGAACGGCAGAGCAAATTCGCACACAGGCAAATGCCGATGCGCAGAAAACCATCGCCGAAGCGCAAGCTGCTGCAAAAGCGATCACGGAGCGTGAAGGACAGCGTGCAGTCGCGCAGGCCGCCGAGATTATCCAAAAGGCACGCGAAGCTGGTGAAGCCGAGCAGAAGCGCCTGATGGCGGAACTTCGCAAGGATTTGAGCCGTCTCATCGTTGATACGACCGCGAAAGTTACCGGCAAAGTTCTTACGGCTGCCGATCAGTCTGCAATCACCGAGTCCGCCAACAAGGAACTCGCCGCCTAATCAATGAAACTCTCTAAAGAGTCACGTCGGCTTTCAAAAGATTTGCTTCGCGCAAGTTTTACCAACGGCCTTCTCGATGGCCAGAAAGTCATGAAAGTTACCGATACGGTCATTCAGGGCCAGCCGCGTAATTACATTGGCGTGCTGAAAGAGTTCTCGCGCCTCATCCGCCTCGAAGTCGCCAAACGCCATGCGGTCATTGAAAGTGCAACTACTTTGAATGACGCCGAAAAAGGCAAAATCACCGCGACGATTCGCGGCAAATACGGCGCAGACGTGACGACTGAATTTAAGACCAATGCCGCATTGCTCGGCGGCCTGCGAGTGCAGGTCGGAAGCAATGTGCTCGACGCCTCCGTGCGCAGCCAACTCGACCGCCTCGCGACCGAACTCGCCGCGTAAAAATCTCTCAACTCTCAACCAAAAACTCTCTACCAAGCAATGAGCAGCATCCTGCAAGAACTCGAAGCAAAAATCTCCGGCCTCAAAACCGGCACAACTAAATCCAACGTCGGCATCGTTCGCGAAGTCGGCGACGGCGTCGCAAAGATCGAAGGTCTTAGCGATGTCATGCTCAACGAAATGCTTGAGTTTCCCGGCGGCGTCTTCGGTTTGGCGCTCAACCTCGAAGAAAACGAAGTCGGCGCAGTGTTGCTCGGCGACGACAAGGGCATTTCCGAAGGCAGCGAAGTCAAAACGACGGGCCGCCTTCTCTCCGTGCCAGTCGGCAAAGGGCTACTAGGTCGCGTGGTGAATACGCTCGGCCAGCCAGTTGATGGTAAAGGCCCAATCGAAGCGACCGCGCAGTATCCCGTTGAGAAAATCGCTCCCGGCGTCATCAAGCGCCAATCGGTGAACCAACCGGTGCAAACCGGCATCATGGCGATTGATGCGATGATTCCAATCGGGCGCGGCCAACGCGAGCTGATCATCGGCGACCGCGCGACGGGCAAGACGACCATCGCGATTGACGCAATCATCAACCAAGGCCGCATCAACAAAGCCAACGAAGGCAAGGCAGGATTCCGCCCGCTTTACAGTATCTACGTCGCCATCGGGCAGAAGCAGTCGAACGTCGCACGCAACATCGCAGTTCTGGAAGAAACCGGTGCGATGCAATACACGATCATCGTCGTGGCCGCTGCGTCGGATAAAGCCTCGATGCAGTATCTTGCGCCGTTCGCTGGTGCAGCGATGGGCGAATGGTTCATGGACAACGGAATGGACGCGCTCATCGTGTTTGATGACCTTTCCAAGCAAGCCGTTGCTTACCGTGAAGTCTCGCTCCTGCTCAAGCGTCCATCGGGCCGTGAGGCGTATCCGGGCGATGTATTTTATCTCCACAGCCGTTTGCTTGAGCGTTCGGCGCGTGTAAATGAGCAGAGCGGCGGCGGTTCGCTCACCGCACTTCCAATCATCGAGACGCAGGCCGGCGACGTTTCGGCCTACATCCCGACGAACGTGATTTCGATCACAGACGGACAAATTTACCTCGAAACCGACCTCTTTTACCAAGGCATCCGCCCGGCGGTTTCCGTCGGTCTTTCGGTCAGCCGCGTGGGTTCGTCCGCGCAGGTGAAAGCGATGAAACAAGTCGCTGGTAAGATCAAAGGCATGTTGGCCCAGTATCGCGAACTCGCAGCATTTGCACAGTTTGGCTCGGACCTCGATGCCGCTACAAAAGCACTCTTGGATCGCGGCCAACGCATCGTGGAACTCTTCAAGCAGCAGCAATACAATCCGCAGGCTGTTGAAATTCAAGTCGCGACGCTTTGGGCCGTGATGAACAACCACTTCGATGATGTCGCCGTGGATAAAGTGAAAGATTTTCAGGCCAAGTTCACCGAGTTCCTTTCGACACGCAAAGAGTCCGTCCTTCAGGGACTCCGCGACAAAACGGAAATTAACGACGCCAACGGCGCAGCGCTCAAAGAAGCGATAACCGAGTTCAAACAGAGCTACCGCTAACTGTGATTTCACTTCGGGAATACGAATTTATGCCCAAGTCCGCCATTATTGAGGCCGTTGAAAACGCGATTCATTTGATTCGCGGTCAGCGTGTTATGCTCGATAGCGACTTGGCGGAATTCTACGGCGTGGAGACTAAGGTGCTGAACCAAGCCGTTCGCCGGAACATTCACCGCTTCCCGACAGACTTTGCATTTCAGCTTAAGGCTGAGGAACTTACAAACTTGAGGTCACAAATTGTGACCTCAAGTGGAAGTCATGGTGGGCGGCGTTACTCACCTTGGGTTTTCACTGAACATGGGGCGGTGATGCTGGCCAGCGTGCTCAACAGTTCGATAGCCATCGCTGCCAGCGTGGAAATCGTCCGCGCGTTTGTCAAAATGCGTTCAACATTGGCTGGCTCTGATTTAGTCGGAAAACTAGTGGAAATCGAAAACCGGCTTGGTGCTCACGACTCGGATTTGGCAGCCGTCTTCCAGGCACTTGAGTCATTGCTGAATACGTCAGGAAAACCCGCAAAAGAAATGGGATTTCACACATTGATGGAAGATGAAAGAGGTTGCGCCGAACTCAATAATCTACCGCGCAAAAAGGTCGCCTACACCGTGCCAAAGCGCACACGAAAGGATAAGAAAACTTAGTCTATGGGAGCAAATACCCGCGACATCCGCCGCCGCATCAAGTCGGTCAAAAATACTTCGCAAATCACGAAAGCCATGCAGATGGTCGCCGCCGCGAAGATGCGCAAAGCCCAGCTTCGCGCAATGCACGGTCGTCCGTATGCAGAAGAGCTTTCAAAAATGCTCGCTGCTCTCGCACAGGCCGGTGGAAGCGCAGAACTGCACCCGCTGCTTCAGGACCGCAAGGAAGTGAAACGCGAACTCGTGCTCGTCATCGCGACGGACAAAGGTCTTTGCGGTGCGCTCAATACGAATCTTTTCCGTGAGCTGAATCAGTTTGATGCTGCGACGACGACCTTTGTTGCGATTGGCCGCAAAGCCGCTCAATACTTGGGCCGCCTCAAGCGCAACCTCGCTGCGGAATTTGAACTCAAAGAGGCGTTCACTTTCCTCGAAAGCAAGCAGGCATCCAAATTCATCATCGAGAAATTCCTTTCAGGTGAAGTTGATAAAGTCAGCGTCGCTTTCACCGACTTCATCAGCACCATCAACCAGAAGCCGGTCATTCAGGCGATTTTGCCCGTTAAAAACTTCGAGCTTTCGGACCTCGAAGGTGAGCAGGGATCGAAGAAAGTCGAGGCTGCTGCAAACTCGAACGACTACGTTTTTGAACCCAGTGCGAGCGGTGTTCTCGAAGGACTCGTCCCGCATTACGTCCACTTCGCCGTGTATCAGATGGTGCTCGAAAGTCGTGCTTCCGAGCATAGCGCGCGAATGGTCGCCATGAAAAACGCGACCGACAACGCCAAGCAACTCATCAAAGACCTCACGCTCCAATACAACAAGGTGCGTCAGGCAGCCATCACCACCGAACTTCTCGAAATCACCACAGCGCAAATGGCGCTTGGCTAAACCAATCAACTCTCAACTAAGAAATCTCAACTACGCATGAACCAAGGCACAATCGTTCAAGTCATCGGTCCCGTTGTGGACGTGGACTTCTCCGCGACAGGCAAGCTCCCGAAAATCTACGAGGCGCTTGAAATCACATTCGCCGTCAACGGCGTGGACACCAAACTCGTTCTTGAAACGCAGCAGCACCTCGGCGACGGCTGGGTCCGCTCGGTCGCAATGAGCACCACGGAAGGTCTGAAGCGCGGGATGAAAATCAACGCTACCGGCGACTCCATCACCGTTCCAGTCGGCGAAGCCACGCTGGGCCGCATCTTCAACGTCACCGGCGACCCCGTGGATGAACGCGGACCCGTGAACGCCGAAAAGCGCTACTCCATTCACCGCCCGGCTCCGAAGCTTATTGATCAAGATACGAAGGCCAACATCCTCGAAACCGGCATCAAGGTCATTGACCTCATCTGCCCGTTCACCAAGGGTGGTAAAGTCGGCGCATTCGGTGGTGCGGCGTCGGCAAGACCGTCGTCATTCTCGAACTCATCAATAACATCGCCAAGAACCACGGTGGTTTCTCCGTGTTTGCTGGCGTGGGCGAGCGCAGCCGCGAAGGAAACGATCTTTACCACGAAATGAGCGACGCTGGCGTTATCAACCAGAAAGACCTCAGCAAATCGAAAGTCGCGCTCGTCTATGGCCAGATGAATGAGCCTCCGGGCGCCCGTCTCCGCGTCGCGCTCTCGGCTCTCTCGATGGCTGAATACTTCCGCGATGAGAAGAATCAGGACGTGCTCCTGTTCGTTGATAACGTATTCCGCTTCTCGCAAGCAGGCTCGGAAGTGTCGGCACTGCTCGGACGCACTCCTTCGGCGGTCGGATACCAGCCCACACTCGCGGCGGAAATGGGACAGCTCCAAGAGCGAATCACGACCACCAAATCCGGCTCCGTTACCTCGGTGCAGGCGGTTTACGTCCCTGCGGACGATCTTACCGACCCGGCTCCTGCGAACACATTTGCGCATTTGGATTCAACCATCGTTCTTGAGCGTTCCATCGCTGAGTTGGGCATCTACCCAGCCGTTGATCCACTCGCTTCGACCTCGAAGGCACTCGCACCAGACATCGTCGGCGAAGAACACTATGCAGTCGCTCGCGGCGTGCAGAAGGTTCTCCAGCGCTACAAAGATTTGCAGGACATCATCGCGATTCTAGGCATGGACGAGCTTTCGCCCGAAGACAAACTCCTCGTGTTCCGCGCCCGCAAAATCCAGCGTTTCCTTTCGCAGCCGTTCTCGGTCGCGGAAGTATTCACCGGCACACCGGGCGAATACGTGCCAATCAAAGACACCGTCCGCGCCTTCCGCGAGATTCTCGACGGCAAGCATGACAGCGTGCCCGAAGCGAACTTCTACATGAAGGGCGGAATTGACATGGTAACGGCGTGACTAGTTGAGAGATGAGGGTTGAGAGTTGAGATCCCGCGCAAGCGTCCTCACTTCCAAACCTTCCTCCGCGAAGCGGCCAACATCTCTCAATTGCCGTTGGCGTTCTGACGAATCTCAACTAAAAACTCTCAACTAACGATGGCCACACTACGTCTCGAAATCGTCACTCCCGAAGCTCGCGCTTATAGCGACGACGTAGAACTCGTCGTGCTCCCAGCTGTGGAAGGTGAGATGGGCATTTACCCAAATCACATCCCACTCATCACGCAGCTCAAGCCCGGCGAACTCGTCGTCACTCAAAACGGGAAGCAGACCGCGCTCGCAGTCGGCGAAGGCTTTGTGGAAGTCACCGGCACAAAAGTCAGCGTGCTTGTGGACATGGCGCTGAAGGAATCGGAAATTGATGAAACTGCCGCCGAGGAAGCCATCAAACGTGCGGAAGCTCGCTTGAAAGAAGACCACATCGGAGGCGAGGAAGCCGCGATGGTGCAGGCCGCGATTGCGAAATCGCTCGCGCAGCTCAACGTCAAGCGCCGCCGTCGCGGGCTTTAGTCCAAACGCAGCGTTAGCCGTCGGATAACGTAAAGGAGCGGTGCGCCTTTCGCTCGTATCGGGAATTATTTATGGCTTGTGCTCTAATCCTCGTTCGCTTGCTACTTCGCTGCTGCGGCGCGGGTAAATTCGATTGCGCGCTTTTTGCCCTCGGCAATGTCAGCGGCGGAAACACGCCCGGTTTCCAGCATGTGCTTCATGTATTTTTCAGCGCCATCCTCAAGCCGCTCGCCGCTTAGGATAAGCCACATGCAGGCTTCCACGCGGTCACGCGGGACTGCGACACCGGCATCGAGCATCCGCCCCATATTCATCATTGCGCGTGGCTCGCCCTGCATGGCTGAGGCTCGAAACATTTTTACAGCTTCGTGAGTATTGCGCGAAACTCCCTGCCCTTCCTCCAGCATTACACCGAGCGTGTTTTGTGCGCCGGCATGTCCTTTCTCCGCAGCGGGGACTAGGTATTTCGCGGCTTCGGCGTAATCTACGGGGATGCCGTCGTATCCCTTGGTGAGCATTTGTCCGAGGCGCACCTGCGCATCGAGCTGCCCGGCCTTTGCTGCGATGCGGTAATGGCGCAGCGCTTCGTCCATATTCTTCGGCGTGCCGAGACCTTTGGAGTAAAACCAGCCGAGATTTGCGCTGGCAATCGTGTCGCCTTGGGCCGCCGATTTCTCAAACCAGATAAATGCCTCCTTCTCGTTTTTTTCTACGCCTTCGCCTTGCGCGAGCATTGTGGCGATGAGCCGCTGGGCTTTTGCGTCGCCTTGCTCGGCTGCTTTGCGAAACCATTCCGCAGCTCGTGCGAGATTTTTCTCCGCGCCTTCGCCTTTGTAGAAAGCACGGGCGACGGCGTATTGGGCGGCGACATCGCCTTTCTCCGCAAGGGCGAGCGAAGGCTCGAATTGGAACGGTGTTTCTGCGGCGGATGCTGCCACGGCAATGATTGCAGCGCAGGAGAGCGCACAAATTCTGGTAAATATCATCCGAGCAAAATAGCGGAATTTAGCGCAAGTGGTTGTGACATTTCTGCGACGGTTTTATGACTGAAAAAAGGCAATGTCTTCAAATCGCCATACATAAGTTACAGTCTGTAACTTGAGCAATCATCAGGCTTAGAGGACAACAGGGATGCGTCAGGAATCGCCTGCGCATATTTAACAACCACACGACATTTCCATGACAATTATTAATAAATTAAGACGTTTTGCAGTCGCCGCACTGATGCTGGCTGCTCCATCGCTCCACGCTGCGCTGCCATACGCAGATGGCGATCTTATCCTCGGTTTCCGAGCCACTGGAGGGGATGGTGGAACAACTTCCTATGAGGTCAACATCGGCTCCGCAGCGCAATTTGTTGGTGCAGCGAGTTTCGCTGTGGACCTTGGCGGAGATATTGTGGCGGACCTTGAGGACATCTATGGCCTAGAATGGAATACACGCCCGGATGTTTTTTGGAGTATCTCGGGGACGCAGTTTACAGCGGCGAATGGATTTTCAAACCGCACGGTCTTCGCATCGAAGGCGGAAGTTACGCCTGGAACACAATCTACACCGTGGAATCGCGTGACTCTGAGTACCCAGCAGCCAGTCGCACTCCGCGTTAAGGCATTGGGCGAAACAGGATACAGTGCGGGCACTACGGCGACCACTCCGGGCCAGATAGAATCTCTCACCAACTCGAAGGCTCTCATCCAAGATAACGGAGCAGCAAACAGCTACGCATCGCACATGCCCGGCGGGAGCAACTCCACAACTGGTTCGGCCTATCAGTTCTTCGTCAACGGCGCGTTCGGTATCGAGAATACTTTTGAAAATGGAACAAACGGCTCTGTCATTGATTTGTATCAACTGACTTCTGCCGCTCCAGCGCTAGTGGGCACTCCATCGACATTCCTCGGCGCATTTCGCTTCAGCGATACCGGCGTGCTGACGTTTAGCCCGAACCCCGCAGACTTCGCGCCCCCGCCAGCTCCAGCGGAAGTGGCGTTGTCCTCGGCGACGTATTCAGTGCAGGAAGACGGAGTGAATGCGGTCATCACTCTTAATCGCACGGTCAACACGAACAGCGTATTTTCGGTGAATCTTTCCACGACCGATGGCACTGCGGTTGCGACGACCGATTTTACCTCTCAGACGAATGTGGCCGTCCAGTTTAACTCCGGCGACACCACAAAGATGGTGAACATCCCAATCGTGGACCGCACGGATTTTCAGGGAAATCGAGCATTCAGCGTGAACATCGCGCTAGGTTCGGGGACGGCGACAGTCATCCAGCCAAACAGCGCAACAGTCACCATCGTGGAAAACGATCCGCAGCCTGCAACCATCGCGCTCAGCGCGGCGACTTATAGCGTGGCTGAAAACGGGGTAAATGCAGTTGTCACCGTGAACCGCACTGGCAACACGAGCGGCTCGACGAGCTTTGAAATCGGCACGACCAATGGAACGGCGTTGAGCGGGACGGACTTCACCGCGCCGACCACGCCAGCCAGCTTCGCGGATGGCGAGGCTACGATCACGGTCAATATCCCGGTGACGGATCGCGTCGGTTTTCAGGGCAACCGTGCGTTCACCACGACTATCAGCAGTCCGGGCGGCGGCGCAGTTCTTGGTGCGCAGACTAGCGCGACGGTGACGATTCAGGACAATGAAACGCAGCCAGCCATCACACTCGCATCCGCGACATTCAGCGTTGCAGAGACGGCGGGAACCGTGGCCATCGAACTCACCCGGAGCGGGGACGTTGATACCGTGTGCAGTGTTACATTTGCCACCAGCGGCGGAAATGCGACTGCGGGTCTCGACTACAACACGCTCAACACCACGGTGAATTTTGCCGCAGGCGACTCCAGCGAAACGGTGAATGTGGGCATCCTCGACGCACCCGGTTTCCAAGGCACCCGGACGTTTAACGTCACCCTGAGCAGTCCAGTAGTTGCCACGCTTGGAGCGACGACGAGCGCAGTCGTCACCATCACCGACAACGACGCCCAGCCAGGCAACGCGGTCGCCGGTAGCTACGCAGGATTATTGAAATCTGTGCCCGCTGCGACGCTCAACAACACTGGTGCAGTCACACTCAAAATCACGCCGACCGGCGGATTCTCCGGCAAGGTTTTCATCGGCGGCACGGCACTTTCTGTTTCGGGGACTTTTGGCGCAAATGGAGTCGCGACTTTCAAGAATGCGGGCACCGCAGTTCCGCTCGCACTCAAGACCAAGCCGCTTCCAACCCCGCTTGGCAACTTCGCGATGACCATCTTCGCCGATAGCATCGTGGGCACACTCACAAATGGTGCGGCGGTGTCGAATCTTGCCGCCGAACGCGCAGTGCCCTACACCGGCAAGACCCCGCAAACCACGGTGCCTGCGACGATTTTGGATGCAGTCACAAAGGGCTTCCACACGGGCGTAATTCCATCGCGCACACAAGGCGTGCTGGCGACCGATAAGTTCCCGCAAGGCGACGGCATCTTCAGCTTCAAGGTCGGCAAAACCGGCGCGTTCAAAGCAGCGGGAACCCTCGCAGACGGAACAAAGTTCTCGGCGGCGACCGCACTCAACAAGCTGAACAGCGCGCCACTTTTCGCCCAGCTCTACAAAAAGAAAACCGGCCTGTTTGCAGCGGAGTTGAAGTTCGACTCAACACGGCTCGACAGCGATGCGCTCGCGTCCAATGCACTCTGGATGCGGCCTGCGGACCTCGTCGCGAAACATTACCCCGACGGCTGGCCAGCGGGCATCACGCTCGACATGCTCGCCGCTCGCTATCGCGCACCGCAGAAGGGCGACCTCACGAGCGCATTCCCCGGCCTCGGCGTGGATAATTTGGTTGCCGGAAATGCCACGCTCACCGCTGCCGATGGCAAGCTCACGGGCAACGTGGTGAACAACGTCAACATCACCGCGAAAAACAAAGTCACCAACGCTCCGGCGACGGACAAGGACTTCAAACTCACCTTCACCGCAACGACCGGCACGATCAAAGGTTCGTTCACGCACACCGATACGACCAAGCCTGCATTCGCCGGCGTCCTGTTCCAAAAAGGCCCGACCAAAGGCGGCTACGGCTACTTCTTGAGCACAAAGCCAAAAGTCGGCCCGACTGGCGAGAGCGGCGGCATCACGCTCATCGCAAAGTAAGCGCGTAAAACTCACAAACCGCCGCACCGTGGATGACGCGGTGCGGCGGGTTCTTCTTTTCGTAACCATATCGTCATACAAACCACACCTTTAGTTATATAAATCGTAAACTTTAAGCCCTCGTCCAGTAACAACGAAACCGTTTTAATCCACCGCAACATGACTTTTCATTCTGCAAATACAACCACCG
>JANMLS010000366.1:0-10101 GCA_031372675.1 Verrucomicrobiaceae bacterium
CTTGAGTTCTGCAAAGCCGGGATCGTTTGCAATTCGGTTCCAGTCGGGTTGGGTCATAAGGCGCGGACGCTACTTTGCAGGCTGCGCGGAAAGCAAGCGCGGAGGCTGTGAAGTTACAGCATGTGGCCCATTTTGAGCCGCTTGGTTTCGAGGTATTTTGCGTTGTGGGGATTGGGCTTCGATTTGATGGGAACAACTTTCACGATTTGCAGTCCGTAGCCGTCCAGCCCCACGACTTTCTTCGGGTTGTTCGTCATAAAGCGCATCTTCCGCACGCCGAGATCGTGGAGAATCTGCGCACCGACGCCGTAGTCGCGCAACTCTGCGGGGAAGCCGAGCTTGAGATTTGCCTCCACGGTGTCGAGGCCCTGCTCCTGGAGCTTGTAGGCGTGAATCTTTGCAGGGAGGCCGATTCCGCGTCCTTCATGCTGGCGCATGTAAAGCAGCACGCCATTCCCCTCGGCTTCGATTTGCTCCAGCGCGGAGTGGAGTTGATTCCCGCAATCGCAGCGCATCGAGCCGAAAATGTCGCCCGTGAGACACTCGCTGTGAACGCGGACAAGCGTGCTTTTTTTCGCGGAGATTTTCCCTTTCACCAGCGCGACGTGGTGTGCGCCATCCACGAGCGAGCGGTAAAGATGCAGATCAAAAAAGCCGAAATCCGTAGGCATTTTCACGACTTGCTCGCACACGACGAGACGCTCGCTGCGCCGTCTGTAAGCGATGAGCGCGGCGATGCTGCACATACGGAGCTTGTGCTTCTTTTTGAAAGCGGCGAGCTGCGGCAGTCGGGCCATCGTGCCGTCGGCATTCATGATTTCGCAAATCACCGCTGCTGGCTGCAAACCGGCCATCCGCGCAAGGTCCACACCGGCCTCGGTATGGCCCGCACGACGGAGTACGCCGCCTTGTTTTGCGCGTAAAGGAAACACATGCCCCGGCTGGACGAGGTCGCCGGGAAGCGATTTGGGGCTGGCTAGAATCTGGATGGTTTTTGCGCGGTCCGCCGCGCTGATGCCGGTGGAGATTCCCTTCGCGGCATCCACGGCCACGGTGAAATCCGTCTTGTGCGACTCGCGATTGTCGCGGGCCATCGGCTCAAGGCCCAGCGCGTCGGCGCGATCTTCGGACATGGGCACGCAGATCAATCCCCGCGCGTGGGTCGCCATAAAGTTCACGGCTTTCGGCGTCACTTTTTCCGCAGCCATGATGATGTCGCCTTCGTTTTCCCGGTCTTCGTCGTCGGTCACGATCACCATTTTCCCCGCACGGAGATCAGCGAGGACGTTTTCGATGGAATCAAACTGCGGCACTTTCGGCATGTGCGATGCCTAGCGCGGAAACCGCATCGGGGAACAGGAAATTGATCCACCACCGTGCAATTGGCGTGATCAAAGTGGGGATTTCCCAGAACGCCGCGATTGGATATAAAAAGGCGCACCTTCATCTGCGCATGGCAGGGCCGTAGGGCAATATCACTTTCTCGTTCAATCGCGGCGTTCGGGTTTAATCACTCCCTGTGGTGATTTGTCCGGCGGATTTTCCGCTCAAGAATGTGTGCGGTGATGAGGATTGGGAGCGATAGACCGGCACCGCTCGCACGCCACGCTTTCAGTGTGTCGCGACGTTGCTTTACGCCACTCGCGGATTCGATGGCTTTGCGCTGCTCCGGCGTGAGTTTTACGTTTGCTGGAGTCATGGACGAGCCGGGGAAAATCGCCTGCTGCGCTTGCGCATCGGCAAGATAGACCATCGCCTGCCCGGCGACGGGCGTGCCAAACTCATTCGCATTATAAACGGCGCTGGATTTTAGACTGCACTAGCTTGCAATGGTTTATTGAAAAGTCCTCTCCCTACGCACTTGCCTTAAAAACTTCCCCTACTAGGTTGCCGAAGTCCCGCTGCTGTCTCAACAAACCTAGGACGAGCACCAGTTGCATAAAGCGGTTTTTTAGAATCTATTCCGTGACCATTTTGAGAAAACCGAAAGCAAATACCGTCCCGCCATTCGTCACCAAATTTTACAAACATGACAGCAACGGGAAGCACTGACGTATTATGATGTCCGAGCACGACTTCTTTTCTGAGTTCACAGGAAATCCCAATGATCTCTCCTATGCCGTGCAGTCGTTGAGGGCAAGCGGGCAGCCGTTTTGTCTCATCGGAGGACTCGCGGTAAATCAATATGCAGACCCGATGGTGACATTGGATGCGGACTTCGCAATCGCAGCCTCGGAAGGAGCGGCGGAAGCACTCAAAGCGGCGGGCTTTATCGTCGAAGAATTCCCTCATTCCCTAAACGCAGTTTTGCCCGGCAGCCGTCTGCGCATCCAACTCACGCTTGATGTGCGTTACCGTGACTTACCAGCGCGGGCCGTGGCAGGCGTGGTCTTCGGAATTTCGATGCCGGTGGCCTGCCTCGCCGATGTTGTGCAGGGGAAAGTATGGGCGGCATCCGATACATCGCAGCGTGCATCGAAGCGTTCAAAAGACCGCACCGACATCATCCGACTCGTAGAAACAAACTCCGAGGTCTGCGCCATGGTCCCCGTGGGAATGATCCCTGAAGTGGACGACCTGCGAGCCTAATAGTTTTCACCTGCAAGTTCGGGGCTAAAAGCAGCGTCTATGAAATGGATCACCGATAAAGTCATCGGCACGGCGCAGGACATCAAGGAACTCGCTTCCCGCCTTGTTGCGGATGGCGTGGGCTTTCTACGCTCCAGCATCGGCTCGCTTCCGCTCATCACCGGCACGCGCGTCATGGAAATCGCGAGCGATGTGCCCGCAGATGAGACGCACTATTTTCTCGTCCCCTTCCGCACCGCGCCGGACGGCTACGCTGTGAGCATCCAGCACGCGCTGCCTCCGGGCTACGGCTTGGCAAATGATCTGCCGAAAGTGCGCGTCTTCCATCTCCCTTCCGTGGCTGCGCGTGAGCGGATGGAGGAAATCCTCGCCGCCAGTCTCGGCAAAAAATACCGCGAGGAAAATGCAGCGGATGCACACAGCGAAATGGCCGTGCGCATCGAGCGATTCGCTACGGAAATTGATAAGCAAAGTGAGCGTGTGACCGGCGGGTTGCTCGTCATCGGCGGCGTCGTGGCCATCGCGAACCCCTTGCTCGGCGTCGGCATCGCAGCGAAGGCTTTACTGCCTTCCGTGGGATCAAAAATCACCAACGAGGCACTGCGATTTGTGACCGAAAAACTGCGCATCTCCGCAAAACGTGGCGCGGATGAAAAAGCCGCGCAACAAGCCGCGATGGATGTCCAGCAATTGAAGCCCGTCATTCACATCAACCCGCTGCTCGCCTTGCTGGAGACTGCCGTGAGCACCGATGATCCCGGCTTTGATCCAGCAGCGCAGCCCTCCGCGCCAGACCGCTTCCACGCGCTCACGGCTCGCGCAATTTCGCAAACTTACGCAGACATCCTCGCACAGAATGAGCCGCCCGCCGAAGCTCGTCTGCATGGCTACGACATCGGCTGGCTGCGGGCGCTCGGTCGGCTGGATGTGAAGTAGTTTCTAAAATCCCGAACGCCGCGATTGAAGGCAGAAAGGGTAAAGGAGTCCCGAACCGATTTCAGAGCTAAAGAGTAAGGGAATCGAATACTATCGCAATCTGATTGCGATAATATCTTGACGCAGGAGCTTCGGAGAATTAAACCTTTAGTGCAATGAGATTGCGTTACGGATTTACACTTATCGAACTTCTAGTCGTCATCGCGATTATCGCGATTGTATCTTCGTTTATCGGAATCGCCATCGGAAGGGTGAAAAATAACGGACTTAAAGTAAAGTCTATGGCCAATATACGGGAGATTGGCGTCGCGATGAATTATTATTCGGCAGACCGAAATGGTGATTTTCCGAAGTCTGCACACACGGATGAAGATGAATCTTGGGTTTATTCTTTATCCTCTTACTTGCAACATATAGATGAAATCCGCATCTGCCCTGCCGATCCCTTGGCGAAAGAGCGGCTGAAAACGAAGACAACGAGCTATAGCCTCAATGAATACATCTGCATTCCCTCGATGGACAGATTTGGCCGGGTGAAGGAGGACTTCACGAATCGCCTCCGGCTCCCGAATCTATCACGGACGATCACCGCATTCATCGGAGCGGACGGGCTGGATCTCGGCGTGTCGAATGACCACACGCATTCGAGAAACTGGAAAAACTGGCAGGCCGTTCTTTCGGACATCCAGCCGGATCGTTTCCGCGCTGGGAAACCAGAGGCGGACCGTTCCGAGGGAGAGGCGCATTACCTTTTTGCAGATGGGCATGTGGAAACGCTCACCGCGAAGTGGCTGAAGACGGAAATCGAAGCCGGGCGCAATCCCGCCATCCCACCGCTATGATGATGCGCACGATTACCCTCATCGCTTTTGCCACTGCGTCGCTTCACGCAGCGACTGTGCTCACTACGGAGCACGCGGATATTTCTGTGAATTTCAACGCTTCACTGATGGGCAGCGCGACAAATCCCTGGCGTCTCACTGTGCGCAATGAAGATGCGCGCATCGAGTATGGCGGGCGGCGCGAGGCGACGCAGGATGAAATCCAAGCATATCTCGATGCGCTAGAAACCTCCAAAGTGGAAGTCCCGAACGATGCGCGATATTCGTTTCTTGGACCGGCAGGCACGGAGGTTTTCATCCTCCCGCAGACGCAGGAGTCGGACATGCTCTACCTTGGGACTTCGTCGGAAAACAAAACCTCTCAAAGCGGGTGGCAGGGTTTCGCGGTTCAATCAAATCTACTGGTGCGCGGGTTTGCGACGGGCGTTTTTCAAAATAATCGCGTGAACCTGCGGCTGGAGAGCTTCTCCGGGCCGGGAGACTTTTACCTCTACTCCACGAATTCGTTTGGCGACCCGACTGTTTTTTACAACACGGCAAACGGGCTGTCGCTTCTCGACAACCGCCAGATGTCGCCGGGAAATCATACGCACTTCAATTGGGCGTTCACCGAATCCGGCGAATACACCATCGGGCTGCGTGCATCGGCGACCACTGCCGGCGGGACTTTCACCCAGAGCGATCTCACCGAGTTCACATTCCGCGTGATTCCTGAACCTTCGTCCACGGTCCTTCTAGCGCTCTCGGTAGTCGCGCTCGCCCGTCGTCCTTTCCACTCCCGGAACAACCAACAAACAAAAACAACACACAACACATGAAACTAAACTCCATCATCGCAACCGCAGCCCTCGCCGGGCTGTCACTCACACAAGCACTCGCAGCACCCACGATCTTCTCGCGCGGCCACACGGATGTCGGCATCGCTTTTGAAGACGGTGCTTTTGATCTCCACATTCACTCGGAGGGTTTCGACATTGAGACGACTCCTGCTGCTGGGATACTCCGTTTGTTGCCGCAGACAGAGACGGTTATTCCGTCCGATCCTCAGTTTTCGTTTCTCGGCGCAGCGGGCGCATCCGTCTGGATTTTGCCGCAGGATGAGCCGACGGCGACCTCGCTGGATGTGCTGCTGCTCGGCCTCGGCGCGGAAGAAGCAGACCCAGCAGACTTCGTGGGCGACCTCAGCGTAAAGCTCACCAACTTCGTTTTCGCGCCGGAAGCTGGCGGTGCTCCCACAGCGAATGTCTCGATTTTCACCACCGGCCTTGGCGGCGTCCCGACGGTGATCATGAGCACGCACGACGGTCTGAATTCCTCGGACACGGCGAACGTCACGCCCGGCACGCACTTCGACCCAAACTGGGCATTCTCCCAACCGGGGCGCTACGTGCTCACGTTTGAAGTCACCGGCACTCGCAGCACGGCGGGCAACCCCATCGTCACGGATTCCGCAGCCTACACATTTGTAGTAAAATCCGACGATTCACAGACTGGTGCGCAGGTGCAAAGCGGAGAGCCTATCGCGGTAGGCGCAGGTGCGGCACTGCTGTCTTCCATGACGCCTGTCGCTGCCACACCAAATGGCGGCGGCCTGTTCCTTTCCACGCTGAAAAAAGTGGGCGCAAACACCGCGTTGATTGACGGAAACAATGACCGCGTGCTCCTCAGCGTCGAGAATTACGTAAGCAGCATCGTCCTGCGCGAAGGGCAGGAAATCAGTGGGATTGCAGGATCAAAAATCCGCTCATTCACCGATGCAAATCAAAGTCAGGACGGCTCCATCGTTTCCAATATGCTACTGCTCGCAGGAGCGGGCGGCGTGACTGCTGCGGATGACAATGTGCTTGTCACCGCGCCTGCTGGCGGAGGCTTCGCTGTCGCAGTCCGCAAGGGAGATGTCGTGCCCGGCGTCGCTGGCTACACATTCATGAGCTTCTCCAGCTACCTCCCCGGCCCGGATGGAACGGTTGCCGGCATCGCGACAGTCCGCGACGCGATAACGAACATAAAGAAAACCGTCGCCTTCCGCGCATCCGCCGGGAGTGCACCGCAAATCCTCGCGGTGACAGGCGAGACGCTGACTACCGACGCAGGCAGCCTCACCGTAAAATCCATCGCCCGCCCGACGCGGCTCAACCAGCCATTCGCAGACGCAAGCGGCAAAGTGCTACTGCTGATCTCGTTCACCGATGGCAGCAGTCAGATAATCCACTTCGCTCCGCAAACATAGTCCCCGAAACACGCAACAATCTCCGCTTGGGATCCCGGCGCATCACCTCCGTGATGTTCATAGAAACCGGGCTCCCGGCGGACCTTTTTACCCAGTCGTGGATTTGCCCCATCGCTCCGCGCTTTCTATCCAATTTCAAGTGCATGTTGCCAGTTGCGGACTGGACGCTAAAGCGCCGACCAACGCACACAGCGGGGCAGTTACGACTGCCCGCTCTGGGCGCCAACTTAAAAAAACAAATACACATCAACATGAAAACAATCACATCCATCTTCACCATCGCTCTGGCTTCTGTAGCTCTCCCGCTCCGCGCCGAAACTCCGGTCTTGGACACCAACATCACGCTTGCCGAGGTGCAAAAGGCACAGAAGGCGTGGGGCGCAGCCTTGATTCAGATTTCCACGGACTACAAGCAAGGCGGCTTAGCCAAAGCCAATGCGACTGCGGTGACGGTGCTGGACTCCGCCTACGGCTATAATCTCGGACCAGTCTTGTTCAAACCCACGCTCACCGTCGCACCGCAGACTTTCCGGCCCACAAAAGCTGGGGCGCTGGCCTACTTCGTCGGCAGCGATCCGAACTTCCCGGACGACACCGGTTTCGCCCTCAAAGACTGGACCAAGTATGAGTTTGAAAACTCCGCCATCCACATCACCAGCGACCTCGCGCTCACGATGGGAAAAGTCCGCCTCACCAACTCCGAGGGCAAAGTAACGGAGGTGGACAAAACTTGGGGCTTCAAAAAAGACAGCACCGGCACCGTGCGCATCGTGCTCCACCACTCGTCATTGCCATTCACGAAGTAATGAGGATGCCAGCCTCACCGCCCGCAAGCGCGTGAGAAAAGGCGAAATGTCGCCCATCAACTCCAGCATAGGCGCGGCGGATTTCAGCAATGGTCCGCCGTGCCTACGCTCAGGCGCATACCCACGGCCAGCGGAGTGTCGGTGACGACTCCTTCCAAAAAATGGGCGATAGTATTAGAACCGCAAACTCACTCCGAGGAAGGGATTGAAATCCGGCGCGGCGTCATTCAGGCCGAAGTTTGCGCCGAGGTCCCACTGGAGATTTTCGGTGGGTGAAAATGTCCAGCCCACGCTCGCTACTGCAACAAAGTCGCCCACTTTTTCACCGGGAAATTCTGCGGCGACTTCGAGATACATGCCGAGCTTTTCCGTGAGGTCGAAGCCGACTGTGGCAGTCGCGATATGGTCGGCGTGATAGCCGCTTCCGTCGTCGTCTTTGAGGATGTCGAGTTCATACATCAGGCCGAGGCCGACGCCTTCCGAAAGCTCGATGGCCAGCGGGAAAATGATGCCGCCTTCGATGGAATCATTATCGCCAACACCATCGGCGGCAGTCGGCCATTTGATGAAAGGCATCACCGCAAACGCCGTCTTCCCGCCATCGTTTCCCCAAAGATTGATCTTCAAGCGCGTCTCCAGATCACCCACGCCCTCCGCGCCGTCTTCGATGCTCTGGAAGCCGCCGAAGACAAACTGGATGTCCACATTGTGCAGCAGGCCGAACTTCAAATTCATGCCGCCAAGCACCAGCGAGTCTTCGCTGCGGTCGCGGGTCCAGTTAGCGATGTCCATCTCAATTTGCACTCGCCCAGCGTCCACGGTGAACGGGCTTTCCGTGCGGTCCGGGCGGTCGGTGCTCATCGGTCGCATCAGCTCTGCGGGCGTGGGATTGAACAAGTGGTAGCGCGACTTGTCGGTGACTGGGCCGGACTTCTCCGCTGCGTTTGCGGCGGCGATAAGGACGGTGAGAATTGCGGTGTTGTTTAGAAAAGCGCGTAGCGGTTTGGAATTCATGCACAGGTATTAGGCTTGGCTAAGTTTCTTTGCAAAGAACAATTTTGCTTTGTCTGCCACTATCCGGCGCGGAATAAAAAGCAGCCCGCTCCCGACGAGTCGAGATTCGCGGCTTAGCGATTCTCGCGAAGCGAAAAATTTATAAAGGGTCGCTTCGCGAGTGGCATCAAGCCGCGATGGGACTCGCGGGCTACTTTCCAATTCAGTGCGTCACGTTGCAGCCGGGCGCGACGTGCTCGAAGAAATCGTTGCCCTTGTCGTCCACGAGGATGAATGCGGGGAAATCCTCCACTTCGATTCGGCAGATCGCTTCCATCCCCAGCTCCGGGAACTCGATCACTTCCACTTTGCGGATGTTTTCTTTTGCCAAAATCGCCGCCGGTCCGCCGATGCTGCCGAGGTAAAAACCGCCGTGCTTTTTGCACGCGGCAGTGACTTGCGGGCCGCGATTTCCCTTCGCGATCATCACCATGCTTCCGCCGCTTGCTTGGAAAATCTCCACGTAGCTATCCATGCGCCCGGCGGTCGTGGGTCCGAAGCTGCCGCTTGGCATTCCCTTCGGCGTCTTCGCCGGACCCGCGTAATAAACGGGATGCGCTTTGAAGTATTCCGGCAGCGCGTGGCCGGCGTCGAGACGCTCCTTGAGCTTTGCGTGCGCGATGTTGCGGGCGACGATGATGGGGCCGCTGAGCAGCAAGCGCGTCGTCACTGGATAGCGCGAAAGCTCGGCGCGAATTTCCGCCATCGGGCGGTTGAGATCAATGCGCACCGCCGTCTCGTCTTTGCGGTGGCGCAGCGCTTCCGGGATGTATTGCAGCGGGTTGCGCTCTAGGACTTCGATGAACACACCATCCTTCGTGATCTTCCCCTTTGCCTGACGGTCCGCGCTGCACGATACGCCGATGCCCACCGGCAGACTCGCGCCGTGCCGTGGCAAGCGCACCACGCGCACATCGAGCGCGAAATACTTTCCGCCAAACTGCGCGCCGATTCCCGTCTTGCGCGCGGCTTCGAGCAACTGCCCCTCCAGCTCCACATCGCGGAATGCGCGGCCATGCGCATTGCCGCTCGTCGGCAGGCCATCGAGGAACTTCGTCGAGGCGACCTTCACCGTCTTCATGCACGCCTCCGCGCTCGTGCCACCGATGACGAAGACGAGGTGATACGGCGGGCAAGCAGCCGTCCCCAGCGTCTTCATTTTCTGCGTGAGGAAATCCACGAGCGTCTTCGGATTCAGCACCGCCCGCGTCTCCTGATAAAGGAACGATTTATTCGCCGAGCCGCCGCCCTTTGCCACAAAGAGAAACTTGTACGCATCGCCATCCACCGCCCGCAAATCCAGCTCCGCCGGGAGATTCGTGCCCGTGTTTTTTTCCTCAAACATCGTCAGCGGCGCGTTCTGCGAGTAGCGCAAATTATTCTCCGTGTAGGCGCGATAGACGCCCTTCGACAGCGCCTCCTCGTCCCCGCTCGAAATCACAAGATGCCCCTTCTTCCCCATCACGATTGCCGTACCCGTGTCCTGACAAAATGGCAGCAGCCCCGCGCTGGCAACGTCCGCATTTTTCAGCATCGTGAGTGCAACCATGCAGTCATTCTCCGAAGCCTCCGCGTCATCGAGAATCGCCGCCACCTGCTGCAAATGCGCGGGCCGCAGGAAGAAATTGATGTCGTGAAACGCCTG
>JANMLS010000407.1:0-6925 GCA_031372675.1 Verrucomicrobiaceae bacterium
GTCGCTTGGCGGCACGCTTTCGCTGGATGTGCCAAGTGCGCTGGCGCTCGTCAACGGACAGGTATTCACACCGATTACGTTCGCCACTCGCAGCGGCGATTTCCAGAGCTACGTGGGTCTGCGCTTCACACGGGGAAGCGATGACTGGGTGCTCGCGCCAAATTTCACCAGCACCAGCCTCACACTCACGGCGCAGCCACTCACTCTCGGCCTCGCGCCGGGCGTGACTGAGCAGCCAGTCGTGAGTGGCGCGGTAATTACGCTGGCAGAAGTCGCGGGTGTTACCACGGAGTCCACAGTCCTCGGCGGCTTCGCGACTGCGGCGGCAATTCTTGATGCAGGATTCGCTTCCGCCGACTTGGAAATCGGATTTTCTCCAGCGGGGAATTTCGCAAGCACCATCGGCGGTAATGCACTCGTGAGTGACGTGCTCCATCTATCCGGCATGGATTTTTCATCGGGAGATAAATTTGTTCTCCAACTCGACTACAATGAAGCACTGGTCATCGCCACGCATGGCTCGGAATTATTCGCAACGCTGGGCTGGCTGAACTCCAGCAACGCTTGGGTGAACGCCGTGGATGGCAACTTCGGTCTGGACAACAATCCGACCCGTTACATCGGCTCGTATGACTCCAGCTCCATGTTCCACCTCGGCGCTTACGGCGTGGACCCGGTGGCAAATCGCGTGTGGGCCGTAGTGGACCACAACAGCGAATTCGCCAGCGTCCCCGAGCCAGCCTCGATTACGTTCCTAATCAGCGGGATGCTTGTGCTGGGCGCAGCGCGTCGGCCACGGCGCAGGCTGGAGTAAACAGAGCAATAGCTTTGGGGGATAAAAGGCCGCTGTGTTTTCACGGCAGTGATTAGTCGCAAGCGCAGCGCGGACGATAAATTACAAATAATTTACCTTTTTCCAATATCGCCCGCTGCGCGTTTGTGACACATCTCGTTTGTGGCCCGTCGTTCCATTCGTGCATATTGTCCCCGTTGCCGTCACCAGCATCCGTTCGTGAGAGCGCGATTTCGCTGGGGGCTGCATTTTGCAATAAGCTTCTTCACGCTGGGGCTTTGGATCATCAGCGCGATGGCGGCGCTCGTGCGCCATCTTGTGTTCCCGTGGCGGTGTGAGCATTGCGGCTGGCATCAGCCAGATTTTCGCTCTCCCGAAGAGCGTGCTTTGGAGCAAAAAAAGAAAGCGCCTTCTCACTCATAAAAAAACCGGATCAGGTTCTTGCCGAATCTGTCTCTGCTTCGTCCGCGAGTTTCTTGCACGAATCATTACGCTTTCCACACGCCGCACTTCATGGAAAACGAACGCCCGTTTTTGCCATGAAAAAAACTACGCCTTCGCAACAGCCCTCAATCCTCATCCCGCCGATGAGCCGCCCGCCGATGCACTGGTTTGGCTGGGTCTGCTGGCTTGGTGTCGTGATTTGGATTTGCACCGTCTTTTTCCTCTCCTCCCTCGGCAGTCAGGACATCGAGGGTATGAACACCTTCAAGCTCAACGACAAGATGCTCCACTTCGTTGCCTTCTTCGCTGGCGTCCTTCCGCTCGTGCCCGCGCTGCGACATACTTGGCGATGGCCTTGGAGAAAGTGCTGCATCATCGCGATTCTCTGCCTCTCCGCTTACGGCGCACTTGATGAAGTGCATCAAAAATTCACGCCCAGTCGCAGCGCACTCGACTTCTGGGACTGGCTCGCCGACACATTGGGCGCAGCCGCTGGAGCGCCAATCGCCGCCTTTGTCCATGCCACTATCTCACGAAAGACTCGCCCAACTCCGCAGGGAAATTGAGGCGCACGACCGCCGCTACTACGTCGAGGCTCGGCCCACGATCAGCGATGCGGAATACGACGCGCTTTTCCGCGAACTGCGAGAGCTGGAGGCTGCGCACCCGGAACTCGTCACACCCGATTCTCCCACCCAGCGCGTCGGCGGAAAACCGACCGATGGCTTTGCACAAGTGCGCCACGCCGTGCCGATGCTTTCGCTCGATAACCTCTTCGCAAAAGACGGACTCGATGGTCTGAAAAAATGGATCAGCAGCGTCGAGAAACTCCTCCCCGGCGAACCGCTCGAATGGCTCGTGGAGCCAAAGGTGGACGGCCTTGCAGTGAGCCTGCGATACGAGGATGGGCGGCTCGTTTCCGGCGCGACGCGCGGCGATGGCGAGACGGGCGACGACATTACCGCCAACCTCCGCACCATCCGCGCAATCCCGCTCCACATCGCCGGAGCGCCCGAAGTTCTCGAAGTGCGCGGCGAGGTATTTCTGCCCATCGCGGCCTTTCGCAAAATGTGCGACGAGATGCGCGCTGCGGGCGAGGAGCCATTCGCAAATCCTCGCAACGCAGCCGCCGGTTCGCTCAAGCAACTCGACCCTGCCACCGTCGCGAAACGCCCACTCGCCATCGTCCTCTACAGCCCCGGCGAATGCTCCGCAGAACTCCCGCCCACGCAGGCCGAATTCCTCGCGTGGATTGCGGCGTTTGGCTTCCCCGTGCCGCGCTTTCAGCGGCTCTGCAAAACTGCGGAGGAAGTGTATGCCGCGATTCAGGAACTCGACAGCGAGCGCGATCAATTCGGCTTCGAAACCGACGGCGCAGTCATCAAACTCAACCAAGTCTCGCTCCGCGAAAAAGCGGGCTACACCTCGCGTTTTCCCCGCTGGGCAAAAGCGTGGAAATATCTCTCCGAGCAGGCAGCGACGCGCATCAACGCCATCACCGTGCAAGTCGGGCGCACCGGAAATCTCACGCCCGTCGCCGAGCTGGAGCCGGTCTTTTTGCGCGGCAGCACCATCTCCCGTGCGACACTCCACAACGAAGACGAAATCACCCGCAAAGACATCCGCATCGGCGACACGGTGATCATTGAAAAAGCGGGCGAAGTCATCCCCGCCATCGTCCGCGTCGTCCTCGAAAAACGCCCCGCAACCGCGACGCCATTCGACTTCCTCACGCACATCGGCGGCAAATGTCCGGCCTGCGGAAATGCGCCGCGACGCGACCCGGAGTTTGCCGCGTGGGTTTGTGAAAACCCGGCGTGCCCTGCGCAGAAAACGCGCCGACTCGAATACTTCGCGAAGCGTAACGCCCTCGACATCGAGGGCCTCGGCAGCATCGTCGCCGACGCACTCATCGAGCGCGGCCTCGTGAACGATCCGCTCGACCTTTACTCGCTCAAACTCCCCGCCCTCAGCGCCCTCAATCTCGGCACCGACGAAGAGCCACGCATCTTCGGAGAAAAAAACGCCGCCAAGCTCCTCGAAGCCTGCCAACGCGCACACACCATGCCCCTCGCCCGCTGGCTCCACGCGCTCGCCATCCCCGAAGTCGGCGAAGAAACCGCACACGATTTGGGGAAATTCCACGACACACTCGGAGCCATCGCCGACTCCCAACTCCTCCGCGATGTCGTCGCACTCGACACACTCCGCGCCGAAATCGAAGCCGCCAGCCCGCGCTCCCGCGCAAACAAAGACCGCACCGAGCTGGAGAAACAGCAACTCGCCACGCGCCAAGCCGAACTAATCGCAAAAGCGAATGAAACCGGCAGCCGCCTCATCGCCAGCGGCTTTGCTGCGCCCTCGAAAAAAAGCGGCGCAGCACCGCTCGATGCCGTCGTTGCAGTTGGCCCCGTGGCTGCGGCTGCGACGCTCGACTGGTTTGCATCCGAGGCAGGCAAAGCCGCACTCGCCCGACTCGCCGAACTCGGCATCGCACCAAAAGGCGGGACCAAGTCCGCCAGCGATTCCCCATTCGCTGGAAAGACTGTCGTTTTAACCGGCTCGCTCGAACTCATGACACGCAACGCAGCGCAGGAAAAAATCCGCGCTGCTGGCGGAAACGTGAGCAGCAGCGTGAGCAAGAAAACGCACTTCGTAGTCGCTGGCCCCGGTGCTGGCTCAAAGCTCGAAGACGCTCAAAAACACGGCGTCCCCGTGCTCACCGAACAGGAATTCATCGCCATGCTCGGCGAATCCCCAGCGCCCAAGAAAGACGACGGATTGCTGCTCTGACGCCTACCCCGACTGCAATTCGCCGTCGAAAATCTCCAGCACGCGACGAATCTTCGGGTCGTCTTTGAAAATCTCCATCGGGTCGCGATTATCCACCACGACCGGCGCGGCGACTACGCCCTCTCGCACCTCCAGCTTCACACGCACGGGCGAACCCATGACGCCTTGCGCCACTTCCTCCATGAACTTCACATGCGTCTCCAGCATCTCTTTTGCAAACGACTGCTCCGGCGGAAATGCAATCGTGACCACGCCAGCGTCATTGCCCATCAGCACGCCGCCTTTCACCAGACCTACGATCAAGCCCCGGTCGCGTTTGATCGCATCCAAAAACGCCTGCCAGAAATCACCCGGTGCAATCTTCGGCACTGGTGCCTCCACTTTTTGCGCAGGCGGCTCTGGCGCACGAACTGGCTCCGGCGCAGGTGGTGCAATAATTTTCTCCACAGGCTTCGGCGCTGCAACTGGCGCTGCGACTGGAGCGACTGGCGCAGGCGCAGCGATAGCGCGTGGTGCCGGGCGGGAAATGGGCGCGGCCACTGCGGGCGGCGGAGTCCCACCGCGCAGCGCAGTGAGCGTATCCAGCACCTCCGTAAGCGTCGCACTTTGCAGCGTTTGGATTGCGCGAATCACCGCGACTTCAAAGTGCATCTTCTTATTTGGCGCCCACTTCATCCGCCCTTCGGCAGCCGAGAAGCCTTCGATCAAATCCAGCAGCTTCTCCATCGGCACACGCTCCGCCTGCGCACGCAGAGACACAATCGCCTCCGGCATCATCTCCTCGCCCAAGCCCTCTGCGTCAGCCTTCAGCACCAGCAGATTCCGAATGTGCGAAACCAAATCGCTCATCAGCCGCCCCAAATCGCGCCCCGCTTCTGCGTGGCCGTGGACCGCCTGCAAAACCGCCGAAGCATCGCCATCCAAAATCGCATCCATCAGCCCAAGCACCGCATCCGCCGCCGTAAATCCGAACACACTCAGCACATCCGCCTCCGTGATCGTGCTGCCGCAAAAAGCCACAAGTTGATCCAGCATAGACTCCGCATCACGAAGCCCGCCCTCCGCCCCGCGAGCCACCGTTGCAGCAGCAGCAGCTTCGAGCGTGAAGCCCTCCTGCCCTGCAATCCACAGCAGATGCCGCGCAATCGTCGCCGTAGGAATCCGCCGCAGATCGAATCGCTGGCAGCGGCTCAAAATCGTCGGCAACACCTTCTGCACATCCGTCGTCGCCATGAGAAACTTCGCGTGTGGCGGCGGTTCCTCCAGCGTCTTGAGCAGCGCGTTGAAGGCCGCCGTAGTGAGCATGTGGACCTCGTCAATGATGTATATCTTGAACTTCCCCCGCGCTGGCGCAAACCGCACATTTTCCCGCAGCTCGCGGACATGGTCCACGCCGTTGTTGCTCGCGCCATCAATCTCGATCACGTCCAGCGAACGCCCCTGCGCGATCTCTTTGCAAATATCATCTTCGGGATCGAAGTCCGCCAGCGGCCCATTCGTTGCGTTCAGCGCCATCGCGAAGATACGCGCCGTCGAAGTCTTCCCCGTGCCACGCGGCCCTACGAAGATGTAAGCGTGCGCGATGCGATTCTGTTCAATCGCATTACGCAGCGTCTGCGTGATGTGCTCCTGACCGAGGACATCATTAAATTTCTGCGGGCGATATTTCCGTGCGAAGACCGTGTAGCTCACGCCAGAGAGTTGAGCCACGCACCGCCGCCACGACAACGGAAAAAACATACCGCCCTCACGAATGGGTGTGATTAAAAGTGAAAAGTGGCACAGGCATCCTGCCTGTGGGCGGGCAAAGTGAAACGGGCATCCTGCCCGTAGCTCGGGGAGCCGCAGACAGGCAATATGCCTATTGCACCTTCCCCACCCACAGGCGGGACGCCTGTGCCACGGCTCGTGCCACTTTTAATCACACCCCTCACGAATCATGTGCACAACGTCGCACACGCAAAGCCCCACGGCCCCCAATAATCCCTCGCCAAAAATCCCCCCGCCCCGCAAAACCACCGCCATGCCGCTTTCATGGAACGAGATCAAACACCGCGCCATCGCCTTCTCCAAAGCATGGGCCACCGAGACCAGCGAAGACGCCGAGGCCAAATCATTTTGGGATGCCTTCTTCATGGTCTTCGGCGTCCAGCGCCGCACCGTCGCATCCTTCGAGGAGCCCGTCAAAAAACTCTCCGGCCAGTGGGGCTACATCGACCTCTTCTGGCCCGGCACCATGCTCGCCGAGCACAAGAGCGCCGGGCGCGATCTCGGCAAAGCCCACGCCCAAGGCATGGAATACATCCGTGGCCTCCACGACAGCGGGCGCGGCAAAGAGGCCCCTCGCTACCTCATCGTCTCCGACTTCCAGCGCGTCGCCATCCACGACCTCGAGCCTGAGCAAGACCCCGACCTCCCCCTCTTCCAGCGCCTCCCGCCTAGCTTCGAGTTCCCCCTTGCCGACTTCCACAAGCACATCCGCCACTTCTTCTTCATCGCGGGCTACAAGCAGCACAAGCTCAACCCCGAAGACCCCGCCAACGAAGAAGCCACCGCCCTCATGTGCGACCTCTACGACGCGCTGGAGGAAGGCGAATATGGTACCGACGACAAGGGCCGCGCAGGCCACGCACTAAAACAATTCCTCGTTCGCCTCCTCTTCTGCCTCTTTGCCGAAGACAACGGCATCTTCGCCACCAGAGCCTTCCAGATCTACCTTACCGACCACACTGCCGAAGATGGCTCAGACCTTGGCCCAAAGCTCCACGAGCTTTTCGGAGTCCTCGACAGACCTGAAGACCGACGCCAGAAAAACCTCGACCCCGACCTCGCCGAATTCCCCTATATCAACGGCGGCCTCTTTGAGGAGCGCCTCGAACTCCCCGCATTCACCAG
>JANMLS010000414.1:0-2216 GCA_031372675.1 Verrucomicrobiaceae bacterium
TCTGAACACCGGTCCCCTGCTCTACCCGATGACCCGCGAGCAGTACCGCAATAATTCCGTCGCCAAGCCGCCGCAGCTTTTCAGCCACAGCGATCAGGTCACGCACTGGCAGACCTCGCTGCCCGATCAGACTGCTTCTACGGGCTGGGGCGGTCGCCTTGCGCGGGAGATGTTTCTGGACATGACTGCAAGCCAGCGCACCTCGCAGGCCATCTCGCTTTGCACCAGCATTGCCGGGCAAAACACCTTTGAAATCGCGAACACCTTCGGCATCGCACTTCAGCCCGGCGAAGACGCGGCGAACATCGCAAAGCTGAATCAATATCACGTCTCCACCAGCGGCGCGGTGACTCTCTCCGGCGTCACAGGAAACCGCAAAAACACGATGCAAAACATCGCACGACTCCCTCAGCCAAACCTTCAGGAAAACGCATTTGGCGACGTGCTCGACCGCGCCATCGTCCTCGGCGACACGCTGAATCTCGCCGTCACGCCGACATCTGCGACGAACTATTTCACCACGCCATTCCCCACCACCAGCCTCGGCAACCAGCTCAAAATGGTCGCCCGCCTCATCGCTGCGCGCGCTGCTTTGGGAATGAAGCGGCAGATTTTCTTTGTGAACGTCGGCGGCTACGACACGCACACCAGCCAAGTCGGCAACACCGCAAACCCTATCGGCACAGTGAACGCGCCGCTCTTCGGCTCACACGCAAATTTGCTCAACGAATTGAGCGAAGCGGTGTTCGCATTCCAGCGCGGCATCCAGCAACTCGCGGCGACCGATGCCACGCTCACACAAAGCGTCACCGGCTTTACCGCAAGCGACTTTGGCCGCCGCATGGCACCCAACGGACAAGGCACCGACCACGCTTGGGGCGGGCATCATTTTATCTTCGGCGGAAGCGTGCGCGGACAGCGCACGTATGGGAGCTACCCCGTCTTGCAGCTCTCCGGGCCGAGCGATACTGGCAGCGGCGGCTCGTGGATTCCCACCACCAGCGTGGACGAATACAGCGCGACGCTCGCGAAGTGGTTTGGCGTCACGCCCACGGACATGCCGACGGTCTTCCCAAATCTCGGGCGCTTCTCGACTCCCGACCTCGGCTTCATGCTTTAGGCCACGCCGCGTATGGAAAAACATCATCCCGGCATTTGGATTGGCGCAGCAGTCGCCGTTGCCGTCCTCGTTGTCGCGGTCAGTTTTCCATCGGGTAAAAAAGATGCTCCCCAGCCTGTCGCGCCCGCACCGACACAGCCCTCCTCAACCCCGCAATCGCTCCCACAGACTCCCGCACCCACAACCCCGGATGAACCCGCAGCGCCGACAGCCACCATCCCACCTCCCGCCAAGCCACAGCCGCCCCGCGAGCCGGACGAACCTCCGCCGAATCCACAGCCGCCGCTTCCGCCAGCCACACTCGCAAACGTCCGTCAGGCACTCGACGATCTCGATTTTGTCATCCGCGACTTCCGCGCTGCACACGGCGAAAACCCCGTCGGCGATAACGCCGAAATCACCAAGGCCCTGCGCGGCGACAACCTCAAGCAACTCAAGCTCAAGCTCCCCGACAACAACCGCATCAACAACGCAGGCGAGCTATGCGACCTTTGGGGCAACCCGTATTTCTTCCATCAGGTCAGCGGCACAAAAATGGAAATCCGAAGCGCCGGCCCCGACGGCAAGATGTGGAGCGCAGACGACATCCAGCAATAGGGATAACGGGCGCGTTGCGCGCGGGATTCACGGTTTCTGCGGGGCGGAAAAGGGGGTAGTAAAAAATCGGGATCGGAAAACGGACCAATTCGTTTTTGCGGTAACGAGGCTTGCCGAAACAAAAAACAGAAGCAATGTAAGGCCATGAAATTTGACCTGAAATTCAGTATCATCGACATGATGAGAGATCGGCTGCACGCGGCACCGTTTCAGCCTTTCGTAGTCGTCCTGCATTCGGGCGAACGTCTCCGGGTAAAGAACCCGGATGTGCTTACCGTGACGCTTTCCGGCTGGGTCATCTACGATGATGGAGCAAAGGCGCGAATGCTGAATCCCGCGCTCGTTGCGGAAATCGAGACGAAGTCAGCGAAGGTTTAGTCGAAACAATTTCACACCATAATTACTTTGAGTGTGGTCCATTATCGCCCCAAGCCCCTCCATCCTTACTGAAATTTAAACGTGGAGCATTAATCCCGAACGCCGCGATTGAATAGAGGCG
>JANMLS010000426.1:0-12810 GCA_031372675.1 Verrucomicrobiaceae bacterium
GTTGAGTACGACAGCTTTGGCATAATTTCCGGTGCAGAGCTTGCACTCGGTGAAGGCAGCGTCGAGCCGTGGAATCCTTACTATCCATCCAGCGCGGACGATTACTCGGGACAATGGATTCAGATCATCGCGTTGCTTCGCGAGCCGATGGAGCATGAGCGCAAGGTTATCACCATCGAAGAAACCGACTACGCGCTTTATTGCCCCACGACCACACACCTGCTCTCAGACTGGTTTTGCGAGGATGGAAAATCACATCCAGCCCTGCTGCCGTGGTACGGCGCGATCTAGCACATGGCACACCGAACCTGCCAGAGCTGCCACAAGTGCGACGAGGATTGCGTCTGCGCACGCATCCGCTTTTACGCGCGAGCGATCTACGGGGCTTGCGAGGGCACTTGTCGAAAAATCACCGGTGTCTCCTTTGGGTGGCTATTTGAGGATGTCGCCTATCCAGAAAAGCGCCCGATTTGGCTCCCGTTAAACTGCCGCTTTGAGTTCCGTGCGATGACTCCGGGCGAAGGCGACACGCGCCATTTTGACTGCGATTTCGACGCACCCGCAATCACGTTTTACCCGCCCGACACGAACAAGGTCCGGATCGCGCCAGATACCGCAGATGCCGGTTTTTCCGGCGCGACCGATTGCTCGGACTGCCTGCCGAAGTTCTGCGTGTCCGTCTGGAGCGAGACAGGCGAATACCTTTTCACCTGCTACATCTGCCCGGACGGATGCGACGACACTTGCGGATCGAGTAGCGGAAATTCCAGCGGCAGCGGTGAAAGTGGCGGCTCCGGTGGCTCTGGCGGTGGCAGTAGTGGAGGTTCCGGCGGCTCTGGTGCCAGCAGTGGAAGTTCTGGCGAATCCGGTGGACCGCCCGATCCGCCAGACCCGCCCAGCTCGGGTTCGAGCAGCAGCGACTCAGCCGATCCCGATCCGCCATGCCGATGCCGCATCATCGCGGTCGCCGAAGCTCTAGGCCCGTGTGATGAGACTGCTACAACGCCTGTATCCATCGCGGTTTCCGCCACGCTTCAGCTTGCCGATTGCGACTGCATCAACACGGCTTGTAACGGGTTTTGGCGCATCACCGTTTGCGGAACCGTGGTCCTTGGTGCTGGCCTCAACCCGCAAGAACACATATTTGAATGTCCATGCACTGACGGAGAAACGATAACCGTGCTCGTCGAGTGGGAAGGCGCTCAAGGGGCAGTGGATGGCATTCGCTGTCCCGCAATTTTATTCGTCACCGTATGAACCTGAACGACATTCCACCCGACTGCCTAGCTGTTGCAAAACGTAGCATTGATACCCTGCCAGATGGTCGCGAGATCTCGCTTTCGTGCGAGGGTCGCCACTTCCGCATTCGTCGCATTGCTGCTGATTACAAAGTAGAAGAGACACCGCAAATCCAGATCGCTGCCGCAGCCAAAGGCAGTGGCGCAAAACCGTGCTCGGGCTGCGGTAATCAAACCGATCAACCGCCCGCGCCGCCAGTTGGCGAAGTGAACCTTCGCGAATACTTCGATCTCGTGTTCGTGCTAAACCTGCCGCGCCGCAAAGACCGCCTCGATCAGTTCCGCGAGCACATTGCGCAGATCGCGTGGCCGTTTCGAGAGCCGGAAGTTTTTACTGCCATCGACGCAAAAGCCTGTCCTCCGCCTCCGTGGTGGCCGACGGGCGCAGGCTCGTGGGGCTGCATGGAGAGCCATCGTCACATGCTCGCCCGCTCCCTGAGTCTTGGCGCAAAGCGTGTGCTGATTTTGGAGGATGACTTTTTCGGTATTGAATCCTTCGCTTCGCTTGCCGCTCAATTTGTGAAGTCTGCGCCAGAAAATTGGGAGATGCTTTATTTTGGAGGGCAGGACGTAGGACGCGACGGATCACGCTTCCGCAAAGAAATCTCACCCGGCGTTTTCCAAGTCGCCGGCATAGAGCGCACTCACGCCTACGCCGTGCAGGGCGAAATGATTCGCGACCTCTACCAAAAGCTCATCATCAGCAGCGGCCACTGCGATCACGTCATCGGGCCATTGCAGAAAGGACGCAAAGTCTATGCGACAGCCGAATGGCTCGCTGGACAGCGCGAAAGCAAAAGCGACATCGGCAAAGAAACCCGGTCGAGACTCTGGCAAACGCCGAAACCGGATGCACCGGTTTTTCTCCTCAACGGAGATCGCACCCAAGCCGATGCGCTGCGCAAACTCGGCTACCACTTCGGCTATCAGCGAAATGAAAGCGGCATTGATCTCGGACTGGCGAAAATCGCGCAGGAACAATCACCTGCGGAAGCCGTGAAACGGCTGCGGAAATGGATCGACATGCTCCTTTGGGAAGCTCGCTCAATGACTCCCGAGCAACAGGTCTGCATCTGGTGCCCCGAGCTGAAGCGTGAAATCATCCACGAAGCGGCGGGAGCGCGTCTCGTAGAATTATGAACCGAACCATTCATCAGGTCTGGGTGCAGGGCGCTGAATCGCTTCCGCCAGCATTCGCAAAAAATCGCGAGCTTTGGAGGTCCGCAATGCCCGGATGGAATCTGCGCCTTTGGTCGGACGCTGATGCAGCGGCCACTTGGCCCGACTGGTCTGAAATTTCCCCACTTTGCTCTCATCACGCCATGCGTGCAGACATCATCCTCGCTCGATGCCTCCGCGATTTCGGAGGACTGACTTGCGGCACCGACACCGTGCCGATGAACTCCGAACCACTCCGCAAATTCTGCGAAGCAAACCCGACCATGCTCGTAGTGGACTTTTCAGAGCCGGAAGTCTCAAACGGCCTCGCGTGGTCTGCGATGCCAGGGCATCCGTTTTTTTCGTGTGTCTGCAATCATCAGCTCCGCGACCGCGCACGCCTCGCAGAAACTAATGTGCCAGCAGTCACCGGTCCGGTGGCTTGGTGGCAGGCGCTCCGGGCGCGCCGATGGGATGTCCAATGCGTCAGCGTGCGCACCGCTTACAGCCGCCAATGGCGCGAAAAGCAGACCACCAACCCGAAGGCCTGGGTAAATCCCGGCTACGCCGCGAGCTGGTGGCACTCCGCAAACAAATGAATCCACTTCGCACACTCGGAAACGCCACTGCCGCCGCATGGCGTGCGCTCGGAGCTGTGGTCACAGGAGCTGAGGTCATCGTCGAGCCAGCGACCGAGGCGCAGCGCATCAAGGCGTGCATCGCTTGCGACCGACTCAAACACAAACGCTGTGAGGAATGCGGTTGCTTCGTCGCGCTCAAAAGCAAGCTGGCAACCGAAAGCTGCCCACTCTCACGCTGGCCCTAGTGCAGCGTAACGCGTAATTTGAGGGGCTTATCCGTCCTGCTTCTCGGCTGTGACTGGTGACTGGTGAATAGTCGCAAGGCGTGGGCGTGGGTCAGGCCCCCACGCTTGCGACTATTCACCAGTCACCAGTCACTATTCACAGTCGAGAAGCACGGACGCTATCCCTCACCCGATGCGTGACAGAGCACTAGCGTGCGTCCGCCGGAATGTCGCCAACTCTGCGACCAGTCACCGGCGAACCCTCGAAATGCGTGCCAGTGTAGCTCATTCCGTCTGGCTCGAAATTCAGCACCGATGTTCGCTTGCCAGCAATCGTCATGGTAATTTGGCGCGGTCCCGTTTGCTTCCAGAGTCCTTTCCACTGCTTGCTTTCCATCGTGCCATCCATTCGGAATCGAAGCGGCACATTTTTTGTGTCCGGGTGATCAAACTTCCACGGCGTTGCGCAGATGAATTTCGGCGAGAGTGCTTTTTCCTCGGCGTTGCAAAGGCAAACGAGCGCGAGAACGAAACAGAGGAGCGTTTTCATACCGGGGAAATTTAGCATTCCGCCCGCCGGTGGCAACCTTTGACAGCCGCAAGCTGATGTGTCCGCTCGACTTTTCATCAACCTCGACACTGGCAGCGTCCAGACCGACCGAAGCTTTCCCCAAAACCTCGGCGACGTAGTGAACAGCGTTCGCGGGGGAATCCGCGCTCGCCTGGAGAAAAAGAAAATCGAAGTAGGTTTCTGCCGAACCGGTTCTGCCAACACGGTGCAAATGACCACTCCCGCGCTCGACATGATCGTGAAGCGCGACACTGGAACGCAGAAATTCGACGCCGACCAGCTCAACGCCCCGGTCACTTTTACCGAATTCACCGAGGAAGGCACCAATGGGGAAACAGATTACTTTTATCGCGGGACGCTCGATCTCTCGCAGCCGATTTTTCAGAAGCTCCTGGGCGTCGATTTGCGCTCACAAAAAGAAACGCTCACCGTGCAATGCGTCGCCGATGAAAGCGGCTCGCTGGCCAGCGCATACTTCGACCTTTATCACACCGATAGCGCGTACACTCGAGTCTGGTTTGACCCCAGCTCCACCGGCTCTGCACCGGCTGCCGGAACGGGCGGCACTTTACTGGAAGTCAACTGCTCTACCAACGACACAGCCACGGCCATTGCGACGGCACTCGCCGCCGCGTTCGCTGCTCACGCCCACTACGACGCCACAGCCGACGCGGAGACCGTTCAATTCATCGCGAAGACCGCAGGCTTTCGCGGCTGGCACAGTTCCGGTAGCACAGGATTTTCACTCACGGTCGAATTGCACGGCTCTACCCCCGGCGCGATTGCCGACGTGGAGAGCGCCGATTTGCTCTGCGAATTTAATTGGGAGAAAGACGGCGACATTCAAATCAGCGACCTTTTCAGAATAGCCCTGCAAAATTGCCTGCGCCGCGAAGGGCTGGGAGCAGTCGGCCTCTCCACAGGCCGCACTCGCAGCGGCACCGTCTCAATCCCGGATGCAACCAGCGAAGTCACCGTCACCTTCCCGCTGCCGATGCCGACAGCGAACTATCACATTTCCGCTTACGTCAAAAATACGACCGATTCACCGGCTTTGACTCTCTTCGTCGGCACCATCACCGCACAGAGCGAAACGGGCTTCACCCGTCAGCTAAACGGCGACACCGACTCCGCAAACTACGAACTCGTTTACACCTGCACCTACTAAAATGCACCGCACATTCATCTTCCGACTGCTCGCCATATTCGCCCTGGCATTCAGCGCCCAAGCGCAGACCACACCGCTCAAAAACGGACTACTGCAAGGCACCATCAACGGCAACCCGACCAGCGGCACGCTCGATCTCGGAAGCACATCGCTCACCCTGCCGACCCTCGACCGCCTGCGCCTCGGATCATTCAGCGGCTCTCACGATCTGCTCTACATCAACGCCGAAGGCACATTCAGTGGCAATCTGATCAACGTCATCAACAACGAGACGCCGATGTTTATCGTCGATCAAAGCGGCAGCATCTACAATTTCGGAACGATCACCTCGACTGGCGGATTTTACGGCGACGGCGGCGGACTCACAAACCTCCAGGCCGATCAAATCCTCGGTGGCACTTTAGACAGCAACAGGCTCGATGATGAGTTGAATGCGCTCGCTGGAGTGACTTCCGCAGCAGACAAACTGCCATACTTCACCGGCAGTGGCATCGCAACAGTCACGACGCTGACGAGCGCAGCGCGCACCGTCCTCGATGACGCGACGACAGCCGCCATGCTCACTACGCTGGGCGCGGCAGCTACGGCTACGTCGAACACATTTGCAGGCACCAACAACACTGCGCCGAATCAAACTGCGGCAAGCAGTGCCAGCCTTATGACACGCGCACTCATGGACGCGCGGCAGCCGACAAACAGACTCGCTGCCGAGTATATCACACCGGAGAATTTATCAGCTTGGGTCGGAGTAGCTGGGTCAGGCGGATCAACCAATCTGGTGAATTTTGGCCGTGTAGCGATAGGCTCAGGAACCACCAACGGTTCTGTGACTCGAATCAGAGGCCAGTGCAGCTTGTCGAAAAACGAAGTCCCGTGGCAGGGCAATTACGGCATGTTGTGGACCGGCTACATTCAGATCGGCACAGACGTAACACTTCGTTTGAAGGCGGAAAACACTGACAGCGGAACAGCACTGGCAGCGAGAGGTATCGGCGTTGAGATATACCGTAACGGTAGCGCGTTGGATTGGAGAGTAGTGGCCCATGACGGAACTACGCTCACTACAGGGACGGCGGCGCAGTTCCATTCAGCGAATACGACGGAAATGGCGCAGATATTGATTACCAAAAGTTCAGGCACAACTTCAGCGTGGCGTCGCTTCCGTTCTACCTCGACAGGTGCGTGGGGATCATGGTCCAGCGCAATCACAGCGACCGGGTCACCCACGACTGTGGCTGGAGGAGGTGTGAACTCCTTCCTCACTTTTGCCTACGAAAACGGTGTCACTGCGCCCGCTTCAAGTGTCTCCTACATGGTGACGCTGGACTCGCTCCTGAACATCACAGGCACTTTCTAAATATGAAAAACCTGAAGTATATCCACGTCCTCACGGGCACTGCCGTACATTCGTACCAAGACACGAAGCTCACGTTTCACGGCGAAGAAAACGGCTTTTCTTCCAATCACTCGACGACCGCCGCCGCACTCGGTAGCGCTGCTTTCGCAACGCTTGCGACTTGGCTCTTAGGCGTCGCCGCCGCTGAAGGTTGGTCACTGCAATCCGCAATGGTCGAGCTTCTCGGCGAAGTCGAATACGGGGAAGAGGTGCTCGATGAACAAAGCCAGCAGCCCTTGCCGCGCCCTCGCCGCCGCGCCTTCGCAATCGCTCTGACTCTCATCAAGGACGGCGGCGAGCGCACTAATACCCTCAACAGCGAATCGATCCCTGAAGCCGCCCGCGATGCCCTGCCAGCGCTCTGGGACGCAATAGTAGCCTTCTTCGCTGCCTCCACAGCCCCAAATTGACACCCCCGCGCAGCGCGTGAAGCTGCTCACACAATTCGACGAAAAACACCCGCTCGCCACGGCCATCCTTGGCGTCTTCGGCGCGTTCGTTTCATGGCTCATGCAACACATCGAAGACATCCAGCGCATCGCCGCATTTATCGGAACCATTGCAGGCGCAGGCGTCGCCGTGGTCACGCTGATGATCAAAATCCACGTCTGGTGTACTCGCAACAAACCGCGCCCAAAAATCGCGGACGATGACGATCTGCCGTGAGTTGACGCCACGCCAAAGGCATGAAACCGAGCTTCTCACGCCTCACCCTCGCCACCGCAGGCGACGGCATCTACTTCACCACAAAGCGCCTTTTCTGGACCGATAAAAAAACCGGCATCCGCATCAAAGTCCCCTCCGGATTCCGCACCGACCTCGCCAGCGTCCCGCGCCCCATGTGGTCCATCCTCCCGCCCTTCGGCAAACACTCCCGAGCCGCCATCATCCACGACTACCTCTACCGCACCAACGGCCTCGCCGGAAAACTCACCCGCGCCCAGTGCGACCGCATCTTCTACCAAATCATGCGCCACAACCGAGTAGCCATCCACCGCGCCTGGCTCATGTGGCTCGGCGTCCGCATCGGCGGCTGGCTCCCCTGGCTCATCCACAACCTCGACCGCTAAAATCATGCTCTCCAAAAACGCAATCGCACTCATCCTCGAATTTGAGGGAATCGACCAGCCAAGCAAATGGCCAGGCGGCGATAGTGGTATCACTCTCGGCGTTGGCTACGATCTCGGCTACACCACACGCGAAGAATTCACCCGCGACTGGCGAACCCATCTCACACCCGGCCAGATCACCCGGCTTTCGACCGCTATCGGCCTGAAATCGCTGCGTGCCAAAGCCAAAGCATCAGAGTTCCGCGACATCACCATCACGCGCGACGCCGCCCTCTCCGTTTTCCAAACGGCCACCGTTCCGAAATGGGAGACGGAAACCAAACGCGCCTTCCCCGGCTCCGACCAGCTCCCCGCCGATGCATTCGGCGCCCTCGTCTCCCTCGTATTCAATCGCGGCCCCTCGATGACCGGCGACCGCCGCCGCGAAATGCGCGAGATCCGCGCCATCATCGAAAACTGGTGCGCGCTACAACCGCCGCTCAGTCGAACCCTCCCAAAAATCGCATCACAAATTCGGTCCATGAAACGCCTCTGGATCGGCAAAGGACTCGACGGCCTACTACGCCGCCGCGAAGCCGAAGCGCGAATCATCGAGCTGGCGAGGTAGTGGGCGTTTCACGCGGAACAAAATGGAACAGCTTTTTGCCGCCGATTGTTCGCGAGTAAGTTTCCGCAAAAACAGAAACACGAGGCCAATAGGTTAAAACCAACCAACTGCCGCCGACTCCCGACCAAAACAGGGAGCCGGTGAAGGGAATTGAACCCTTGACCTGACGATTACGAATCGTCTGCTCTACCTCTGAGCTACACCGGCGCTGGTTGCGTAAGGGGGCGGAATATCGGAACTCGCCTTGGTTTTGGCAAGTGGTTTGTGGGGATTCGTACCGTGTATTTACGGCTGGTTGCGCAGGTCTTCGGCGAGTGGGTCAGTTGGTTCTACGCGCGTTTGGTCGAGCCTTTTGGTCGAGTAAACATGCCGTTCTTCGAGCAATGGCGCAACGCTACGGTCGAGTGAGAGGACTTTTTTGCGAATCAAATCGTAGTATCGTTTGAGCGATTCGCGCTTTGCGTAATCGGTGTTTGCCTGCCGCGAGGATTCCCATGCGGCGACGACTGCGGGATCGCGCTCTGCCACGGTGCGGGCTTTGCGATAGCGGATGCGGAGATCGAGGTCTGCGGAAGTCGTGGGAGGGAGCAGTGTGTTGCGGCTTTTGTCGCGGAGCATGGCTGCTTTTTTCGCCTTCTCTGCATCTGCTTCGTTGGTCTTTGGGGGCAAGTCCGGCAGACGCTCCAGCTCGCGAGAGCCATCGGGCGTGGGATTGCGGCGGAGAAGCTCCAGAAGTTTGTCATCGCGTGGAGCGGGGGAGCGTTCGGGGAGTTCGGGCGTGGCGGGTTTTTCTTCGGCTGCGGGCTTTGCGGTTTCTGCTGGCGGCACTGGCGGCGCGGCAGGTTTCTCCGGCGCGGGTGCTGGCTCCTGGGCGAGAAGCGGCATGGTTGCGAGAGCGAGCAGGAGCGGTTTCATGGCGTGATTCTGTATCAATTTAAGAAGCACAGTGGCAAGCGGCGCGGGTGGTTATTTTTTCGCAGGTGCCGTTTCATTTTCCCACGGGAATGCCTTGATTGCTGGTGGCTGCGGCGGGCGTGCCTTCCACTCGATAAATGCCCACGCGCCGATGACAATTGAGAGCGTCACTACGGTGGCGAGTCTGCGGCGGCTGGTTTCACTCATCAACAAGCGTGTCTATGCGCTCGGCGAGGTCGAGGTCGGCCTCGGTGACTCCGCCTTTGCTGTGCGTGGAGAGGACGAGGCGCACTTTGTTAAAGTGAATCTCGATGTCGGGATGATGCCCGGCGTCCTCCGCGAGTTCGGCGACTCCGTTCACGAAGTCAATTGCGTCGGAGAAGTCGTCGAACTCAAATGTGCGTTCGATTGCCTTTCCCTCGGCTTCCCACTGCGGGAGGTTCTTGAGTGCTTCTTTGATTTCTTTTGTGCTTAGAACATTTGCCATGGCGCGGGGATTAGTCGGCGGCGCGAGTGTCTGCAAGGAAATGGTTTTAGAAAATTTCACCGCTCGATGGATCGGGCAAAATCGTGATTTTGCAGTGCGCGATGCTTGCACTCGCGGCGGGAGTTTGTTTCATGCGCGCCTCACTTTATGAAAATCGTCCTCGCATACTCCGGCGGCCTCGACACGAGCGTTCTGCTCACTTGGCTGAAAGAAACCTACTCCGCTGAAATCGTCGCCTTTTGTGCCGATGTCGGGCAGGAGGAGGAATTGCAGGGCGTGGAGCCGAAGGCGCTGATGACCGGCGCGAGCAAGTGCTACATCGAAGACCTTTGCGAGGAGTTTGCCCGCGACTACATCTACCCGATGATGCAGGCGGGCGCGATTTACGAAGGGCAGTATTTTCTCGGCACGAGCATCGCGCGGCCCTGCATCGCAAAGCGCATGGTGGAAATCGCGAAGGCCGAAGGCGCACACGCAGTGGCGCACGGAGCGACGGGGAAAGGAAATGACCAGGTGCGTTTTGAACTCGCAGCCGCCGCGCTTGCGCCGTCGCTGGAGGTGATCGCGCCGTGGCGGCAGGATCGTTTTCGCGAGGAGTTTCCCGGACGCGCAGAGATGATCGCTTACGCCGAGAAGCACAACATTCCCGTGCAAGCCTCGGCGAAGAAGCCCTACTCGATGGACCGCAATCTTCTGCACATTTCCTTCGAGGCCAGCATCCTCGAAGACCCGTGGTACGACGCCAGCGCGGAAAAAGCCCGCGATATGTACGTGCTCTCCGTCGCTCCCGAAGACGCGCCCGACAAGGCGGAGCATGTGGAGCTTTCCTTCGAGAAAGGCAACTGCACCGCCGTCGGCACCAACGACATTGACGCAGTGCTGAAAAAACTCGGCTACACCGGCGAGGTAAAAACGAACGCCGAAAACCACGTCATCCTCTCGCCTTACTGGGTGATGAAAGTGCTCAACGCCCTCGGCGGCGCACATGGTTGCGGGCGCGTGGACATGGTGGAAAACCGCTTCGTGGGAATGAAATCGCGCGGCGTTTATGAAACACCCGGCGGCAGCATCCTGCACTTCGCGCATCGCCAAATCGAATCGCTCACGATGGACCGCGAAGTGATGCACCTCCGCGACTCACTCATCCCGAAATACGCGGAACTCGTCTATTACGGCTTCTGGTTTGCGCCGGAGCGCGAGGCGTTGCAGGCACTCGTCACCGAGTCGCAAAAAAACGTCACCGGCGTAGCCCGTGTGAAGCTCTACAAAGGCAACATCATCGCCGCAGGTCGCAAGTCACCGCTCTCGCTCTACAACCCCGAAATCGCCACGATGGAGGCCGACCCGACGAAGGCATACAATCAAAACGACGCCACCGGCTTCATCGCGCTGAACGCACTGCGGCTCAAAGTCGCCTCGCGAGTCCACGGCATTAAGTAGGTTTGTAAATGCGGCTTTGAGCAGTTGGCAGTAAGCAGTGATCAGTCGCAAGTGAGTTGGCGCACCTACGCTTGCGAGCGATCACGTCCTCTAGCCGCTTTCACCGCCTCGATAATCGCCCGGTCATCATCCCGGCAATCGCGGACGAGCCGCAGGAATTGCGGCAGCGTAATTCCGTGCTTGCGGAGAAAAGGACGGTCGCCCGCGCAGCCATACATCAAGTCCGGGTTCATCTCACCGCGCAGTTTGATCCGCGCCTTCGCAATCAAACGCGGAAGCCAAGCGATGCCGTCCACCGCAGCAGATTTCGCAGGCAGTGCCGACATCGGCACGACGCGCCCCGTCGTTTTCCCGCCCATCTCATTGAGAAAATAATCGCGCCGAATCGCAGTCACCTCCAGCGCCGTCTCGTAGTCGAGATCATCGTAGCGGAGCGAGTCATCGACGAAATCAAACAGCTCCTGAGTCGAGCAGCCAATCGCCACAAGAAATGCCGTATCCTTCGCATCAAACATCGTCGCCACCGTCCTGCGCCCGCTTTCCCAAGCCGCGACCGCGCGTTCCCAAACATTCCGAAACTCAATCGTCCATTCCTGTGTCATGCGCGAGGAACTAACCACGCATCCCCATTCGCGCAATCATCAGTTCCTTGCCTGATAAAGCTTTGTGCAGTGAAGCTCCGTAAATTCATGCTCTGCTGGCTATAAATCACCTTTTCACATCAATGCTCGCCTTTCATACTCATGCCGATTCGACAGGAAAAAACAGGTCACCATCCGCCCAATTACTGCCGAAAGTGAAGAAGGCTCCATAGGTCGAACTCAATAATTCTGCTACCCGTGCAATATCAAATACCGACCAATACCCCGAGTTCTGTCGTCCGCGAGGACGACATCGAATACGGTTTCATCGGCAAGCTCCAAGGCCTCAAATACGAATACCGCCGCGACATCACCGACCGCGCAAAGCTGGAACAGAACTTCCGTGAAAAGTTCGAGGCCTTGAACCGCGTCCGCCTCACCGATGCGGAGTTTGCCCGCCTGCTGGATGAGATCGTCACGCCGGATGTCTTCGCCGCCTCGAAGACACTGCGCAGCATCAACTCCTTCACCCGCGATGACGGCACGCCGCTGAACTACACCCTGGTGAACCTCAAGGACTGGTGCAAAAACCACTACGAGGTGATTAACCAGCTCCGCATCAACACGGACAACAGCCACCACCGTTACGATGTCATCTTGCTCATCAATGGCGTGCCCTGCGTGCAGATCGAGCTGAAGACCCTCGGCGTGAATCCCCGCCGGGCCATGGAGCAGATCGTCGAATACAAGAACGATCCCGGCAACGGCTACACCAAGACCCTCCTCTGCTTCCTCCAGCTCTTCATCGTCAGCAATCGCGACCAGACCTTCTACTTCGCCAACAACAACGCCCGCCATTTCGCCTTCAATGCCGACGAGCGCTTCCTGCCCGTCTATGAGTTCGCGGACAAGGCCAACGGGAAGATTCGCCATCTCAGTGAATTCGCCGATCACTTCCTGAAGAAGTGCGACCTTGGCCGGACCATCAGCCGCTACATGGTGCTCATCGCCACCGAGCAAAAGCTCATGATCATGCGGCCCTACCAGGTCTATGCCGTGCAGCACATGGTGAAGTGCATCGACGATGATAATGGCAACGGCTTCGTCTGGCACACCACCGGCAGCGGCAAGACGCTCACCTCCTTCAAGGCCGCCACCCTGCTCAAGGAAAACGATTCCATCCACAAATGCGTCTTCGTCGTGGACCGCAAAGACCTCGACCGCCAGACGCGGGAGGAGTTCAACCGCTTCCAGGAAGGTTGCGTCGAGGAAAACACCAATACCGCCGCGCTCGTCCGCCGTCTGCTCTCCGAG
>JANMLS010000374.1:0-22930 GCA_031372675.1 Verrucomicrobiaceae bacterium
CCAGCAGGAGGGTTTCCATATTGAGCAGTTGTTTCAGCTACGCGAAGAGCCAGCGGATCGTATCCTGGAAAGACTGCATTTTCCAGCTCGTCGGGAGTCAGTCCGATGCCGTTACGGTATTCGCGCAAACGGCGGCGGCGAACCAGCTCTCGCAATGCAAAATCAACAGCATCAGTCTTGGATTCACATCCAAAAGTGGTCATTACATCTGCAAGTAATGCTTCGTCTATATGCATTGTCATCTTCATGCCATACACGGTATGGCAATTGGTTTTTCACGTCAACTTCTTTTCCAAAATTCACTCAATTTTTCTCTAAAATATGTTCCTTCTTGAGCGCCAGCAGGTCGTCCACAGATTGCACCCAGCCATGTAGCGCGTGCGACATCGCCTATCGCGCTGAAGCCGAAGCGCCGGATATGCCGCCACGAATTTCCCGGCATGTGCCGGAGCAACCGCCGTCCGTGACTCGTCCTTGCGAAAAGAAATGCTGCATTTTGGAGCATCGCCGCGTGTTTCATGCGTTCGGGAAAGTCGTTCACGACAAGCCCGCCGCCGGGCGGAAGATGCGCAACTTGCGCAGTGGGCACATAGACTCCGTGGGCTGCTTGCGTGCAGCGGAGCGAGAAATCGAGGTCTTCGCCGCGCATCCAGAAATCTCCGCGATGCAGCCCGGCTTTTTCCAAAGTGGTGCGCGTCACGAGGAGCGCGACGCCGGTCGCCCAAGTGAATGCTTCGGGCTGCGGGCCGCATTTTTCGAGATACTCGCGGGGCGTCGCAGCGCGGCGGAGGATGTTGAATTTTGCTCGATCCAAGAGGCCGGGAAACCAGTTTAGCCCGCCGTGTGCATCAGCCGCTTGCGGACACGCCGAGCCAGCGTCGCCCATCGCTTCGAGCAGCGTGGCGAGCGTCGCGGGTTCGACGACTACATCGTCGTCGAGCACCCAGACGTGTGTGAGGTCGGGGAATAAATTGAGCGCCGTTTTCTCTGCAAGCGCGAGTCCTGCGCCGCAGCCTGCATTGCCGGGCGCGGCGATGTAATTTGCGCCGCTGCTTTCGACGAGTGTGCGGATTTGAACTTCGGCGGCATTGTCTGCGACGACGATTCCGCGGAGTGGGACGGTGCTTTTTTGAAGCGACGCAAACAATCGCCTCAGCTCATCCGGGCGGCGGAAAGTGGCGATGACGGCGACGACTTTCACGCGGGCTGGAGCGATGGCAGCGCGATGATTCCGCGCCGGTTTAGCGATTCGATGTGTGCGCGAATGTCCGGCCACGCGGCATCCGGGAGCAGCTTCGTCATGCAATACGGCTCGCGGAATTTGCAGTAATCAAAGCACGGTCGCCACGGGCAGATGTCGCGAATCACAAGATGGTGCAATTCTCCCCACGGGCGAAACCAGTCCGGGTCTGTCGGGCCAAAGACCACGATTGCCGGTCGCCCGCAGCTCGCGGCGAGATGCCCCGGCCCGGAGTCATTGCAAATCAGCAACTCCACGCGACCGAGCAAGTCCACAAGCTCATTGACCGAGAGCGATGGCGCCACGCTGTCTGCGATTGGTGCCAGCCCCATTCCGTAGCCATCGGGATCGGGAACCAGCACGAGGTGAAAATCAAACATCTCGCGAAGTCGCCGCACGATTTTTTCAAAGTAAGCCTCCGGCCAACGCCGGACAGCGATGCGGGCGCCGGGATGCAGGACGATGAGCGGTTTTTTTACTCCTGCAAGAAACGCATCCACTCGCTCCGAGCGGTATGCTGGATGATCGAGCTTTGGCTCCGCTTTTCTGATCCCGGAAAAGCCCATCGCTTCACCGAGATCGCGCCAATCCTCCACGCGGTGCTGTTTGGCGAGTGAACGGCGGACGGGGTCTGAGAGTAGCCGCTGGCTGCCTTTGCGCGGAAAACCAAACCGACGATTGGCGTGTAGCAGCCACATGAGCAGATGATCGCGAGGATCGTTGCGGACGGATACAGCGGCATCGAACTTCTCGCGACGCAGGCGGCTCATCAGCCCGACAAGCTCCGGCCAGCGCCACGCCCAAAGCCTGTATTTACCACGATAAGCACTCCACGGCGCATCGTAGGCAACGAAGCGGATTTCCGGGAACGACGCTTCCAGCAAGGATCGCGCGTGTGGTTTGCCGACGAGTGTAACGTCGTATTGCTCGACGGCAGATCGCAGCAGCGGAGTCGAAAACGTCAAATCGCCAATGCCCCAAAGCTCCAGCACAAGAAGCTTGGGACGTTGTTCAGAAATCGGCTTGGGATCCACCATTCGCCTTTATTTTCAGCGAAAGCGCCGCGCATGTCGAGCAGCCCGATGCAGGCGATTCTATCGTGCGCTTTCCAGAAATCTGCGCCATTTCACAGGCACATCGTTTGGGTGCGCATTCACGATGCGTTCCATTTCTGCGGCAAGCTCGGCGACAAGCTCCGGCTTTTCGCTCCAGAGGTTTTTCTTCTCTCCGGGATCAGTGGCGAGATCGTAGAGCTGGCCGGGCAGTTTTTCCTGCACGACAGCCTTTCGATTAAACCCGCCCGCGCCCGGACCGAAGATGATTTTCCATGAGCCTTTGCGCAGCGCGGGCAGGCCGGACATTGCGTGACTGATACCGAATTCGCGCACCGGTTTCGTATCGCCTTTCAGCAAAGGCAGCAGACTTACGCTATCCTCACAAACTCCCGCAGGCGGCTTTACTGCAAGCGCGGCGGCGACGGTTGCAAATACGTCCGTCTGCTGCACGAGCGCATCGCAGCGCGAATCTGGTGAGACGACACCGGGCCAGCTCACGATAAACGGCACGCGATGGCCTCCCTCCCAAGCATCGCCTTTGTAGCCCCGCAAAGGGCCGCTAGGAAAATGCCCGCGAGCCTCCATTTCTTCCACGCCGATGTATGGCGCACAGCCATTATCGCTGGTGAAAATGACCATCGTATTTTCCTCCGCGCCACTTTTCTTCAGCTCGGCAAGAACGCGGCCCACGGTGGCGTCGGTCTGCATCACGAAGTCCGCAAATTCACTCAGCCCGCTTTTCCCCTGCCATTCTTTACCCGGCGAGATGGGCGTGTGTGGCGAAGTGAGCGGCATGTATAAAAAGAACGGCTCCGGCTTTTTCGCGGCATCCTCGATGAATGCACACGCGCGGTCTGTGAGTGCTGGCAAAATGCCTTCGAGCTTCCAGCCCGCGAGCGCCGGACCTTGGATGCTGGCCTGATATTTCCGATGCCCCTCCGCAGACAGCAATTCGCTTGGAATGCCCACGGTGCGGTCGTTTTCGATGAAACAAAACGGTGGCCAGTTCGGAACATCAGTCCCGAAATACGAATCGAACCCGACCGCAATCGGCCCGCCGCGAAACTCACGCGAGTAAATCGTGCGCCATGCTGCGCGCTCGGCATCGGTCGTGTTTTCCGAGACTTTGCCGCCGCCGCCCGGTTTGCCGCCGTAGCTTTTGAGCAGCTTTCGCTCGTCGTCTGTGAGCTCGAAATCCCAGCCGAGATGCCATTTTCCAATCGCTGCGGTGCGGTAGCTCTGCTGCTTGAGAAGGCCCGCAAGCGTAAGTCGCTCCGGCACGATGAGCGGCTTTTCGAGATAGCCGACTATGCCCGATTGCAGCCGCGTCCGCCAATGATACCGCCCGGTGAGCAGCGAATAGCGCGTGGGCGAGCACACTCCGCTGCTCGTGTGCGCATCGGTAAAACGCATCCCGCTTTTTGCGAGCGCATCAATGTGCGGCGTAAGGATTTTTCCTCGTTCGGGATTGTAACACTGCACATCGCCGTAGCCGAGATCGTCGGCGAGGATGATGATGACATTCGGCTTCTGCGCAGCCTGCGCGGTGAATGTGAGTGCGAAAAATGTGAGTAGCGCGGTGAGTCTCATGATTCTGAAATGATGTTTTTACTTCGCTCCCGAGAGCACCATCGCTTCCTCCACCGTCTTGATTCCTTCGGCTTTAAGTTCCTTAGGCATTCCATCCACGCCGTCTTTGGCCCAAGTGGAAGGATCGGCATATTTCCCGTCGTCTTTGTACTGCTTTTGCAAACGCGCGATCTCCGCTTTCAGCTCGGCAAATTTTGCGGCGACTTCGGGCTTCTTTGCGTCAGCTTCCGCGTAGAGCAGGTTGCGCTGTTCGGTGGGGTCTTTGGTGAGGTCAAACATCTCGTACGTATCATGCGCCCAATAGTAGATGAGCTTGTGCGTGGCCGTGCGTACACCGAGATGGGCGACCGTATTATGATGCCCCGGTGAATGGTAATAGCGGTAGTAAAACGACGTGCGCCAGTCCGCAGGCGATTCACCGCGTAGTAGCGGCGCAAGCGAGCGGCCCTGCATGGATTCCGGCACGCGCAGGCCAGCGAGATCGAGAAATGTGGGAGCAAAATCAATGTTGGCCACAAACTGCGCAGGCGTGATTCCGACTTTGATTCCGGGGCCTTTTGCGAGCAGCGGAATCTTTAGCCCCGGCTCGTACATGAAGCGCTTGTCGTAAAGCCCAAGGTCGCCGAGAAACCAGCCGTTATCCGTGGAATAAATCACAATCGTATTCTTCGCGAGGTCGTTGGCTTCGAGGTAATCGAGCACTTTTCCCACGCTCTCATCCACGCCCTGCACACACGCCAGATAGTCGCGCATGTAGCGCTGATACTTCCATTTCACGAGTTCCTTGCCGGTGAGAACCTTCCCATCCACTTCGACGGAATCAGGCTCGGAACCCTCCCACTTTTTCAGTTCCGGTCCTTTGAGGCCCTCGGGAGGAGTGAGTTTCAAATCGTACCGCGAGAGATCGCGGGCGACCGTTTGTTTATTGATAGGCAGCGCAGTCGGGCGCGTGGCGTAGTCGTCGAAAAGCGTCTCCGGCTCCGGGATGACTTTATCTTTGAACATCTCGATATGCCGCTCGGCTGGCATCCACGCGCGATGCGGCGCTTTCTGGTGCAGCATCAAAAAGAACGGCTTGTCCTTCGGGCGCGTCTTCAGGAACTCGATGCCGAGGTCCGTGGTAATGTCCGTGCAGTGTCCCTTGATGGTGATTTTTTTACCCTGCAAGAGAAAGACGGGGTCCCAATACGCACCCTGCCCCGGCAGCACGATCCAGCGGTCAAAGCCCGTGGGATCACTCCCAAGATGCCACTTACCGATGACGCCCGTGTGGTAGCCGCCTTTTTGCAGATGCTTCGCGACATGATCGCGCGAGCCGTCGAAGCGGTTGAAAACGGGCACGTCATTCACATGCGAATACTGCCCCGTGAGCAGCGTCGCGCGGCTCGGCGTGCAGATGGAATTGGTGACAAACGAATTCACAAACCGCGCACCGCCGCTCGCGAGCCGGTCAATGTTTGGCGTCTGGTTCACCTTCGAGCCGTAGGACGAAATGGCGTGCTGCGCATGATCGTCGGAGAAGATGAAAATGATATTTGGCCGCTCCGCGAAAACTGGCACTGCGAGGGCGAACAGAGTGAAAACGAGATTTTTCATGTTGGTAAAATAGACTTCGCGTGCTGGAGGTGGTGCAGCCGGCGGGGGTCGAACCCACAACCTTCGGCTTCGGAGACCAACGCTCTATCCAGTTGAGCTACGGCTGCATTTGAAGCGGCGCGAATCTCCGTCGAGCGATGCGCCGTGTCGAGGGAAAAACTTTAACGCGGCGTGTCGTTACGCTCGGAAAAATAAATGGGAATCCGCTTACTCATCCGCTACCTTCAGCCCCATGCCAACGACATCGCCGATTCCAAAAAACTTGCGTCCCGACTTGATTCGTCAAATCGAAACGCTGCCCGATGAAGACCTCATTTTGGTCAGCGAAGTCCTACTCCACGCCGAGAAAGACAGACTTTGGAGTGAGATTTCCGCAGAGGCGGAAGCAGAGCGGATTAGTGGTCGATGGGAAAAACTCCCCGCAATAATCGAGGAAGTCCGCGCCCGCCGACGCTCTGCATGATCGTTTGCATTGATACCAACGTCGTTCTGCAAGCGCGGGCCTCCGGGCACCCATACTTCCCCATACTGGATGCGTGCGTAGCTGGCCGCCTCAGTTGGGCGGTCTCCACAGGGATTCTGCTCGAATACGAAGAAATCGTTTCTGCGATGAGTGGTGAAATCGCATGGCGAAAACTCGCACGACTAATGGATTTGATCGACCTTACCACACGAACACTGCTCCGCGTAAATCCTCACTTCCAGTTTCGCATCATCGGCGATGATCCAGACGATAATACATTCACAGACTGCGCCGTGTCTGCCGAAGCGGACTACATCATCACTGAAGATCGTCACTTCGCGCCGCTCGCAAAAGCAGGCTATAAACCAATGCCGATTTCACCGACAGATTTCATCGCGAAGTTCCCGAACATTTGCCGGCAAGCAAACCGCGCAATTTGAACACGAGAAAAATAGATAAAACAGCGGCCAGCATCTTCAATCGAGAGGGAAAAACTTCCGCTTGCACTTGGGGGCGTGGCGTATGAGCCTGTGGCCATAAATCCGCTTGTGATTACAAACCGGCAGCCAGTTTTGCGCGTGAGTCGCGCTGTGATGAACTAGAAGTTTACAGTGCCTTTGGGCGAGTCCGCCCGCAGGTAGAATGCGTTTTTTCCACACTCCTTTCATTTTCAATATGCCCATGCACACCACCAACCCGGTCCTCGATCCCGAACACGTCGATCCGCCCGCAAACTCCGCAACTCCGCCGCTTCCCCCGCTCACTCAAACATCCACTTTTAACCAACCGAAAGCCGATCATCGCTCGCTGCGCCGCGATGAGTTCTGGCGGGAAATCCCAGCCTACGCGAAGGCGGGAGTTGCCGAATTTGGCGACCATAAATGGCAGCAGCGCCACACCGTCACGAGCGTGAAACAGCTCCGCGAGACTCTCGGCTCGCGTGCTACGGAATCCTTTTTTGCCGACCTCGAAGCCGGCATCGCCCACGCGCCGATGGCGCTCCGCATTTCGCCGTATCTGCTGGCGCTCATTGATTGGAGTTCGCCGCTGAACGACCCGATTCGCACGCAATTTCTCCCGCTTCGTTCGCAGCAGCAGGCGGATCATCCGATGCTGCGGTTTGATTCGCTAAACGAGCGCGAGGATTCGCCGGTCGCGGGACTCACGCATCGCTACCCGGACAAGGCACTCTTTTTGCCACAGCCGAGCTGCCCGGTTTACTGCCGCTTTTGCACGCGCAGCTATGCAGTGGGAAATGACACGGAGGTGATCGAAAAAATGAAGCTGCCCGCGACGGCGGCACGCTGGGAGGAAGCATTCGCCTACATCACGAGTCAGCCGCAACTAGAGGACATCGTGATTTCCGGCGGCGATACTTACAATTTGAGCGCGGGGCATATCGAGACGATTGGCCGCCGCCTCCTGGAGATGCCAAACATCCGGCGCATTCGTTTTGCGACGAAAGGGCTGTGCGTGCTGCCGCAAAAAATCCTCACCGACCATGCGTGGCTCGATGCGCTGACGGGCGTCGTGGAGCTGGGGCGCAAGCTGCACAAAGACGTGGTCGTTCACACGCACTTCAATCACGCAAACGAGATCACGGGATTCACCGAGGATGCGCTCGGCAGAATGACGGAGCGCGGCATTCACGTCCGCTGCCAGTCGGTGCTTCAGCAGGGAGTGAACGATACCGCTGATGCGATGACGCTGCTTGTGCGCCGCTTGAGCTACATCAACGTGCATCCTTACTACGTCTATGTTCACGACATGGTTCCCGGCGTGGAAGACCTCCGCACACCGCTGCATGTCGCGCAGAAACTGGAGCGCCATGTGCGCGGGGCAACTGCGGGTTTTAACACCCCGTCATTCGTGCTCGATGCGCCCGGCGGCGGCGGAAAACGCGACGTGCATACGGCGGATGTTTATGACCGCGAGTCAGGCATCAGCGTCTTCACGGCACCGAGTGTGAAGCCGGGAAAAAAGTTCCTCTTTTTCGATCCCATCACATCGCTTGGAAACGAGGCGCAATGGCGTTGGACACAGCCTTCCGAGCGCCGTGCGATGATTGACTCCGCGCTCGCTCAAGCCGGAGATTTACCACCGATATGATCAAAGATGAATCCACACTCCGCGTCGTGCTTTACGAAGGCGACGGCGCGACTCCACTCGATGACCGGCTCGCCACGATGACTGCGCTGCTGGAGCGCGGCTATGCAGTGACTCGCAGCGTGAACAAAGGAAAGGTCGCCCCGCAAACACGCGGCTCGCTGCTAGTACTGGGGAAGTTTGGCGACGAGAAGCCGGCGGATGAAAGCGGCGCGGTGAATATCAAATTTCACGATGTCGCAGGGCGCGATGTCGCTGCAATCACCACGCTTGTCGAGGAGCAGCGCGCCGCCGCCGGAGCCGCGCAACATGGCGGATGGAAGCCGTGGTTTCCCGTGATTGATTACGACCGCTGCACGAACTGTATGCAGTGCCTGAGCTTCTGTCTTTTCGGCGTGTACGGCGTGGACAAGCAGAGCCAAATCGAGGTGCAGAACAACGAGAACTGCAAAACGAACTGCCCCGCGTGCTCCCGCGTTTGCCCGGAGGCCGCGATCATGTTTCCGAAATACAAAGCTGGCCCGATCAATGGCGACGCCGTGAGCGCGACAGACCTCCAGCGCGAGAAGATGAAAATCGATATTTCCGCGCTCCTCGGCGGCGATGTGTATTCCATGCTGCGTGAGCGGAGTGAGAAAAACAAAAGCCGATTCAGCAAGGAGCGCGACTCCGACAAGGCGCTGCTCGAGCGCCAAAAGTGTCTCACCAAGCTCGCAGCCGCAGGCGACATCCCGCTCGAAGTATTGCAATCGCTCCCCTCGCCCGAAGAAATCGCAAAGCGCTCCGAGGAAGCAAAAGCAAAAGCCGCAGCCGCGCTCGCCGCGCAGAACCCTGCGTGACGCGAAAAGTAGCCCGCTCCCGACATGTCGGGAGCGGGCTACTTTCATTCCACGATTGCAGTGCGAGCGGTGCGTGGATTAAAGACGCGCCCATGTTTTCGCCGAGTATCTGCATAAAAATCGCCGCCATTTTTCTGGCGGGAGTTCTTTTTGCGCAGGATGCCGCAGTGCCAGCGGTGAAGCCGCTCGAAACAGCTTCGCTCACCCCGCCTGCACCGACTCCCGTGCCGGTGAAAAAGGCGAGCGAGTTAATCAAAAAACAAGAGCCTGCCGTGGTGAACAAAGACCTCGCCGCTCTCGTGACTGCGGAAAACTCTTACGTCGTCATCTCCATCGCGAAGCAGCGTGCGTGGCTGATGTTTGGCGAAGATCAAATCTACATTGATACACCCGTCTCCACCGGCAAACGCACGGGAAGCACGCCGACTGGAAAGTTCACCATCCTGCAAAAACACAAAGATCATCGCTCCAGCATCTACGGCGATTTCGTGGATAAACGCGGACGCACTGTGCGGCGCGGCGTGAGCCTCAAAGTGGACTCCGCACCCGGCGGCACGCGCTACGTCGGTGCGCCGATGAAGTATTTCTGCCGCCTCACAAACGATGGCATCGGGATGCACATTGGCAAATTGCCCGGCTACCCAGCGTCACATGGCTGCATCCGCCTCCCGGATGAAATTGCGCCGCTCATTTACGAAAAAGTAAAGCTGGGGACCGTCGTCGAGATTCGTGCCGAGTAGCATAAAATCCCGCCTTTTCACCGACTGCATACGTGCTAGGAAGAGCGCACTTTCATTATGTCCGCTCCTCATCCCATCCACGATAAACTGAAAAGCATCCCTCTTTTTCACGATTTCACCGACACGGAAATCGAAGAGTTCCTCAACCTCGCAGACCCCAAGGTCTATCGCACCGGCGAGTTCATCGTGAAGCAAGGCGATGAGGGCAACGCCATGTTTTACGTCGCCGAGGGCACATGCGGAGTCACCGCCACACGCGATGGCGAGCGTATCGAACTCGATCAACTCGGCGCTGGCGACATCTTCGGCGAAGTCTCGCTTTTCGATCAGCTCCCGCGCAGCGCAGATGTGCAGGCACTTTCAAACTGCATCCTGCTCAGCGTGAATGAAGGCGTCCTCCGCGCACTCGCCGCGTTTTTTCCCGCAGCAGCCTTCAAGTTCATGCTCGGCATCGCTCGCGAGATGGCCAATCGCCTCCGCAGATCAAACAAGCGCTACGTGGACTCCGTGCTCACGCCGCACTAGTGCTCTGACAGTCATCGGATAAGGGTAATTCCCTGTGTTTTTGATGCTGTGAATGGTGACTGGTGAACTGTGAATAGTCGCAAGCGAGGGAGCATGAATGCTGCGCTTGCGACAATTCACTATTCACGAGTCACACCCTCGAAACACGGAGAGTCACTCTCATCCGATGAGCGACTGAATCTAGGCGAAGCAATCAGCGGCGACGGCCTGACCAGCTCCCGGATTTTGGTGGTCCTTGTCTGCGGTCTTGCTGTGCGGCGCCTCGGCGTTGTGAGTCGCGGCTTTGCGGGCGTTGTTGCTGCTGATCGCGGGTGCGTTCTTCGCGTGCTGGTGCGGCGGCGTTGTAATCAAAACCTTCCGCACGTTTGCGGACGATTCCGCGTCCGATGAAGCGTTCCAGCGAGCGCAGTGCGCCGTGGTCGGCTTGCGAGACGAAGCTGATTGCGTCGCCGATTGCCTGTGCGCGGCCAGTGCGTCCGATGCGATGCACGTAGTCTTCCGAGTGCATCGGGAAATCGTAGTTCACTACGTGCGAAATCCCGTCCACGTCGATGCCGCGAGCTGCGATGTCCGTCGCGACAAGCACGCGCAATTTCCCCGACTTGAATTCGTTCAGCGCACGCAGGCGTTGGTTCTGCGAGCGGTTGGAATGCAGCGTGCCGGTCATGATTCCCGATTGCTCCAGCTTGCGAGCCACCTTGTCGGCGCCGTGTTTGGTGCGGGTGAATACGAGCACCATGTTCATCGCGGGGTCTTGCAGAAGATGCGAGAGGAGCGAGGGCTTCAAATGTACCGGCACCTCATAGACAAACTGCGTCACCGTCGCTGCGGGATTCGAGCGGCGGCCAATTTGCACCGTCTTCGGGTCGCGCTGAAACTCATGTGTGAGCTGCTCGATGTCGCGGGAGAGCGTGGCGGAAAACATGAGCGTCTGCCGCTTGTTGGGCAGCGATTTTACAATCTTGCGGATGGAAGGGATGAAGCCCATGTCGAGCATCCGGTCTGCTTCGTCGAGCACGAGAAACTCCAAGCCCCGAAAATCGCCGTGACGCCCGCCCATCAAGTCCATCAGCCGTCCCGGCGTCGCGATGACAATATTTGCCCCAGAGCGAAGCGCCTGAATCTGCGGACGCTCGCTCACACCGCCATACACGTTCGCAATCGAGATGGGCACATGCTTCGAGTAGGCCATCACATTCTCATGAATCTGCACCACCAGCTCCCGCGTCGGTGCCAGCACCAGCACGCGCGTGCCGGGCCTGTTCACCCCAGCGAAATCCTGCGCCAGCTTTGCGAGAATCGGCAGCGTGAAGGCGGCGGTTTTCCCCGTGCCTGTCTGTGCGATGCCGATCAAATCACTCCCCGCGAGCACGGGCGGAATCGCTGCAACTTGGATCGGCGTAGGCTCGGTGTAGCCCGCTTCCTTGATTGCTTTCAAAATACTGTCCCCAAGACCTAATTCGCTAAATGGCATAAGCCGCGCACTATGGGGCCTGCGAGGGAGACAAGTCACGAAGCATATTCAAAATCACGAGTGAGCAGAGCTTTTCAAAGCGGCGCGGTGTGCTTTCATCGCGGGCATGTTTGAACCTACACACATCGGCGTAATCGGCGGCAGCGGGCTTTATGAAATGGACGGACTCTCGCGAGTGACCGAGCACCGGATTGATACACCTTTCGGCCATCCCTCCGATGTTATCGTGAGCGGCGAACTCGCCGGACGCCGCGTTTTCTTCCTCCCCCGTCATGCACGCGGGCACCGCCTCCTCCCGCACGAACTGCCGCACCGCGCAAACATCTGGGCGCTGCGATTGCTCGGCGTGCGCTACATGATCTGCGTCACCGCCGTCGGCTCTTTGCAGGAGCAATACGCGCCGCGAAATATCGTGCTGCCCTCGCAGTTCTTCGACCGCACTTCGCAAATCCACACCTTCTTTGGCGCTGGCATCGTGGGGCACGTTTCATTTGCCGAGCCAATCTCTGAAGGGCTGCAAACCATCTTGCACGAAGAAGGCGAAGCCGCCGGATTCACCATGCACAAAGGCGGCACCTACGTGAATATGGACGGCCCGCAATTCAGCACCCGCGCCGAGAGCGAGACGAATCGCAAGCTGGGCTTTGATGTCATCGGCATGACGAATCTCGCCGAAGTAAAGCTCTGCCGCGAAGCCGAAATCGCCGTCGCCACGATGGCGATGATCACCGATTACGACTGCTGGAAAGTGGAGGAGGAACCCGTGACCGCCGCCGCCGTAGGTGCCCACGTTTCCGCAAACGCAGCGGCGGCAAAAGCGATCATCGCCCGCGCCATCCCGCGCATCCCCACCGACGCCCAATGGCCCGAACACCGCTCGCTCGACGGTGCAATCATGACCCCACGCAAACTCTGGCCGGAAGAAACCGTGACGAAACTCCACCCAATGCTCGCACGCATCGTGGACTAGCGGTTTAACTACTCGCATAAACAAAAACGCTCCAGAAATCGGTTGCACCTCAGTTTTTGAGATTTCGGCACCACGCGGCTTTGGCGAAAGCTTCGCTCAGACTTACGTTCAGGGGAATTACTCAAGGCTAAAGAAGCCTCCCAAGAAAATCGATCCAGATTACGCAGGACAATATGACTTGTGGCTGGATGGCATCACAGCAGCGCTATCATTCGTTGATGAAAACAAAACCTCTCCACCTCATCGTCGCAATGTTCGCAGCGGTCTTCGTCACGGGTTGCGCTTCTTCCGATGGGAATAGCGACTTTTCCACCGCCTATGAGCGCGACGAATATCGGCAGGCCAGCAGGTCGGCTGAGAGAAGCAATCCCAACACCGGAGTTCTGGGCGCGCGCGATGCCGTCCATCTCATAGAAGCGGCCGCGACACGATAGGACGTTTCGCCCGCCCCATCGTCCGGGTAACTACGGGGGCGGTGTGCGAATCTCTACAAGACCGTGCGCTACGCTTTTGCGACGGTGAACGAAGCGGGCGCACGGGCATGAGAAGGAACATGGCGCTTTCCGGCAAAGGTGCCTATAGTGTGCGCCGTTATGAAACTACATCATCTCATCGCCACCCTCATCCTCGTCATCACACCCACGCTGTCATTTGCGCAAGCGACCCGCACCTGGATCTCCGGCGTGGGCGACGATGCCAATCCGTGCAGCCGCACTGCGCCCGGCAAGACCTTTGCCGGAGCCATCTCCAAGACAGCGGCAAACGGCGAGATCAATGTGCTCGATCCCGGCGGTTTTGGCGGGGTGACGATCACGAAGGCTATCACGCTAGACGGGCTAGGCTCGGAGGGCGGGATGCTCGTCGCCGGGACGAGTGGCATCATTATCAACGCTGGTGCCACGGACGTCATCATCCTCCGCAACCTCAACCTTGAGGGGCTTGGCACTCTCGGCAACAGCACCAACGGTATCAACATCATCAACGCTGGGAGTGTTCATGTGGAAAACTGCCGCATCTCCGGCTTCCACACAGGCATCCGCTTTGCGCCCACCGCCGCAGGCGCGCAGCTCTTTGTGAACCGCGCCCGCATCCTGAAATGCACGCTAGACGGCATAGCAATCGAAACGGGAACCGCCACCATCCGCGACTCTATCGTGAACGATGTCATCAGCAGCACCACCGTGGGGATGCCCCCGGTGACGACCTACCTCGGCAACGGCATCCGCGCCGCCGCGCTCACGAAGGCGACCATCGAAGGCTGCAGCGTCGCGGGGAATAACTTCGGCATTGTTGCAGACGGGATCATTCACCTCTCCCATTCCACCATCACCAACAATACCGTCCTCGGGCTTAAACGCACCGCTCCCGGCCAGATCATCTCTTTAAGAAATAACCGGATCGTCGGCAACTTCGCGAACGGGAAACCGACCAAGACCACGCCGCTGCGGTAAGCTCCTAGCGCATCCAAAGCAAACGCCTGCAAAAGTAGCCCGCGAGTCCCTTCGCGGTCTTCAAGTCATTCGCGAAGCGACACTTCAGTTTCGTGCGGCTCGCCGTTTTATTTTATGCCGCGAAGGGACTCTCGGGCTACTTTGCGCTTCGCGCAGCGGATCGTTTCCAGTTTTAATCACACTCGACGTTCCCTCTCCTTGTGCGCTGCGTTGACACGGCTGGCGCAAAGGGCAGCTTGCGTCCTTGATTGCCGATACTCTCATGAACTCCACACACCCATTGCTCCGTGTTTTCCGCCGCTTATTCCGCGCGTGCATTCTGCTCCCTATCGTCGCGCTCGCGGCGAAGCAGCCGAATGTTGTTTTCTTCCTCGTGGATGATCTCGGGCAGCGCGACCTCGGCGCTTATGGGAGCACTTTTTACGAGACGCCGAACTTGGATAAGCTCGCGAAGGATGGGGCGAAATTTACGGATGCTTACGCGGCTTGTCCTGTCTGCTCGCCGACGCGGGCGAGCATCCTCACGGGGCAATGGCCACAGCGCACGGGCATCACGGATTACATCGGCGCACCGACTCCCGATAAGTGGAACCGCAATACGAAGCTGCTCCCCGCGCCTTATGCAGACCGCCTCGCGCTCGATGCGCCGACGCTCGCCAAGGCGATGAAGAGCGCGGGCTATGCGACTTTTTTCGCGGGCAAATGGCACCTCGGCCCGGAGGGTTGGTGGCCGGAGAATCAGGGCTTCGACATCAACAAGGGCGGACACGCGGGCGGCGGGCCTTATGGCGGGAAGAAATACTTTTCGCCCTACGGCAACCCGCGTCTTTCCGATGGCCCGGATGGCGAGCATCTGCCGGACCGCCTCGCCACGGAGACGGCGAATTTTATCGAGGCAAACAAGGACCGCCCGTTCTTCGCTTACTATTCATTTTACGATGTCCACACGCCGCTAATGGCTCGCGAGGACTTGAAGAAAAAATACGAGGAAAAGCGCGTGCGCCTCGGCCTCGAAGCGAAATGGGGCAAGGAGCGCGAGCGCGAAGTGCGGCTCGTGCAGGAGCACGCTGTGTATGCCGCGATGGTGGAGGCGATGGACCTCGCCGTGGGCAAAGTGCTGGCCAAACTCGACGAACTCGGACTGCGCGAAAACACGCTCGTCATTTTCACCAGCGACAACGGCGGACTCTCCACGAGCGAAGGCTCGCCGACATCTAATCTCCCGCTGCGCGGCGGCAAAGGCTGGCTTTACGAAGGCGGCATCCGCGAACCGCTGCTCGTCCGCTGGCCCGCAGTGGTGAAGGCGGGCAGCGTGATCACCGCACCCGTGAGCAGCCCGGATTTTTTCCCCACGCTGCTCGAAGCCGCCGGTGCAAAGCCACAAGCGGGGCAGGTGCTCGATGGCGTGAGTCTGCTCCCTTTGCTGAAAGGCGAAAAGCCGCCGGAGCGCGCGCTGTTCTGGCACTACCCGCATTATGGAAATCAAGGCGGCGTCCCCGCTGCCGCAATCCGGCGCGGAGATTGGAAGCTCATCGAGTGGATGGAAGATGGGCGTGTTGAGCTGTTCAACGTCGCACAAGACCTCAGCGAGCAGAATAACCTCGCGGAAAAAGAGACATCCCGCGTTGCGGAATTGCGTGCTGAACTCGGCGCATGGCAGGCAACGGTGGGCGCAAAATTTCCCACGCCAAATCCCAAATACGACCCCGCCAAAACCAACCCACGCGCGGGCGGACGCACCAAGTAATCAGCTCAATAATCACGAGCCTAATTTGGCTCCAGACTCGCTGCGGAATGATCGCTCTTGATTTGCAAGTGGAGCAGCCGCACCGTGGCGGCCCTTTTTTAAGAAATGTCACTGCGCATCGATGAACTCAGCCCGTCCGAAGTCCGCCAGCTTGCCGACTCATTTGAAATTGCTCCGCTGGAGGAAATCCTGCGTTGGGCTTGGAACCGTTTCGGCACACTCGCGGCAATCGGCACGAGCTTTCAGGGCGCAGGGCTTGTGATGATTGACCACGCGCTGAAGGCGGGATTGAAGCTCCCCGTCTTCACGCTCGATACGAACCTGCTTTTTCCAGAAACCTACGAGCTGAAATCGCGGCTCGAAGACTACTGGGGCATCGCCATCGAAGCGCTGCAACCCGCAGTAACACTGGAGCAGCAGGCGCTCGAAAACGGCGCCGAGCTTTGGAAAAAAGCGCCCGATGCCTGCTGCACAATTCGTAAAGTGGAGCCGCTTCAGAAAAAGCTCTCCGCGCTCTCCGTCTGGATTACCGGCCTCCGCCGCCAGCAGAGCGACACGCGCGAGAAGACGCGCATCCTTGAGCTTTATCAATTCGACGACCTCCGCGAACTCTACATCGCGAAGATGAACCCGATGGCCAACTGGAGCCGCGATGCAATTTGGGCCGAGATCAAATCGCGCGGCATTCCCTACAATCCGCTGCACGACCGTGGCTATCGCAGCATCGGCTGCCAACCCTGCACGAGCCTTGCAGCGGGCGGCGAAAATGAGCGGGCAGGCCGCTGGACGGGCTTCGACAAGACCGAGTGCGGCATCCACACTTTCCTCGGCGCGAGCATTTGATTAGCGCGAGCGGCTGGCGGGCTTCGGCGGGACTGCGGGTTTGGGGCGCTCGAACTTTGGGAGATTGATGCGTGGGACAACTTTCGCCCGCCAGTCCGGCTCCGAAAACTTCGAGACGGAGCGGAATTCCAGCAGCTTGCTGACAGGCAGTAAAAATACTCCGGGGATGCCCTGCGCATTCAGCCGCATATCGAAATCCATGCGGTCATCGAGGAACCAAATCCGCCCGTTTCCGTACATCGAAAATCCCTTTCCCTCAATCTCCAGATTGTCCGTGGTCATGATGCCGTCTGCGATGGCGAATGTAAGCGCGGCCTTGTGTGCGCGGTTGTAGCCGAGGCCGGGGACGATCTTATTCAGCACATCGCTAAACGGTCCGAGGAAAGGAATTGCGAACACATTTCCATCCGTAATCTCCAGCTTCCCATCGCCCTTCATCGTGCGCCCGTCGTCGCCTTTTCCGTTGAAATTATACACGCCGTTCAGCTTTCCCTTTGAGTCGTTGTAATCGAAATACAGCTTCGTGAGCTTCTCGAAGTTCACGTCAATAAAACGCAGCTCTGCAACATGCCCCGGCCTTGCGCTCACGATGGAAATATCCGCGCTGCCTTTGATCGTGCCGTCGAAAATCTCCGCTCGCAAATCGGTGAGCTTCAGGCGGTCGTTGTCGAAAAGCATCTTCGCCTCCGCCTTGCTGAACTGAAGCTCCTTGCCGACAAACGTGTATTGCATCCCGCGCTCGGCGTTGAGCTTCACATTCAGCCGTGTTTTTTTGCCGCCGCGCTCGCGATCCACTACGCCGTCTATCGTCAAAATGGGCGGATGTTTTGCAAAGCGGTATGGCCGGATGTCGGCCACCAAATCGGGGTCAATCCACGTTGCGACATCGTTTGGAAAAACACCGAGCCGGACCTGTTTCACAAAGACGACGTTCTGGTTGAAGTCGAAAGTCAGCGCGCCTCCCGCTGGTCCCTCCGCCCGCTGGATGTCTATATTGTCGGCGTGCAGCACATTGTTTGCGAAGCGTAGATTCGTGTTCACGCTACGCGCTTCCACACCCCGGTAACTGCACCGGCCAAGACGCAAATCCCCGCTCAACGACATCGTCTCCATGCCGGGCACCGTGCCGCGACCGCTCAAATTGATACGCGGCGCATCGGGGAAGCGAAAGAACGCAAGCCGCGCGGCAGCGTCTCGCTGCCAGGGCTTCGGGCCTTGGAAAAATGGCGCGAGCGATTCCGGGTTCAGCGTGCTGGAGAGTGCGACGCGAAAATCCCCCTGCCCTTGCGCGTCGAAATCCTGCATCACGTCGCCGCGAATTTCCCCTCCCTCGCGATTTTTGAGCAGAAAATCCCGCATCGCCCAGCGCTTCCCATCCCACGCAACATCCGCAGTCATCTGCTCGAAAGCGATCTTCCCAAACGCGAAACGCCCGACGCGCAGACGCCCGGTTAAATCCATCTTCCCGTCGCCAGTCGCGCTAGGCTCCGCGAGCTTCGCTTTCAGCACGGCATCAATCTGCGGAGCGGAATCAAAACGCAGCTCGCGAGGGTCCCACTGGCCGCTGATTTTGAGCAGCGAGGCGATGTCTATGCCGGAGCGGATTTTTGCATCCAGCTCGCGAGTCCCAGGGCGGTAGGAGCCGCCCAGATGCAGGCGACCGAGGGAATCCCGCGCCTCAAAGCGGTGGAGCAAAAGTGCTTCATTCCGCCAGCTCGCCGTCACATCGAGTGCGTCGAGTCGGTAGCCTGCTTTCTCCATCCGGCCCGTTGCAAGAGTCACCTCGGCGATGAGCGTTTCTGGCTTCATCGCGTCGCCTCCAAAACGAATATCCAGCCTCGGATGATCCAGGAATTTGATCGCCGTGATCTCGTTGATCACACGAGAAATGAGCGTGGTGTCCTTTGGTCCTGAATCCGGCATCGTGGAAACCACATACAGCACTTCGGGATGCACGAGCTGGCCGCTTCCCGTTACGCGCACGCCGAGAATCTCCGCGTCAATTCTGCTGATGACGAGTCTGTCTGCGGGGAGAACAATGCGGGTATTCAGCTTGCTCACCGTGATGGAAGGACTGGCTGGATTTGCCGAATCGAGCGGAATCTCCAGCGAGGCGTCCACGAGCGTGAGGGAATCGAGAAACGGCTCTCCCCGCAAAGCGTTCGCGTAATTTGCCTCCACAATCATCTCATTCACACGCGCCACCGTGCGAAGCCGCTGCGGGGAATCAAAAACGCGCACATCGTGCGCTACCAGCCCGCGAAATGGGTCCACGGTGAGTGTGCCAAAAGACACCTCCACACCGCGCCGCCGCAGCTCGTCCACCACGAGCGTGCGCCATGGTTTCGTCAGCCCCTTGCTGTACAAAAACCAACCGCCGCCGCCGCCCACAAGCAGCAGCAAAAGCAGGACGATCTGGATAAAGCGGCGCACGCTGCGGACTTTCCGCACAAAGGCCGCGCGTGTCGAGGGCGGGATAAAAAAGTAGCCCGCGTTTGCCTGCGTTTGCTGAAACAGTTATCAGCGCGGCATGGGCAAACACATTCTCATCGTGGGCGGCGGCGTCATCGGGCTTTCCACTGCTTATTTTTGCGCGAAACGCGGGCATCGCGTGACGCTGGTGGACCGCAATCCGGCGGAGCGCGACGGCTGTTCGTTTGGAAATGCGGGGATGATTGTTCCCTCGCACTTTGTCCCGCTTGCCGCGCCGGGGATGGTCGCGCTTGGGCTGAAGTGGATGTGGAATCCTGAGTCGCCTTTTTACATCAAGCCGAGGCTCGACCTCGACCTCATCGCCTGGGCGTGGCGCTTCATGCGCTCTGCGACACGCGCGCATGTGGATCGCTGTGCGCCGCTGATTCGCGATCTTTCTTTTGCAAGCCGTGCGCTGTTTGAGGAACTCGCGGCGCTGCCGGGGAATGATTTCGGCCTCGTGAAGCGCGGGCTGGTGATGCTCTGCAAAACGCAGCACGCGCTCGACGATGAAGCACAGATGGCTGCTCGCGCAAATGCGCTCGGTGTCCCGGCGGAGGTGCTCGACGCAAAGAGCCTCGCCGCGCTCGACCCGGATGTGACGATGGATGTCGCGGGCGGCGTTTTTTTTCCAAAGGACGCGCATCTTTCGCCGGGCCGCTTCATGGCTGGACTGCTCGCAGAGTGCGAGCGGATGGGCGTTTTGTTTCATTGGGGCACGGAGGCTCGCCGCTTTATCCAAAATGGCCCACGCATCGAGGTGCTGGAGACTTCGCAGGGAGAAATCGAAGCGGATGAATTTGTGCTTTGCGGCGGCTCGTGGTCGCCCGACTTGGTGCGCTCGATGCGTGTGACTATCCCGATGCAAGCTGGCAAAGGCTATTCGCTCACGCTGGAAAAACCACGCCAGCTCCCGCGTCTGTGCTCGATTTTTACGGAAGCCCGCGTCGCTGTTACGCCGATGGGCAGTTCGTTGCGCTTTGGAGGCACGATGGAAATCGCGGGGCTGGACGAGAGCATCACGCCACGTCGTGTGAAAGGGATCATCAACGCCGCGCCGAAGTATTTCCCAGAGTTTCAGGTTTCCGATTTCGAGGGCATCCAGCCGTGGCGCGGCCTGCGTCCATGCCCGCCGGACGGGATGCCGTATCTCGGCAGATTTCGCGCTTATGAAAATCTCTCCACCGCATCGGGCCACGCGATGATGGGCCTTAGCCTTGGCCCGGTGACTGGTTTGCTAATGTCGCAAGTCCTGAGCGACGAGCAGCCTTCCATGCCGCTTGCGCTGATGAATCCGGATCGTTTCAATTGAAGTGTCGCTTCGCGAGTGACATAAAACTGCGAAGGGACTCGCGGGCTACTTTCCGCTTTGCGGGCTGCTTTCCACGCACACACAAAAACCATGCAAATACTGAAAATACTCCGCTGCCTTTCGCTTGCGCTCCTCGCCGCTTTGACGCTGGAAGCGAGAGCAGATGCCGTTTTCCAGCCCACAGCCGTCACTACGGAACAGGCTGCCGAGTACAAACTCGACACGAAGTTTTTCAAAAAAGCGACGCTCGTGCAGAACATCCTCATCGCTACTTCGGAGAAAGTTTCCGACTTCACGCATCGCGAGGCGGCGTATCAATTCGACATGGTGATGAAGAACCTTGCGCCCGAAGTCGCGGAGCGCATCCGCGCGAGCAAGGTGCTTTGCGTGCTGATCGCGCACGATGAGCTGACCTCCGACGTGCCGATGTTTGCAAGCGACAAGACGGGAAAGGAACTCGATTTTTACAACTGGCGGCAGCGCGGCTTCCTCACCAAGCGTGCAGGCCGCTCCGTGGTGCTTTTCGCGGAGGAAGATGTGATGGAATACGAAGGAGGGATGCAAAATGAGAGCATTCTCATTCACGAATTCGGCCATGTGATTCAGGGCGCGGGATTCACGCCCGAGCAAAACACGCGGATGAAAGCCATTTTTCAAAATGCAAAAGACAAGGGCATCTACAACGACGGCTACGCAGCCCAGCGATTTCGCCGCGTGAAAAGCGCGACTCCCGTGAGCCTGCTCGATGCGCTGGAAAAAGCGTTCCCCGACCAAAAGCGCGATTTCCTCGCCCGCTGTCTGGATGGCGACGACATCCTCGTGAACGGCAAGCCCAGCAACTCGAAAGTGGAAGTCACCAAGGACGACAAAGTGGTCATCGTTTTTGGCGGACCAAAACCAACCTACTCCCAGGCAAACGCCGCCGAGTATTGGGCCGAGGGCGTGCAAAACTGGTACGACACCAACCGCACGATGGACCATGATCACAATCACATCCACACGCGCACGCAGCTTAAAACCTACGATCCTGAGCTTGCCGCACTCTGCGCTGAGATTCTCGGCGATTCCGAGTGGCGGTTTGTTTCTCCGCGCCAACGCGCTGGAAAAGACCACCTCACCGGATACGACCCGGCGACCGCCCCGAAGGTCGTGGAACTTGAGCACATCGAGCTGGCCGGACTGGATTACTACGACACGTATTGGAAGGATTTCTGGCAGCGGCTTCAGACAAAGCACGCAGTCAAAGCGGGGGAGAAATAGGCGGCATTTGGAACCGCGAAAAACGCGGAAAACGCGAATAAGGATTGGTTTTTGAAAGTGTAGGCGGCTCTTGAAAAATTGTATGCTCAGGTGACTTAGAGCCTGTACGGAACTTCCATCCGAGACGCTGGGGATGTGATTGGCAGAGAAGACAAGGGAGCGCGGGCTTCTCCCGACGAGTCGGGACAGGTTCCGGCATCCTGCCGGAATCCACGGGGAAGCTCCGTTGAACAAGACGCTACTTCCCGCTGCATGTGCCCGGCAGGATGCCGGGCACTGTGGGCTAGAAGCCCGCGCTCCCTTTTGCTCCGTGCTTTTGCTGCCTTTGAGAAGTTCCCTACAGGCTCTATGCGCTCATCCGATGTGTGGATGGTTTTTTATTACAAGTGGATGATTTCGCGTAGTTCGCGATTTACGCGCTCCAAACATCTGCGGTTTGATTGAACAGCAGTTCGTCGGACGGGTCTAAATGGGAACATTCTGCGCGACAAAATAGCGCGGCCTAAGTTTCAAGCCCATGTCTTCGCATTACAGCTTTTTTCCACTCCCTAACTTTCGGCGACTACTGTTGACCTCGCATCAGAGGACGACTAAACCCCGCAGCGTGTTACGCCCTGCCATTTTATCCTCACTCATTCTTGCATCGGTGGCTGTTGCCCAGACGCCTGTGCCTGCCCCCACCGTGCCATCGCAGACGAACCCCGCTGCGACCATCCCGGCGGCGGTTCCGCCTTTGCCGACTCATCAGGAAATGGTGCCGGTTCAGTTCATCAATTCCGATGTGCGCGAGGTGATTGGTTTTCTCGAAAAATTGATTCCCGGTCGCCGCTATATCATGGGCAATCAGCCGCTGGGGAATGTGACGATTTTCGTCGGCAGCGTGGAGAAAAGTGAGGCCATCAAGCTCATCGAGATGCACCTGCTGATGAACAACGTGGTGCTCTCGCCTTCGGAGGATGAAAACATCTGGAAGGTTTCCGGCGCTGGAGTGAACCCAAAGAGTGTCGGCATACCGTTTATTGATCGCGAAGAATTGCTGCCACCGAACGAGCAGGTGGTGAGCTTTCTTTTCAAGCTCCAGTGGGCGGACCCGGTGGAACTTGCGACGCTCATTCAAGGCCAGATTCTTGTGCCGAGTCAGGCGCAGTTCACGAGTGTCGTGCCGCTCCCCAAAGCGAACGCGCTGCTGGTCACGGAAAATACCGCGCTCATTCGCACACTTATCCGCATCGTGCGGGCGATTGATG
>JANMLS010000379.1:0-4918 GCA_031372675.1 Verrucomicrobiaceae bacterium
TGCCGTCTCCACCCTGCTCGCCCGGAAACCTTTTCGTTGCCTGACGGCGGACGTGGTCGAGCGCGTAGAGCAGAAAGCCGCCAGAGCCACAGGCGGGATCGAGCACGAGCTGTTTCTTCTCCGGGTTCAGCACTTCGACAGCGAAGCCGATGAGTTCGCGAGGGGTGAAGTATTGGCCGAAGTCGCCCTTGAAGAAGCCGCCCATGAACTCCTCGAAGGCAACGCCCTTGGTGTCGAGTTCGGTGCGGTCGAGCGAGATACCTTCCAAGTGCTCGACACATTGCGCAAGGACGCCCGGCTCGACGTTGATCTTGTCGGTGAAGACATCCGGTTCCAACTCCTGCTCATGGGCGTAGAGTTTGTAGATACGGGCGGCGAGGTCTTCGGCGGTTTCTTCCGTCTTGCGCTGGAAGGTGTAAGGCTCGCCGTCCTGCCGCGTGGTGTCTTTCTCGTCGCGGTGTTTGACGAAGATGAGTTTGCAGAACTCGCCGAAGGCGGCAATCGGGCTGCGCTTTCCACCTTCCCAAAGGCTCTGGTGGCATTTGCGAATGGCGGCACGGAGTTCCTCGCGAGGGATGGCGGGGAGGTCTGTCGCGGCAACGCGCTTGTTGCTTTCCCGGTCGAACCGCCATCCTCCTTTATAGAACCGCCATGCCGGAGGCTTCCCATACCGGTAAGGCATCTGGATGTGGTTCTTGTCGCGCTCGCCGGGAGGGAACTTGTCGAAGCGCAGAAAGCGGCGAGTGAGACCGGCAACGGCTCCGCAGAATTTCGCATCAAGGTTGGCGCGGTTGCCGCAGGCTTGCTCGATAGATTGCGCGAACTCGGCATCAGACACGTCGGCGCGTTTGCACTCCAAGACGAAGTAGGGCTCTTTAAGTTCGTCGTCCTTGTCGCCATAGATGACGAGGTCGGCGAGGTCGTTGGGCGTGCGGCGCGGGACTTTCACCTCAAACCGGATGCGCTCGGGGCGGTATTCGTATTTGTAGATGAGTTCGGCCCAGAACTCGGCGCGGACCTTTTCCTCGGGGTCGGCCCAGCGTTCGGAGTGGTCGGCGGCAACGTAGTGGATGCGCTCGGTTTTGCCCTCGCCCGTGAACTTCACGAGGCCGTCGTTGATGGCGTGTTTCAGGAAAGGTGGTTGTGTTTGGTCGGGCATAAAGTCGCGCGGGATTTAGCGATGCGAAGAAAAAATGGGAAGCGGTGAATATTCTTTTTGCCAAACTCTGCGGGGAGTGCTCCTTTCGCGCGCAATCCCTCAGGGCGGAAATATGCCCCGGCGGAGTTCGTTACCACTTAACCCATAAACTACCTCTTACCATGACAAGGAAACAACAACTCGAAGCACAAATGTTTGTCCGCGCACGCGCTTGGGCGCAGTCCCGCTCGGCGGATTTCACCCACAACCCCTCTACGGCGGTGGATCTCAAATACAGCGGCTCAATGAGCAAGCTAGGCAGCGTCGTAGGCTCCCTCGGCGGGACGGCGGCGATTCAGGCGGGCGGGGATTTTGATGAGGAGTCGGGAGCGCAACGTGTCCTGCGCTCGGAGGTGCTCGATGCGCTGCGCAATGTGAACCGCACGATGGCTGCGGTGGCGGAGGATCAGGAGACGCCGGAGATTATGGACCGCTTCCGTATGCCTCACGGCGACAATGATGCGGTGCTGGTGGCGAAACTGCGCGCGTTTGCCGCAGCGATTGATGAGCTGTCGCTCGCCGACGAACTGGCGGGCCACGCCAACGCGGAGACGGCGGCAAGTCTGCGTGCTATGGCGGATAGTTTTGAAACGAGCGAGGGTGAGCAGGGCGACGCGCTGGCCGACCGTGCGGGTGCGACGGCGCAAATCCCCGTGCATCTGCGTTCCGGCAAGGGCGTGGTGAAGACGCTGAACGCGATTTTCTCCAACCTCTACAAGGAGAACGCGGAATTGCTCACGGGCTGGAAGAGCGCGAGCCACATCCAAAAATCGGGCAGCACCCCTACACCTCCGCCCCCAGCTCCCACACCGACACCTCCGCCAGCGCCAACGCCGTAACGCTGGCGTCGGGTGAATGCAAAGAAACCGCTGCTTGGGCTTATGAAGTCCGGGCAGCGGTTCTTTTTTGGGGATGGGCTTCGAGCAAATTCGGCGAGGGCGAGCAGACGGCGTTTCGGGCGCGTTCACGCCTGCACAACTCAGCACGGGTTGGCCGGGGGTGAACCAAAGTTTTACCTTCCACGACGTGCCCGTGAATCCCGGCGGAACGATCACTTTCTTCGCGGACTACGGTGCGCCGGGCGTCGTTCCGTTCATCCACTATATCGGCTCGGGCAGCTTCACGTTTCCACCGAGTTGCATCTTGTTCGGCGCGACGTGGAGCGGCGATACCGCCGAAACGAAACGCTGCATTCACGGGCCGCAGGGCTACGCCGGAATCAGCGAAGACGGATACGATTTCACCGCGTCGTATTCTACGAGCGGACAGTTCGCGGTGAACCCGGCGGCGGGCGCGGGAAAGAGCGCGATGAACACCGGCGCTGACCTCAATGCTGGCAACAACGCGCACGGCATCTACACGCCGTTCCCGACGGGCACCCCGACGCACATTGATTGGTGGGAAATGGTGGGAAATGGGGTCAGGGAAATGGAGGGAAATGGGGAAATGGGGGAAATGGGGTCAGGCGAGGATTAAAAAATAGATTTAGACATTTCTTGTAGATAAAAAGGCAGTTGGCAGGGCTGTAAGGCATCAGAAGTTAATAACGTGACCTCTTTCGCCCTGCATTGAACATTTTTGAGGGACGTTGGTGAAACAGGTTATTGAATTGCGAAAAGCCAACTCAGGCACGGGCGACTCGGTTGCGGAAGGCGTCCCATTTTGCGCCGGGCTTGCCGCTGTCCATGAGGATTGCGGGGCAGGGTTTGTGCCAGTTGTTGTAGCGGTGCATGGTCCAGTAGTAGTGCGGGACGACGCGCTCGATGCCGATGCCAAAGCGGTTGCGCACGTCGGCGATCAGTTCGGCGGCTTGGTCGAGTGCGCGTTGCTGGCGGTTGCTTTCGTGAAACTCGCAGATTTCGATGCCGATGCTGGTGCGGTTGCCGGGGCCGTCGTGGTCGGCGTGTTCGCCGGCTTCGTTGAGCGGCATGTGCTGGATGACTTCGTGGTCATCCACGGTGAAGTGCCAGATGTTGAAACCGCGCGGGTTCCACTTTGTCTTGGCGCGGATTTTTCCTTCGCGCAGTAGTCGTGCGTGCGCGGCGGCTGTCCCGCCGGGGCTTCCGGTGCTGTGGACGGTGATGAATGTGGGCCGCAGCGGGATGTGGATGTGGCGACCGAATTTCCCATCGGGGATGAAGTCTTTGCGGACGGCGATGCCGCCCGTGAGTGTTGACGAGGTGGATACGCAGCCGCAGGCGCAGGCGGCGATTCCAGTGGCTCCGAGACGGAAGAAAGTGCGGCGATTCATGGCGGCGGACTTTATCATCGCGGAAGGATGCGGCAAGGAAGTGGTGCGCGTATTTGACACCAGACGACACGCCCCTACTGTCCGCGCCTCATGTCTGAAAATAATCTTGTTTTGAAAAAGACCCCGCTGCACGCAGAGCACATCCGCATGGGCGGTAAACTGATCGGTTTTGGCGGCTGGGATATGCCGGTGCAATACAGCGGGATCATTGATGAACACAATGCGGTGCGGAGTGCGCTGGGTGTGTTCGACATTTCGCACATGGGCCAGTTTTTCGTGGAGGGCGCGGCGGCGGCGGCGTGGCTAAACCGGATGCTCACCAACAATGTCGAGCGTCTCGCAATCGGGCAGGGGCAATACACGCTGATGCTGAATGAGCAGGGCGGCGTAATTGATGATTTGCTCATTTACCGCATCTGCGACGACGACTGGCTGCTCGTGGTGAATGCTTCGATGATTGATGAGGATTTCGCGTGGCTGAAGTCGCATCTCGCAGACGGCGTGACGCTCGTAAATCGCAGCGATGATTTCGCAGGACTCGCCGTGCAGGGGCCAAGCGCGGCGGCGTGGTTTGAGGCGTTTGTCGGCGGGAAATGCCAGGCACCGACACGCAATCAAATCGTGCGACTCGACATGGGCGGCGGTCAGATTTTCATCGCTCGCACCGGCTACACGGGCGAGGACGGCTTCGAGCTTTTCTGCCCTGCGAGCGCAGCAGTGCAGGTGTGGAACGATGTGCTTTCTACCGGCGCGGCGTTTGGAATCAAGCCCTGCGGACTCGGCGCTCGCGACACGCTGCGACTGGAAATGTGCTACCCGCTGAATGGAAACGATCTTTCCCCGACCATCACGCCCATCGAAGCCGGGCTGGGATTTTTTGTGGATTTGCTGAAACCGGATTTCATCGGACGCGCAGTGCTTGCCGCTCAAAAAGAAAACGGTCCTGCGAGGAAACTCGCCGCTTTCAAAATGCACGGCGCGACTCCCCCGCCCCGCAGTCACTACGGCGTCTGGAAAGACGGCGTGCAAATCGGCGAGACGTGCTCCGGCGGTCTGTCGCCGACGCTCGGCGGTGGAATCGGGATGGCCTATCTGCCCGCAGCCGCAGCCGCACCGGGGACGGAAATCGAGATTGATATTCGCGGTCGCCGCTTTCCTGCGGTCGTGGAGAAAAAACCGCTACGAAAAGCAAAAGCGTAGAGTTCGCGCTTTTCAAACCGCCCGCGAATCACCAAAGAAACATCTATGAACGTACCAGCCGATCTCCGCTATGCAGAATCCCACGAATGGCTCCGCGCCGACGGAACCGTGGGCATCACCGACCACGCCCAAAACGAATTGACCGATGTGGTCTTTGTGGACCTGCCGGAAATCGGTAAGGAAATCGAAGCCGGCAAAGTCGCCTGCGTCGTGGAAAGCGTGAAGGCGGCGAGCGATATTTACGCTCCGGTTTCCGGAAAAGTGGTCGC
>JANMLS010000403.1:0-11661 GCA_031372675.1 Verrucomicrobiaceae bacterium
GCAAAATCATGCCGCCCTTTACCTCGTTTTCATTGAGGGCGGAAATGGTGGCGAGCAACTGCTTGTGCGTGTCGCCGAGATCATCAAACACAGAAATCATATCGCGAATCACAGGGCGCAGCACCGCTTCGAGAATGAATGCGTCTTTGTAAGATTTCAGCTCCGTGTGGAGCGCATCAAACATCGCCTTGCTCACCGTATTCCGAGACTCCACACCATCGAGGATTGGCTTCAGCAAAACTCGGATTTCCCGTTCGCTAATCATCCGCTCTGGCTGGGGGAGTTCCTGTATTTTTGACTCCGCCTCCCTCGTCGCCTCAAGCACGAGAGACTCCAACTCAGCGCTGAAATCGGCGTCATTCATTTTCTCGATAGGGTCTGTCATGCAGCAAATGCAAAAGCGGAAACTGGGCCAGATGCCCCGCTATTCTTGGTTGATTAAGAATTTTCTAAATCAGGACGCCCGTCCCACTGCTTCGCCCGTCGTTATTGTTTCCGGTAAAGCTCCAGTTTGCACTCGAAGCCGCCCATGTCCACGGGCTGACGGCTCACCAGAACGAGGCCGCGCGGCGGTGCGTCCATTTTCAGCGGGTTCGGGAAAATGAGGCGTCCGCCGGGACGCAGGACTTCCGCGCTCTTTGCGAGCAGATCATTGAAAAGGCCGCGCATATTCGGAATCGGCACGCGTCGGCCCATCGGTGGATTGGAAATCACGAGCGATGCCTCGCCGCGTCGCAGCCCTGCATATTCGCGGAAATCGGTGCAGGCAAAATGCGCGGGCGTTTTCTCCAGCCCTGCCGCGATGAGATTCCGCCGCGCTGCATCGAGCGCTTCCGCGCTGAGGTCCGTGCCGTGTAGTGCGCGGACTCCGCCGGCTATCGTCCGCTCGACCAGCTCGACGCCGGAGCCGCAAAAAGGGTCCCACACGACTTCATCATCCATCCGCCCCGCGAGCCGCACCATGCTTGCCGCGAGCGGCGGGTGCGATGCGGCGGGCACGTCCTGCTGGCGATAGGCGAAGCGTGGGTCCGGCGAAATGCGCGGGCGCAATTCCACGGTCTGCGCGTGGACTTCGATCATCCAGAGTGCCTGCCGTGGGTCGTTCAAAATTTGCGGGCAAAGTGCGTAGGCGCGTTCTGCGATTTGCTGCACGGCAGCGCGTTGATGCCCCTTGCCGATAAACTCCAGCCGGTAGCGAACCGCGCCCTCGGTGAACGCATCGAAAATGCGGCGAGTCGCTGCGTCCGTGATGATCTGCGGCAGCGTGGCGATGTCCGCTTTCCCGATGACAAACGCCAACGTCCCGAAGCAACGCATCGCATATAAATCGCCGAGCGAAAACGGCGCGGTCGGCGCGAGCACGACGAGTCCTTTCGCGCACGAAATAATGCGAAACTTTCCGCCGGTGATGATGGCTTCCTCGACTTCGGAGCGGACAACGCCCTCCAGTCCATCGCGACCGCGCAGGTGGATGCGGAGCTGCGAGATTTGCGTGAGCGTGCGATCCAGCCGGATGCCGCCCGGCTGCTCTGCGCGGGCGATTGCGGCTTTTACTTTTTGCTCGGTGCGTGGCGCGAGCGAGGAAAGCTGTTCCAGCGTGGCGACGCCGCCGATTTTTTCGAGCGTCTCGGCGAGGAACTTTTTCTCGCGCTCGTTTACGGTGCTCTTCATCAGCGCCAGCAGCGCGCTTTCGTCTTCCGCAGTCGCGCCGAGTTTCGGTAGCGCACTCATCGCGTAGCGGCGGATCTTTTCATCGGGATCGCCCAGCAGTCCGCGCAGCCAAGCGCGAATCATTTCCCTCTGTGCCTTCGTCCCCAACTCGGAAAACACAACGCCGATTGCACGCACGAGCGAGACGGTTTCAGCGCGTTCGGTGGGCGATGCTTTGTCGAAGCGCGGGATTTCCTCGCTCAACAACTCATCGGGAGTGAGCTTGCGGAGTTCGTTGTAGAGCGCCTTGTTTGCGTCGGTGCTGCTCATCGGATAGAGGAGAGAAATGCGCGAAGCTCGTCCGCGATGGAAGGATCGCGCAGGGCGAATTCGACGTTCGTTTTCACAAAGCCGAGCTTGTCGCCAATGTCGAAGCGACGCCCGCCATACCGCCAGCCAAAGACGCTCTCGCGTTCGATGAGCCGCGCGAGTGCATCGGTGAGTTGCAGTTCACCATTCTTGCCCGGCGGTGTGTGATCGAGGCAGTCGAAAATCGCGGGCGAAAGCACGTAGCGGCTGGTGATTGCAAGACGGCTCGGCGCTTCTTCGGGCTTCGGTTTTTCAACGAGCACGCTCGCTTTTACCAAGCCGGGACTCACTTCATCGCCACCGACAATTCCATAGCGACTCACGCGCTCCGCCGCGACTTCCTCCACAGCAATCGCGCTGCCGCCATGCTGCTCCCACACATCGCAAAGCTGCCGCGTCACCGGCGCAGCGCCCGCCGCTGGCTCCACGATGGTATCGCCCATCAGCAGCGCAAACGGTTCATTCCCCACATGCTGCCGCGCGTAAAGAACCGCATCGCCCAGCCCGCGCATTTCGTGCTGCCAGACGAAGTGAACCCGCGCGAGATTCGACACCGCACGGCAAGCTGCGAGCGCATCCTCTTTATTCTTCGCAGCGAGTTCGTCCTCAAGCTCGCGGTTTGGGAAAAAGTGTTCCTCGATGGATCGCTTACTGCGCCCGATGACGATGAGAATATCCGTAATGCCGCTCGCGACGGCCTCCTCCACGACATACTGGATCACAGGCTTGTCCACGATGGGCAGCATTTCCTTGGGCACTGCTTTGCTGATTGGCAAAAAGCGCGTCCCGTATCCGGCAGCCGGGATGACCGCCTTGCGAACTGGTTGATTCATCCCACAGATGTAGTTTCGCCCTGCGGAACAGAAAAGCCCCAATCAGCAGAAACTACGATTTGCCCAAGCAGCGCTCGTAAAATGCGACGTTTCGGGCAATCCAGTCGTTGCGGTTAAAGCGGCGCAATACATCGGCTCTCGCGGCAGTTCCGAGTTGTTTTGCATAGTCGCAGTCATCAAGCAGTCGGCGGATGCATTGCGCGATGTCGGCGGGATCAAGAGGGTCGCATAGAAGCCCAGTAACGCCATGCTCGATTACCTCTGGACCGGGGCCTAGTCGGGTATAAATGGTCGCGCAGCCGGTGGACATGGATTCCACAGGAGCGATGCCCCATGTTTCCATAAGGGAAGGAAAGCAGCCTACCGTCGCCCGTCGTAGCCAAGTGACGATTTCATCCCGTGGTCGGCGACCGAGAAATTCAACGCGATCCCGCAGAGCAGGGGAGACTCGCGCTTTCAAACCCTCCAAATACCGCCCACCTAAATGTTGCTGAGTATCCGCGCCAATGATGACTAAGCGAGCATTGGGTTGGTGGGGGAACAGCAAATTTGCCGCGTCGATAAGTTGTTCGATTCCCTTTTTCGGGTTCAGCGAGTTTACGAAAACGACCAAACCCGGCACCGGAGTTACGTCGGGTGAAGGGCAGAAATAGTCAGGGTCCACGATGTTTGGCACCACTTCGCAAGGGCGACCTTCTGCGCCCGCAAGCTCAAGCGTACGTCGGGCTGCGTAGTTCGACGATGCTGCGAGGTGCTGGGCATTTCGGAGGGTCGCAAATTCGTTGCGATGCGAGTGGATGCTTGGCGGACGATTGAGTTCTGCGTCAAAAAAGAAGTTGGAGCCATTGATCCGCATCACTGTGGGCACACCGGGGAGGCCACCATAAGGAAGCCATCCTTCGTAGTCTGGGCACTCGACGAGATCGAATGGTTGTTCACGATGAAGCCGCCGCAACCAATGGCGAAGCCTCACCCGCTCGACCGCGAGCCGCCAGCGATACGGTATCCAAGCTGGCGAGCGAGGAAGGCGCACCACGCGGATGCCGTTGACTTGCTCATCTACAACACGGCTTGGTGGCTGAGTCACTGCTACTCCGAGCACGACCACGCGATGCCCGTGATCCCGAAGCCCCTCGGACAAATCCCGACTGTTCGAGCCGATTCCCCCATGCGGAGCAGGTGGATATTCGTCGCAAATCAGGCAGAGATTCACAGCTTCTGGCTTGGTGTCGCGGTGCCGATGAGTTTCTCGACAAGGGCGGCGTCTTCTTCTTTGGCGACGATGATTTCATCCGCCAATCGAAAGAGAACATAGACGACAAGCAGCGCCTTCGAATCCTGGAGACTCAGCCCAAGTGCGGCGCGGTATGCGGCGAGAGGCCCAATTTCGAGACTCTCGGCCATTGCGGAAATTACAGCATGGAAACCAGGGTTTTGTCGGAGCCGCTGCGACATGTGCAACAGGTGGAGCAGGTCTAAAAGCGGCAGGCCGCGCAGAGTTGCACGATCCCAGTCGATGATGCCGGTGACTTCGCCGGTGACATCGTCAAAAATAATATTCTTGAGCCAGAAATCGCCGTGAAATTGAACCATCGGGATCGTCATTCCACCGACGGCAGTTTCTAGATTCTGTTTAATTTTCTCTGCCCGTGACGAATCAAACAGCGTAATAAATCGAAGCCCGCGTGCAGCGAGTGGAGCGATTACAGAGGCGTGCAAATCGGCGGTCATCGTGCCGGGTTTCGCGGTTTCTACATTCCATCGCTGAACCAGCGCCGTCGCCTTGTCTGTGTACGGAATGTGGTTGCGGTGAAGTCCCGCGAGTTCCATGCCGTTTGAGCCTTTCAAGCGCTGCTGGATGAATACTTGATCGCGACCGTGGGAGTGTGTTCCAACGGGTTTCGGCAATAGATTACGGAACCATGACGGGGTATTGGAATCAGCCAAGAAAAGGGCCAGAGCATCGACTGTGCTTTGGCAAGATTCTAGTGCTTGCGGAGTGAGCGGCAGTTTCACGACCACTTGTGCCGAAGTCTGAGTCTCGTGTGCGAAAATGACGACGGAACCTGTACCGAGAACGCTAATCGCTCGCTCGGGGTCGACGGTATATTTTCCGTCGACGGTGGCGAGTTTTCGCCAACTCGCTTCATCGGTTTGCTGGGGTTGTTTACCGGCGATCACGATATACGCGTTTGCGAGTTGTGGGACGCGGCTGACGACCTTGCCCATCCACCGCACAATCCGCCTCCGGGAACGCGTGGCGTGTGCGAGTGGAAGTGGTGCCTGAGTCGGAACGAGCGTGTCGTAGCCACGGTAGTCAGGATGCGGAATCCAAGTGGTCGAGTGAGGAAAGCCGCCTTCCTTTGCGATTTGGTGGTATTCCCAAAGTGAGTGAGTGTATTCGCGGTAAGGCTTGTTGCGGCGGAGTTTTGAAACGGAGCTGGCCAGCCATCGAGGCAGCAATGTGATGTAGCGAATTTGCGTATGCTCGTCCCGCGAGCGCATCCAGTATTTTAACCCGAAGCGGTTTTCGATTGCGACGCAGAGGATACCGTCAGGCTTCGTGACGCGCGCTAGTTCACGCAGAAACCGCACTTGTACGGCACGCGGATCGCCTTCCCATTCGGCGGAAGTCGGGATCCATTCGAGCACGCCGTTCAGAATTGCGATGTCAAACGTGCCATCCGCAAACGGCAATCGCTGGCCGTCCCCACCGGCGACAAAAGCAAGATTGTCTAGACGCTCATGCGCTGCGCGACGGGCTGCAAATCGGACGCGCTGGAGCGACAAATCGAGCCCGACGACGCGCTCAGCGGAACGCGCCATACCGACTGACAGGTTTCCCCAGCCAGAGCCGCAATCCAGAATTTTTTTCCCTGCGAGAGAGGGAAGCAAAATACGCCAAGCGGCCCGTGCTTCTTCGAGCATGTAAGTTTTGAAATTCTTTGCATCCGCCGGAGTCACTTCGCGAAAGAGTCCGTCCATTCCAGCCTCGAATCCATCGCGCTCCATGTGCGCAAAAGTCCGCGCAAGTTCGTCGGTCGATGGGCGCATAAAGTGATAGTTTGATTCTCGCGAGAGCACGGGGATTCCTTCGCAAATCGGAAATCTTGCAGCGCAGGTTGTGCAGGCGATTTCTTCCTTTTGCTGGTTGAGTGGGCCCCCGCAACTGGGACAGTGGATAAAGTCGATTGGGACAGTCAGGTTCATGATTCTAAACGCCAAGTATGTTTAACGAGCACCGCCGCTTTGCCGTAGGGCATTCGCCCCGTGCCAAAAAAATCTCCCTCATCCACGTTAAAAGCGAGCGCACTCTTGATGAAGTCCACATTTTCGCCGTGGAGTTCCGCTGCGACATTGAGGGAATAACGACCGCTGGTGAGTGAAAAATCCGCAGGTATCTCAATGGTCAAAACGCCGTGCTTTGGAAGCATCTCGGGCAAACCACCCGCTGAAACATTATCCAGCGCCATGACGCGCTGCTGCGCCCAATCATAGACACCGATCAGAAAGCGAACCGGGAGGCCGGCGCGTTCCGCCTCATACTCAAGTACGATACGGCATGGGCGCCCGAAAGCAGCCGTATCGGGAGCGCTACCGCCTTCGACGCGCAAGTTGGTGATGCGCACCTGGCCGCTGCCGGTTCGCTGTTGCGCGGAAAAACCATTCCCGCCGCTGGCCGCGCTCGCGAGATAGCCATCGATCAATTCACCGATCTCCCCGCGTTGGCGAACTGCGCCTTTATGTAACCAAAGCCCGGTGCGGCACAGCGTGCTCAAAGCAGCGAGGTTATGGCTGACAAAGAGAACCGTGCGCCCAGCGCGCGCCACAGCGTCGAGTTTGCCGAGGCAGCGGTTTTGAAAGGCTGCATCACCGACCGCGAGCACTTCATCGACGACGAGAATCTCCGGCTCCAAGTGCGCGGCGACTGCGAAGGCGAGGCGCACATACATGCCGGAGCTGTAGCGTTTCACGGGCGTATCGAGGAATTTTTCCACTTCGGCAAAGGCGACGATTTCGTCGAACTTGGAGCGGATTTCCGCGCGTGTCATGCCGAGGATTGCGCCGTTGAGGTAGATGTTTTCGCGTCCGCTGAGTTCGGGGTGAAAGCCGGTGCCGACTTCGAGAAGGCTGGCTATGCGGCCTCGCACGCGGATTTCGCCTTCGGTGGGTTCGGAGATTTGGCTGAGGATTTTGAGCAGTGTGGATTTGCCCGCGCCGTTGTGGCCGATGATGCCGACGACTTCGCCTTCATTCACATCGAACGACACATCGCGCAGCGCCCAATACTCTTCGGCGGCTTTCTTTTTTGCACCGCCGAACAATTTGCGGATGCCTGCTGTGAGGTGATCGCGGAGCGTGTCGTGCTCGTTGCCGTCGCCTAGGATGAAGCGTTTTCCCACGCCATTGATGCTGATGATGGGCGTGCTCATTTAGACGATGTCCGCGAAGGTTTTTTCGACCTGCCGGAAATAGATGAGGCCAAAAATGAGAGTGAGAAACGACAAGCCGACGCCGAGCCAGAATCCCGGCCAGTAGGGCATGAATTTGTCGCCAAGCACACACCAGCGGAAGCCGTCAATTGGACCAACCAGCGGATTGAGATGATAAAGAAGCCGCCATTTTTCCGGGAGCATGGTCTGCCAAAGGAATGCCACGGGCGCGACATACATGCCGAGCCGCGTGAGAAAGGGGACGACGTAGCGCACGTCGCGGTATTTTACATTCAGTGCGCTAAACCACACGCCAGCCGCGAGCGCGGGAAGAAATGCGGCGAGGAAAAAGAGCGGGAGCAGGAGGAGTTCGGGCCGAAAAGCGATTCCGTAAAACGGCATCAAAACGAGCAGTATGCCGGTGGCAATGAGCGCATCGAGAGTGCCACTCAGCACCGCACTGACGGGGATGATCAGCCGGGGGAAATACACTTTGGAAATGATGCGTGCCGAGGCTACGAGCGAGCTGCTGCTCTCGGTGAGTGCGTTTGCAAAAAACTGCCACGGGAGCAGCGCCGCGAGGGTGAGAATCGGGTAGGGTGCGCCCCAGTTTTCAAACTTCGCAAGCCGCCCAAAAAGCACGCTGAAAACCACTACCGTAAGCACCGGCTGGAGCACGGCCCACGCGACGCCGAGGTAGGTCTGCTTGTAGCGCACCAGCACGTCGCGCCACGCGAGCAGACCCAGCAGCTCGCGGAAACGCCAAAGCTCGGCAAGGTTCACGCTCACAAGGCCACGGGTCGGGCGGAGGATACGTTCGTTAGGCTTGTTCATTAAAAATCGAGTCAGGGGAGAAGTTTGATTTTTGCCGCTTCGTTCTTTGGAATGCAAGCGCGGTGAATGCAGCGGCGAGACTTCCGCGTTCTTACACGATTTTGATGCGCGTTTTTCGAGTTTTTCACGGGATAGACGGAAAAAGGCGTCGCGGTGCTTGCAGGATTTCGTCCGACGGTGTGGACTGGCGGATGATGTTAATTGGACGAGAAAACGAAGTATCCGCACGCCAGTATATTGCCTCTCTGCATGGAGGCATCCAGTTGGATGGGCTGGAGCTTTACCGGACGGGGCGAGTCATTGCGGCGAAGGAAACGGAGCGGAATATCTTCACCTGCGCCGTGCGGGATTCTGAGGATGAGGTGCAGACGGTCACTTTGACAAAAGACCGCGATGGGTGGATGGGCGACTGCACTTGCGCGGTGGTGGATGACTGCGAGCACTGCTGCGCGGGCATGTATGCGCTGCTGCTGGCGACGGAAAAGCAGTTCAAGAAATTGCCGCCGGTCGTTGTTAAAAAGGAGACTTTTGTGGCTATGGCAATCGCGCACGCGCAGCGCGAACTCACCAAGCAGGAGCTGGAGAGCGCGAAGGCGGTGGATGAGCTTTTTGAGAAACATCGCGCCGACACCATCGTGTCGTATGAATGGATCGAGCGTATCGCGGGCGCGAAGCAAAAGAACCGGCAAATTCGCCCCATTCCGCTTTGGCCCGAATTGAAGCCGGCCAATATCCGCGAGGCTTGGATGCTCGTTGCTGCTCATTTCCGCCGCGCCGGGCTTGCGTTCCATCCTTTGTTTTCGGAGCTGACGGATTGGACGAAGGTGGATGATTTTGTCGGCGCGTGGGAGCGTGCGCAGAAGGTGCGCTCGTGGCAGGACCGCCTCGCGCTCGATGCCGCGAAGCCGGGCCGCGCTGCGGAATCGCGCTTTGAACTGCGGCTGCGTTTGCAGGCGGACGAGATGCAATTGGAGTTCCGCAGGGATGGAGAGAGCGTCTTTAAGCCGATGCCGGAAGTCACATTCCGCCAGCTCGCCACGGCGAATTACTCCGGCGCGATGCCGCTCGAAGGCGCTTCGCTCGCGCTGTGGCGTGCTTATTTTACCGGCTACGACAGTGCGCCCACGATGAAGTATGCGACAAAGGACGCAGCGCGTGTGCTGAATACGCTGCTGCGCGATGACAACCACGCGACGACGATCTGCGGCGCGGATGGAGCGCCGCTCATTCGCAATGGGCGCAAGCTCCAGTGGAAGGTCGAGCTTCAGGAAGGGCGCGGCGTGGATTACTCGTTTTCGCTCGTCACTCCCGAAGGCGATGCGCCGCCTGGGGCAGTCGCGGCCATCGAGGGAGAGCCGTCGCTTTACGTGACGAAGCGCGAGGTATTCGAGGCTCCTCCGTTTGGCGGGCTTTCGATCATGCGTGCAATAGACATCCCGGCGGAGGCGATGGAGACGGAGGCGGGCGTCGCGCTTTTCGAGCGGCTAAATGCGCCGTTGCCGGAGCCGCTGGCGAAGCGGGTGAAAGTGATCCGCACCCGCGCAATCGTGCAGTGCAAGCTGGAGACAAACGGCTTTGGCGATGGCGAGATGCTGCAAGTGCGCGTGTTTGCCGAGCGCGATGGTGTGCGCTATGAGCACTATGGGCGCGATGGGTGGATTTCGCTTTCCGCCTCCGCAGACGATGCGCCGGAAGGTGCCATCATCCGCAACGACCGCACCGCGCTTGCCGCCGTGCCCGAAGCCATCGCCGCGCTCAAGGCAGCGTGGACCGGCTACGACGATCCGTGCTGGCAGAAAAGCGCGAGCAAGAAGTTCGCCGATCAGTTTTCCGAATGGCTCGCCGCGCTGCCGAGTTCATTGACTCTGGAGCTAGACCCCATGCTCGGCTCGCTGCGTGAACCCGCGATTGCGGCTCGCGTGAAGCTCGAAGTGGAGGAGAGCGACATTGATTGGTTCGACGTAAAAATCGCGCTCGATGTCGCCGACACCACGCTCACCAAGGCGGAAATGAAAGCGCTCCTCAACGCGCGCGGCGGCTTCGTGCGGCTCGGCACCAAAGGCTGGCGCAGGGTCTCCTTCGTGCTCAGTCCCGAAGACGAAGAACAGTTTGCCGAGATCGGCCTGAACGCCCGCGACCTCGATGCAGGTAAGCAGCGGCTCCACGCGCTGCAACTTGGCGGACGCGCAAAGAAGCTGCTCCCCGAAAGCCTCGCCGCGAAGATCACCACGCGCATTGATGAGATCAAAACGCGCGTCAATCCCCCGCTCCCCGCCGGGCTGAATGCCACGCTGCGCCCCTACCAACTCGAAGGCTTCCACTTCCTCGCATACCTCAGCACCAATCGCTTCGGCGGCATCCTCGCCGACGACATGGGCCTTGGCAAAACCGTGCAGACTCTCGCGTGGCTGCTCTGGCTGCGCTCCCGCGAGGCAGCGGGAAAGACGCGCATCCCCGCGCTCGTCATCGCGCCGAAAAGCGTAGTGGAAAACTGGCGCTCCGAAGCCGCGCGATTCGCGCCCGAGCTTCGCGTCACCATCCTCGCGAAGGGCGAGTGCGATGCGAAGTCCCTCGATGTTGCGCGGAAAAATGCGGACATCGTCGTGATGAATTACGTCCACCTCCGGCTCATTGATAAAGCCACTGCAACCGTGCCGTGGAGCGCCGTGATTCTCGACGAAGCGCAGGCGATTAAAAACCCCGATAGCGCCACCGCCAAAGCTGCATGGGCGCTGAACTCCCCTCACCGCCTTGCTCTCAGCGGCACGCCGATTGAGAACCGCCTCCTCGATCTGTGGAGCATCATGGCCTTCACCATGCCCGGCGTCCTCGGCCCACGCGCCGCATTTGGCAAGACCTTCGACCAGCGCACCGATGCCTTCGCACGTCGCCGACTCGCGGCACGCACGCGCCCATTCGTCCTCCGCCGCACAAAGGGCGAAGTCGCCCGCGACCTGCCGGACCGCATCGAGGAAGACATCATCTGCGAGATGGATACCGAGCAGGCCACGCTCTACCGCGCCGAACTCAAACGCGCACGCATGGCGCTGCTGAAGCTGGAGACGAAGGCCGACCTCGATAAAGCCCGCTTCAACATCCTCACCTCGCTCCTCCGCCTGCGGCAGATTTGCTGCCACCCCGGCCTCATCTCCACAAACTCCGACGACGCAGAGAGCGCGAAAATGAACGCCCTCATTGACCTCGTAGAGCCGCTCGCAGCCGAGGGTCACAAGGTGCTCATCTTCTCCCAATTCGTCGGGATGCTCACGCGCATCGAGCGCGAACTCGCCACCCGCCTTGGCGATACCTGCCGCCTTTTCATGCTCACCGGGCAGACGGAAGATCGCGGCGATCTCGTGAAATCATTCCAGGAGCACGAAGGCGCAGCGGCCTTCCTCATCAGCCTCCGCGCGGGTGGCTTCGGGCTAAATCTCACGGCTGCCAGCTACGTCGTCCTATTCGATCCGTGGTGGAATCCCGCTGTGGAAAATCAGGCGATTGATCGCACACACCGCATCGGCCAAGTGAACAAAGTCATCGCC
>JANMLS010000416.1:0-8082 GCA_031372675.1 Verrucomicrobiaceae bacterium
CACATCGTGGGTGCGAAAAGTCATACGCTTCTCGTTTCTCGCGCTCCTTCTTTACGCGGGACTCGTAGTGCTTACCGGATTCACATTCGCAAAAATCCCCACCGGTTTCGTCCCGATTCAGGACAAGCAATACGTCATCGCCGTCGCGCAGTTGCCCGACGCATCCTCGCTCGACCGCACGGATGCAGTGATTCGGAAAATGGGCGACCTCGCTGCTAAAGTGCCCGGCGTGCGCGACAGCGTGGCGTTTCCGGGCCTGAGCATCAATGGCTTCAGCGCTTCGCCAAACAGCGGCATCGTCTTTTACGGGTTGGAGGATTTCGACAAGCGGCGCGGTCCCGGCATGAGCGCCGACGCGATTGCGGGAAAACTGAACGGCATGTTCTCCGAGATTCAGGAAGGCATGATCTTCGTCGTCCCGCCGCCGCCGGTGAATGGCCTCGGCGTGAGCGGTGGGTTCAAAGTGCAGCTCGAAGATCGCGGCAATCTCGGCAGCGATGCGCTTTACCAGACCGCGCAGGCGCTGGTTGGCCGCAGCTTTCAGACGCCGGGACTCGGATACAGTTATTCGTCGTTTCAGATCAACGTGCCGCAGCTCACGGCGGAGCCGGATCGCGTGAAGGTGAAGATGATGAACGTCCCGCTCCAAAGCGTGTTCGAGACGCTGCAAATCAATCTCGGCTCGCTTTACGTGAATGACTTCAACCGCTTTGGCCGCACCTACCAAGTCGTTGCGCAGGCCGACTCGCAGTTCCGCGACAGCGCGGAAGACATCACGCGGCTGAAAGTGCGGAATGCTGGCGGGCAAATGGTGCCACTCAGCTCGGTGGTGAGTGTCTCGGATTCCTACGGTCCCGACCGCGTGATGCGCTACAACGGCTATCCGAGTGCCGACATCAACAGCGTCGCCGCGCCGGGATTTTCCAGCGGTCAGGCTGAGGCGGCGATGGAGCGGCTGCTTGCGGATCTGCCGCTTGGCGTCAAAGCCGAGTGGACGGAACTCAGCTACCAGCAACGCATCGCGGGCAACACGGCCATCTACGTTTTCCCGCTGTGCGTGCTCCTCGTCTTCCTCGTGCTCGCGGCGCAATACGAGAGCCTCACGATGCCGCTCGCGATTATTCTCATCGTGCCGATGACGCTCCTTTCCGCGATGGTGGGGCTTTTGATCAAGGGCATGGAAAACAACGTCTTCACGCAAATCGGCCTCATCGTGCTCGTCGGACTCGCCTGCAAAAACGCCATCCTCATCGTCGAGTTTGCGCGGGAAAAACAGCGCGAGGGAATGGATGCCACCGATGCCGCGCTGGAGGCATGTCGCCTGCGTCTCAGGCCGATTCTGATGACGAGCATCGCATTCATCGCGGGCGTCTATCCGCTTGCAGCCAGCACCGGCGCAGGTGCGGAGATGCGGCAGGCGATGGGCGTCGCGGTGTTCTCCGGGATGATTGGCGTCACGATCTTCGGCCTGTTCCTTACGCCTGTCTTCTACGTCGTCCTGCGCAGGAAAAAGCGCACGCCAGCAATTCCCGAACAGTTATGAAAATCACGTTCCTTTACGCCACGCTCTGCATCGCGACGCTTCACGCGGCGGAGCTTCCCTCCGTGGATGTCGCGCCGAAGTATCGCTATGGCACGACCTCCGAGCGCAGGCTCTCGGGCGACGATTGGTGGCGCATCTTTGGCGATGTGCAGCTTTCGCGGATGCTCGATCAAGTTGCGGAGCAAAACCTCGATGTCCGTGCGGCGACTGCCCGCATTGAGCAGGCACGCGCCGTCGCCGGGATCGCGAGGGCGGAGTTCTTCCCATCCATCACGCTGCATCCATCGCTTCAGCGTGCGCGGACCTCGGCCACGCAGCGCTTCCCCGGCTTCCCCGGTGCCATCCCCACCGCGACGCTCACCACCGCGACTGTGCCGCTCGATTTCGGCTACGAGCTGGATGTGTGGGGGCGCATTCGCGGCAGCGTGGATGCGGCGAAAGCGGACATCGGCGCTGCGATTGCGGCGCGGGATGCGCTGGCACTTTCTCTCCGCGCGGAGATTGCCGCGACGTGGTTCACGCTCCGCACGCTGGATGAGCAGCGGATGATTCTCCGCGACACCGTCGCGCTGCGAAAAGAGACGCTCCGCCTTGCAAATGAGCGCATGGGCGCAGGCATCGGCACCGATTTCGATGTCGCCCGCGCCGAAGCCGAGTCTGCCGCTGCGGAAGCCGAGCTTGCCGGAATCGCCCAGCGCCGCCCCGCGCTGGAGAGCGCACTCGCCGTGCTCACCGGCGCAAACCCCAGCCGCTTCCGCCTCCCCGCCGAACTCGCGTGGAAGAACGACCCGCGCATTCCCGCCGTGCCCGCAGGAATCCCCGCGCAACTCATCACAAACCGCCCCGATGTCGCCGCCGCCGCACGCAGCCTCTCCGCAGCAGGCGCACGCATCGGCGTGGCAAAGACGGCCTTTCTCCCCGTAGTCAAATTGGGCGGCCAAATCGGCGTGCTCACCAGCGACGCCGAGCAGCTTTTCGACAAAGACAGCCGCACATGGAGCTTCGGCGCATCGCTCTCCTTCCCCGTATTCGACGGCGGGAGAAATCGCGCCGCCCTCAGCGCGGCCAGCGCATCCGCGAAAGAAGCGCAGGCAAAGTTCGAGCAAGCCGTCCTTTCCGCGACTGCCGATGTCGAGGCCGCACTCGGCGCACTCCGCGCATTAGTCGTGCGCAATGAAGCGCAACAGCGCGTGCAAGCCGCCACCGCACGCGGAGCCAGCCTCGCCCGCGAGCGCTACAAATCCGGCACCAGCCCCTACCTCGACGTGCTGGAAGCCGAGCGCAGCGCCCTAGCCGCCCAACTCGGAGTCGCCGCCCTAAACGGCGAACGCCTCGCAGTCACCGTCCAGCTCATCAAAGCCCTTGGCGGCGGCTGGTCAAAGTAGTCAGCGGCTTGAGCCGTGGAGTGCTGGAACTTGTTCTCCCGACGTGTCGGGATGGCCTGCGGGACTTGTCACGCAAAGAGCCGTGGCAACGGCTACCGTGCTTGCGAGCGAGGCTCGGCGCGACAAGTCGCTTGAGTGACGGCGGCGACAAGTCGCACGCAGTCCACGGCGCGTCGGCTCTGTAACGGCGTTTTTTGCTCCTGAAAATGCCTGCCACGGGCGTGGGAGCGGTTTTTTGCTCCTGAAAATGGCGGTCACGGGCGTGGGAGCGATTTTTTGCTCCTGAAAATGGTGGCCACGGCTGTGGGGATGATTTTTGGCTCCCGAAAATGGCGGTCACGGCTGTGGGAGCGATTTTTGGCTCCTGAAAATGGTGGTCACGGACGTGGGGACGATTTTTGGCTCAAAAAAATGCTTGCCACGGGCGTGGGGGATATTTTTTCCTCCCGAAAAATCCTCCCACACACTCCAGCGAACCAAAAATCAAACTCATTATGGCTTCTAATCGACTCCCTGATCAACTCGACCGCCTTTTCACCCTCTGCGAGGATATGGAGGATGGGCTGGCTTCTTATGAAACCAGCGTCGGCATCCTGCAACATACGGCGGCGGCTATGAGTGCGGCGCACACGGCGGCGGTTACTGCGGAGGCGCTTTATCAGAGTTTGCGCAGTGGCAAGCCGGCGTTGACGACGGCGCAGACGGTGGCGGACTCGAATGCGAAGGCGTTTATCGCCACGAGCCGTGGGGTGCTGGCAAATTATCTCGGCTCGCAGTGGAGCGAGGCTTGGGTGGCGACTGGCTTCGTCAATGGCTCGCTCGCCATGCCCGCGACGGTGGAGGAGCGGCAGGCGCTGCTTTTTGCGCAAGAGAATTATTTTTCCGCCCAAGCCGCGCAGGAGGCACCACCGCTGGTGACGGCGGTGCGCGCTTTGTCGCTGGGCAATGCGCTCGCCGGCGCTCGCGGTGCGGTGAACGGATTGCAGGTCTCCATCGCCGCCGCAAAAGTCGCCCGCGATGCCGCCGTGGCCACGCTTCGCAAAAAGATGCGCGGTCTGATCGATGAGCTGGGTTCTTTGATCGCGGATGATGATGCGCGCTGGTACGCCTTCGGCCTAAACCGCCCCGCAGACCCGCAGACGCCGGGCATCCCGGACGGGCTGTTGGTGACGCCGGGCACAGCGGGCGTTTTGTATATTGATTGGGCGGACTCGCGCCGCGCGGAGCATTATCGGGTTTGGAAGAAAGTGGTGGGCGTGGACACGGAGTTCACCGCCGTCGAGAGCGTGAGCGACAGCGATGCGACGCTCACCGGCCTGCCGAGCGGCGCAACGGTGGAAATCCAAATCACGGCCGTGAACGACGCCGGCGAAAGCGTGCCGAGCGCGACGGTGTCCGCAGTGGTGGCGTAAAGCATCACGCTCAATAAAAAGCCCCGCTCTCGCAAAGGAGCGGGGCTTTTTTTTGTGTCGTGTTGGGGCGGCTCTCGGGACGGGGACAGTTTTCTCGATACCCTACGACAACCCAACCAGCACTTGAGCAATACTGCGCGGCTTGCTTAAAGTGTGGCGTGCCGCATGAGTCTTCTATTTTACGGGCGCATTTCCGGGAGCATAACTGGAGTGTGCTGTTTGCGTCGGGTGCGACGCTGCTCTTTGCTGTGCTTGGGTGGGCGGCGATTTATGGGTTGTTCTATTGGTTCACGGTGGCGTTTCTCTCGGTGAAGGAAGGGCTCAATTTCATGGGCACGCGGAACTTTAACCGGAATTTCTTCTCCTCGGTCGCGGTGCTGTATGTGGCGACGCTGCTGGACCGCTGGATGTTTCGCTTGGATCGGGAGGCTGTGGACCGGCGGCCTTTTTCCGAGACTACGCTGGATGTGTTGCTTTTCCTCCCGCGAATGACGCTGGCGGTTTTTGAAAACTTCGGCGTCTGGGTTTATCTCACCGGGAGTGAGATGAAGCTGGCGGCGCAGCTTGTGGGGCTGATCTGCAAGCACGGGCGATTTGCGATGCAGGAGGTGCCGCTCGTCATTCAATCGGAGCGCGGGCGCGAGCGGATTCTTTTCGCGCTGCGAGTCTCGCTGGTGGTGGATGTGCGGCAGGGCGATGGGGTGTCGTGGCTGTATATCGGGAGTCTCGCGCCGGCTTCGCTGGGTGCTACTCACAGCTACCAAAAGCCTGCGCAAGTGCGGCGCGTGAGCGGAGAGATTGGACATGAGCGCCGCATCGGCTAAAGGAGCGGCATGTCCCGTCGCCAACGCCCATCTTCTCGCCTCTGGCTCAAAGTATCCGCCGGTCTTGCTGTGCTGCTGGTCATCGCGGTGGGCGTGGTTTTTCTCGGCTACAAATCGTGGGCGATGTCGTATCTGCGCTCGGCGGATTTCCGCAGGAAAATGGAGGCGCGGGCGGGGCAGGATGTGCGGGGGCGTGTGGCGATTTTGCCCATCCGGTTTGAGGGGAATCAGTTTTTCTCGGACGGCCTCACGGCGACGGGCGGGCAGGACGCGAAGTTCCATTCGCTGAAAGTGGATAGCGTGCGCGGAGACTTCAAGCTGCCCTCGCTTTGGAAGCTCATCAGCGGCGACCGCAACGGCATCGTGGACAATGTGGAAATCCAGCGCGTGGATGCGGACTTCGACGATCTGCGCGAGGAAATCAACGTGCCGCCGAAGGAAAAGCACACGCACTCGCAAGTCCTGAATATCGCCGTGCGCGATGCGCGGCTGAAATGGCGCGGCGGCGATGTGACGAATCTCGCCGTGAAAATCTCGCCACGCGATCGCGGCTGGTTGTTGGAGGGAAATGGCGGGAAACTCAACCAGCTCGGCCTCCCCATTTTGGAAGTCGCAAACATCCGCGCCATTTACAATGAGCCTGCGATTTTTCTCCAGGAGCTGATCGTGCGACATGATGGCGGCGAGGTCGTGGCATCCGGCGAGATGCGCCCGGAGAGCAAGGCAGACCTTCAGTTTGTGGTGAAGAATGTGAGCATCACTCCCTTCCTCGATGAAGACTGGCGTGCGCGGCTCCACGGGCGGCTGAATGGCGATGTGCGCACGATTTTTTCCACACGCGAGGGCGACTCCACGCCAACCGATTACTCCGGCACGCTGCGGATGGATGGTGGGCAAATCGAAGCGCTGCCCGTGCTCGCGAAGCTCGCCGAATTCACGAAGACGGATCAGTTTCGCCGGATGCGGCTCGATGAACTCAGCGCGGAATTTCGCGCCGTGCCGAAGGGGGTCCGCGTCTCGAAATTTGTCCTCGAATCCAAGCAGCTTCTCGCGATTCGCGGCGCGTTCACGATTGTAGAGGATCAGGTGGATGGCACGTTCGACATCGGCATCACGCCCGGCCCGCTCCAATACCTGCCCGGCTCGCAAGAGCGCGTCTTTACCGTGAACCGCGATGGCTACGCATGGACGACGATGCGCGTCACCGGCCCCACCTCGGCGGTGAAAGAAGACCTCTCCTCCCGACTCGCCGCCGCCGCCGGAGCCGCGACGATTCAACAAGCCACGGACATCGGCAAAGGCGTCATCGAAAACGGAGTGAAGGGCAGCGTGGATACCGCAGTGGATGCCGCGAAGAAGGGCGTGGGCGCGGGCTTGGATTTACTTTTTGGGAAGTAGGGACTGCTAATCTTGGGGACAAGAAATTGCCTTTTCATCGCGGGTTTATCCCGCTCATTGTCGCGGATATGCCGGAACAGCAGTCTGATTTATCCCGCCGCCCGCTCAAGAGCCGCTCGACGGCGTGGGCGCGGGGGCTTTCCACTTTTCTCGTGGGGAAGAAGGTGTCGCCCAATGCCATCTCGGTGTTTGGGATTTTTGCGGCGCTGGCTGGCGCGGGGGCGATGCTTGCGGGGGGGAGCTGGCTGCCGGTGTGGGTGGGTTATTTAATAGGAGCGGCGGGGGTGCAGGTGCGGCTGGTGTGTAATTTGATGGATGGTCTGGTCGCCGTGGAAGGCAAACTGAAGACGAAGGCGGGCGATTGGTTTAATGAGGGGCCGGACCGGATTCAGGACACGGTGCTACTGGCAGCGGCGGGTCACGCGGCGGGGCATGGAGAGCTGGGCTGGGCGTGCGCGACGCTGGCAGTCGGGACGGCGTATGTGCGGGCGTTTGGGGCTTCGCACGGGCTGGGGCAGGATTTCCGGGGTCCGGGCGCGAAGCCACACCGGATGGCGGTTTTGACAATCGGTCTTCTGGCGGGCGCGGGGTGCGCGTTTTTTAATGTAAATGCGCCGGTGCTTTGTGCGGCGCTGTGGGTGGTGGCTGGGCTGACGGTGATCACCATCTTCCGCAGGACGCTGCGGGTGTATGAGCGGCTGCCATGATTGCGCGACTGCTCGCATTTTTCACGCGCCTGCTTACGGGCGGGACTCCGCGCTGGCGGGGCTGTCTGCCGGAGGTGAAGCAGCGGATTTATTTCGCGAATCACACGAGCAACTTGGACTTGGTGCTGCTGTGGTCCGCGCTGCCAACGCCGATCCGAAAGCAGACGCGGCCTGTGGGTGCGCGGGATTATTGGAGCACGGGAGTGAAGCGGTTTTTGTCGAGGGAGGTTTTTAATGCGGTGCTCATCGAGCGGAAGCAGGTGACTCGCGCCAGCAATCCGCTCACGCCTATGCTGGAGGCGCTGGCAAATGGAGATTCGCTCATCATTTTTCCCGAAGGCACGCGCGGGCCGGGCGACACGCTGGGGGAGTTTAAGCCGGGGCTGTTTCATTTGGCACGCGGGCGGGCGGGCATCGAGTTGGTGCCGGTGTTTATCGAGAACTTGAGCCGCGTTTTGCCAAAGGGCGAAGTGCTGCCGGTGCCGGTGTTGTGCTCGGTGCATTTCGGGACGCCGATGCTGCTGAACGAGGGAGAGAGCAAAGGGGATTTCCTCACGCGAGCAAGAGCCGCAATCGTTTCGCTCCAGCCGCCGCAATGATAATGAAAACTCGGAGAATGATCTTTTGGAAAAAGCGCAGTGCTTGCTTGTGCGAAGTATTATGGAGCGTGGCGACAGCCTTTGGAGTGCGGCGGCTTGACGCCGCTTTTCTTTCCATCGCGGTGGATGTGCAGCTCCTTCAAAGTGGGATAGGCAAGACCTTGCGCCTCACATTTTTCCCAAGCTCTATGCTCCATCCGCCGGAAGTCAAAGC
>JANMLS010000142.1:0-4562 GCA_031372675.1 Verrucomicrobiaceae bacterium
CGTCCGGCGGCTTTCAAAGAAGCAACTCATCTTGATCTACGAGCGACGACTGACGAACTGGAAGGAGATTGGCGGCCCAGATCGCGAGATCGTTTTTTACAACAGACCCGGCGTGAATGCAGGGCGCGGCGTGTGGGATGTCTTCGTCATCTGGCTCTACGATGACGTGCGGAAAGCCCCTTTGGCCAAAGCCGAAACCCTGCAAACGTCGGAAGAAGTGCGCGACTCTGTGGAGTTCAATGTCGGCGCAATTTCGCTTTTGGAACATGGCGACATGCCCAAGGCAGGCGTGCGCGCACTTGCAGTCGAGCTGGACAACGGAAACATCGTGGACCCGTCGCTCGACAACATCGCATCGGGAAAATACCCGCTCTCTCGTCCTTTGTTTTTGGTGAACTTGGGGAAGCCAAACGGCGCGGTAAAAAAGCTGATTGATTTCATGCTTTCTGAAAAAGGTCAGGCTGCGGTGAAGCGGGCCGGCCATGCTCCGCTCGCGCAGCAGGAGGATAAGTAAGTAATTTTTCTTTAATCCGACTGCATCCCGACCCAATCATTTTTGGTTCATGAATTCCGCAGACCCAAGACCCGCAACACATCTTGCCCGCTACGGCGCAGCCATCGCCAGCAAAGGATTCCGCGTGTTCCTGCGGCATGTCTGGAAGCAAAACGTGATTTTCAAAGATGCGTCTTCATCACCCGAAAAAGAGCTGGCTTTCGACGCAGCCCTGCAAAAACCCGATCTGCTTTTTTCGTTTGAAGATCAGCGGTGGAGCGAGTTGCTCAAGCGCAGTCTCCAGAAAGTTGCGCGGCTATTTTCCGGCGAGGAATTCGCGGTTTGCGCTGCTGGCGCGAAGGGGGGGGACGCACTTGCGGATGTGCTGAAAGCATTTGCACCACTCTGCGCTCAAATGGTTCCCGAATTGCAGGCACCCGACTTTGAGGCGAGCGTTCAGGAACCTGATTTTGTGCTTCTGGAGCGCCTTCATCCGCATCTCCCGCAAGGCGCATGGTTGCCTCCGCTCTTCGCAGATTTGACGATTGCCGCGCTGTGGCGGGAAATTGCTAGCGAGCCTATCGCCCTGAAATTCTCCGCAGATTCGGCGGCGAAATTTTTCGAGCAGAGCATCAAAGAGACAGGCAGTAATGCTGTCGCGCCACCTGCCAGAGCGCTTGAGCAAATGGTTCCGGCTTTTGCATTCCAGTCTGTGGAAATTGCGGTTTCGCATCTCAAATGGATGATGGAACCAGACGCGGCTGCGGACCTCGAAGCGTGGCTGATTCCATTTCTGCATAAGGCTTTTTCACACGAGCCATCGCCGCAGAATGCAATGCCTGTTGAGCCGGGCGTGAAAAAAGCCGCCGCCATTTTACCAGCCCTGCAATTGACTGCTCAAACATCGCGCCCCGCATCCGCTCAATCACCGCCAGAACTTAGACCGCTCATCCCACAGCTCGATGAAGATGAAGACGCTGCTGAAGATGTGGAGCGGGCTGCCGTGCGCGGGGTGCGCTGGTTGGTGAGCGGCGTCGGCATCGCGCTGGTCGCGGTTGCGCTGCTGGCGGTTTTTGGTCGTGGGCTTTTCAAAGGTCTTGGCGAAGAAGACTCAGACGATGGGACGGAGACTACCCTCACAAATTCTGCTGAACCCAGCAAGGCCAGGCCGGAAACGATAGTGGATGGCCGCGCAGCGCCATTGAGCGATCCGGTGGCAATCAGCGCAACGCCCGTAGTCAAATTGCGTTTGTTTGAGCAAGCGCAGGCGGCCATCGAAGCAGCAGCGCGAGCAAAGGCTTCGGGAGACAACCGGCAGTCTGCCGAGGAGCTTTCGCGAGCACTCCTTATTTTCAAACAGGACCTCGGCGATGCCCGGTGGGATGATCCGCGCTACAAAGACCTTCGCACACAGTATCGCGATCAACTCGGACTGCTGGAGTTTTCAAACGCGCAAATTGACGCGATAGAAAGAACGCTCGGCGCACACGAAACCGATGCCTCTAAAGCCGCCGAAGTCGCCTCCGAACCCGGTCTTTCGCAAATGTTGCTGCTCTTTAAGCGGGGCGACGAAGAGCTTGCCGGCAAGCGTCCCCGCGCCGCTGCAGAGGCTTATGAAAGTGGTCTTCGCCAAGGCATTCTATTTCTCGGCGACAAGCACCACACGGACCGCGTTTATCAAGCCCACTTGTCGCGCTACATTGATTTTTTGATTGGCGAAGAACTGCCTCCCGATGAGTTACAGGACCGCCTGATTCTCGTGAAAAAAGGCCGCAAACCGGGACCGCTTCCCGCCAGAAAATCCGCGCCGGAGAGTAGCGGCCTTGGACTTCCAAAGCTGTAATCCGATGCTTCTCTGGCGCGAAAAAATACCCGCTTTCTGGCTTCCGCAAGTCCGCTCCGATCTCGCTTCGGTGTTGAACGATCACGCGCATCTGGAGCGAAAGGCGGCGACCTCCGCGCTCAACATGGAGAAGTATCCCGAGCTTTGGGAAAATGTCTCGGAGCTGAATGCGATTGCGATTGAGGAACTCCAGCACTTTGAACTCGTGCTGCGATTGATGCGCACGCGCAAAGTCCCGTTCGCCGTGCCGAAAAAAAGCCCGTGGATTTCTGGAATGATGCAGGAAGTCCGCAAAGGTCGGCGCGAGCAATGTATCGATCATCTTGTCGTCTGTGCGCTGATCGAAGGGCGCTCGTGCGAGAAGTTCCAAGTGCTCGCCGAGGGCATCCGCGACCTCGATCCGGAGCTTGCCGATTTTTATGCCAGCCTCGTCGAGAGCGAGGGCACCCACTACGCGACTTATCTCCTCATGGCCCGCCACATCGATCTCGCGGAGACAGAGCAGCGCCTCGATTTTTTCCTCAATCTCGACGCCCGTCTCATTGGCCTGCCAAACCCACATCCGATGCTCCACTAGCCAATGCCAAAACAGCCCGACCAGATCGTCATTTCGCAGCTCGGCATCTCCACTTTCATCGGCGCAACCGTCGAAGAAAGGAGAAAGCCGCAGCGCCTCCGCGTTTCCGTCATCATGGAGCCGCGCACTTCATTTTCCCACATGCACGACCGGCTAGAAAACACGGTGGATTACGCCGAAATATCGAGCCTCATCAAGACCCTCGCCGCAAGTGGGCAGCGACTCCTCATCGAGACGCTCGCGGAGGAAATCGCGACTGCGCTGCTCTGCCAATATCCCCTCAAAGCGGTGGAAGTAGAGCTACGAAAATACATCCTCCCCGACACCGAATTCGTCGCCGCAAAACTCCGCCGCGAAGCATAGTAGCCCGCGCCTGTAGAAATGCCTGTCTCGTAGCAAAAAACAGGAACCCAGCAATCAATTCACCATAATTGCCGCGTGGAAACAGGCCCGTACCACTTTCACCATTTCACGTCCAGTTAGAGCCGAGGAATGGAGTGCTTATCGCATTTTTTGTCCTATTAAAAACCGCACCAATCTGTAACGCTCACCCGCGTACGGCAACATGGACCTGCTCTCATACCAACGCACCATTTTCGGCTACCACGGTTGCGATAGCCGCGTGGCGGATGCCGTCCTTGCAGGCAAAGCCAAACTCCTCGCCAGCGAGAACACCTACGACTGGCTCGGTAGCGGCATCTATTTCTGGGAACACGGCCCAGCTCGTGCCTATGAGCGGGCAGAGCAGCAGGCTCGTCGCAAGGGAACAAAGGTCAAACGCCCTGCCGTCCTCGGAGCCGTCATCCAACTCGGCAACTGCTTCGACCTCCTTGGTGTGCGATTTACCAAAGAGCTGTTTCTCCATGCCACCGACCTTGAGCAGGCGCTAAAAGCGGAAAAGCGCGACCTCCCGCACAACGAAACTACCGGCAAAGGCGATTTCGACTGGCTTCGCCGCCACCGCGATTGCTTCGTATTGAATTCTGTCATCCCGCTCGTGGAACGCTTCAACGATTGCAACTTCCACTCCGTGCGTGGCGTCTTTCAGGAGGGCGAGCCAGCCTTCAACGGCGCAGGTATCAAACTCAAATCCCACATCCAAATCGCGATTCGCGACCCACGCGCCCTCATCGGCTACTTCCGCCCAGATGATGCAGCCTTCAACTAAACCACGACCATGAAAACTGCCGCCACCAAAGCTACCTTCCCCTTCATCAGCACAGAAGAATTCCACCGACGCAACGCCGAAGGGCGCGAAAAATTTCGCCGTATGTCCAAAGCGAAACGCCGCGCCCTGCTCATCGAAATCGGAGCCCTCACCCCCGAAGGCAACGTCCCCGTCTATCCGATGGACCACGTCCCGCTCGGGCCGAGGAATTGAATGCTGATTTGATGCCGATGAAACCGCTTTCTTTTCGATTTTTTAGCCTGACCCCGATTCACACTCTCCGGCCTACCCACCGGCGTAAAAGTCTGGGTAGAACTCCGCGCCTGCAACGCCCGAGGCTAAAGCGCATGGAGCGACCCCGCCACCAAGCGCGTGCCATAGCCCGCCCGGTTCGAAGCGCATCCAACTTGCGAACTGACTGTTTGAACAAATGACTCCTGTACTCGCAAAGGTGGATGACTGTGAGGAAACGGAGTCAGGC
>JANMLS010000033.1:0-2424 GCA_031372675.1 Verrucomicrobiaceae bacterium
CCCCACCAGCTCCGACTACAACCCGGCTACGACAGCCCCGCAGGTGCTCTTGATTGAGAGCATCACAGTCGAGACAGCCGACTCCGCCACGGTGAACTACGCACCGGCAGGCGGCGACGGCGCGACCATCAAGCTGCTCCAGTATAAGTTGCCCGGCGAAACCGAGTTCGGACACGACACGCCGCTCGTAAGACCGTCGCAAATCGTGCAAAATGCGGCATTTGAGCAAGCCGCGATGCAGTTTAGGACGAAGCTGGTGAACTCCAAAGGCATCACCTACGGCCCGCCGGTGGCGGTGGATTTTTAAGGGCGGCGCGGAAGCTCGGGCGAAGCCGTGGACTGCGTGCGACTTGTCGCCGCCGTGGCTTGCGGGACTTGTCACGCAAAGAGCCGTGGCAACGGCTCACGTCCTTGCGAACGAGGCTCTGCGCGACAAGTCGCTTGAGTGACGGCGGCGACAAGTCGCACGCACTCCACGGCGCTACGCGCTCCCCCGATTGCGATTGGCGCGGATTCATGCTGGTTTCCAAGCCGTAACTCTTACCACCGGTCCGGTGATTCTGTGGGGGGATGTGATGAGAGACGCGGAGATTTCCCAAAAAGAATTGTTGACCGAATGACTGCGGAGCGTAAAAACGCGGAAGAACCACGGCAGAAGGCTGGGGATGACTGGGCTAGATTCTGGGGGGAACAACTAGTTCGGCTCCCCAGCCTTCTGAAGTGGTTTTTTGCTGTACGGAAAATGCCGCTTTCGCGCCCGGAAAAGATCGGCTAACGGCAAGGTATGCAACCGGCCAAAGCTAAGAAAATCGAAGTCAACCCCGCACAGACAGGACTTGCCGGACTCGGCGGCGCATTTGCCGGCCTGAATCTCGGCCCGCTGCCCGAAGGCCCGGCAGCACCCGCACTTCCAGCAATTCGTAAGACGAAAAAACTAGGCCGCGTGGTGCTGCGAAAAGAAACCGCGCATCGCGGCGGCAAGGCGGTGATTGTGGTGCATGATTTCCCGCCGCATTTTGTGGCGGGCGAGATTGAGGAGCTGGCGAAACATTTGCGCAAAGCACTCGGCACAGGCGGCACGGTGCGCGAGCGGACTATCGAAATGCAGGGCGAGCAGGCTGGGAAGATACGCAGCGTTTTGGAATCGCAGGGCTGGCAGGTTGCGGGGGTGTGATACGCCGGTTCCGGCAAAAAAGTTCAATTCTAACAGTGTTTTACTTGGCGCGGTGAATCGCGCTCTCATAGTGTTCGTTTCAAGTTCACCAGACTCGTATGAAAAATATCGCCCGCTCCCGACTCTCCATTATTTCCGCCGGACTTATCCTCGCTGGTTCTGCGACTGTGCTTTTGCCTTCTGCGAATGCGCAGGCTCCGGTGCCCTCAGCGGGAGCCGATTCAAAGGAATTTGATGCTGCCAGCGGGTTGATGGATCAGAAAAAATTCAAAGAGGCGATGGTGGCGTTTGAGAAGTTTCTGGCGAAATACAAAATGCTCTCTCCGCGCTCGCTCGATGCGAAGTTCAAGCTCGCCATCTGTTACATACAGGAAGGCGATTACGATTCTCCGGTGCGTCATTTGAAAGAGATTATTGATAATCCGAAAATCGAGGCGCCGGGCAGGGAGGTCGCGCAGTTGCTCATCGCAAAATGTGTCACGCTCAAGGGAGTGAAAATGCCCTCCGAATCTCCGGCGCAGAAGGATTCGCAGAACAAGATTTTTGAGAAGGCGATCAAGGATTATGAAAGCTTCCTGATCGCATTCCCAAAGTCGCGCGATTTTGACAACGCGCACTTTCTCCGCGCCACGCTGCTCTTGCAGATTGGCAAGTTTGACGAGTCACTGGCGGGCTATCAGGCGGTGGAAAATATCGGGCCTCAGGCTACACCGCTTTATTGGGACGCTGTGCTCTCCGGCGGGCGTGCGCTTTTTGCCAAGGCATCGAAGCTCATGGAGATGAAGGATGGCAAGGAGGCGAAGCAGGACGACATCAAAGCGGCGCTGAAAATTTTCGAGCAAGCGCAGCCGATTTTGGTGAAGGTTTTCCAAGGCAGCAACGATGTCGCGATGAGCAACGAGGCGACATTTTATGCCGCGCAGATGCAGCTCACGCGCAGCCAGCAAGTCAGCGAACCGGATGAGGAGAAAAAGAAGCAAACGCAGCAGGAGTTTTTGCAAGGTGCATACGAGGCGTTTCGGGCGGTTCGCTCGCGGGAGGAGGTGCTGGTCGCGCAGCAGAAGAAGATTGATTATTACAAAAGCCAAATCGCGCTGGTGCCGCCGGGGATCAATTACCAGTCGCAGGTCGGGCGCATCAACAATCTCATAGACATCGAGGAGGATAAACTGGAGCGCTACAAGAGCGGGCAGGACCAATACCTCGCATCGAAACTCGCTCTCGCCCGCATTTATCTCTTTTTGAAAAAG
>JANMLS010000057.1:0-9632 GCA_031372675.1 Verrucomicrobiaceae bacterium
GCTCGCACGCGACGACTTCCGCGGATTCGCCGCCGCCCTCGACTGCGGGCGCTACGAGAACGGCGACCCGCTCACCCTCGCCCTCATCGCCGAGGTGAAAAAAGCCAGCCCCAGCGCCGGTGTCATCGCGAAGGATTTCGACGCCGTCGCCACCGCCGAAGCCTACGCCGCAGCCGGTGCGCACTGCATCTCCGTGCTCACGGATGAGCAATTTTTCCAAGGCAACCTCGGCTACCTCGCGCAAATCCGCCGCGCCGTAAAACTCCCGCTTTTGCGCAAGGATTTCACCATTCACGAAGTGCAAATCTGGGAAGCCAGCGTGGCCGGTGCGGATGCCGTGCTGCTCATTGTCGCCGCGCTGGAGCAACCGCGACTCGAAGCACTCTACAAAGAAGCACTTGCCTGCCAGCTCGATGTCCTCGTGGAAGTTCACACGCTCGAAGAAATGGAACGCGCCATTGATCTCGGCGCCACGCTCATCGGCATCAACAACCGCAACCTCCACACCTTTGAAGTAGATGTCGCCGCCACCGAGCAACTCAGCGAAGAAGCGCCAAAAGACATCCTGCTCATCAGCGAAAGCGGCCTTAAAACCCGCAAAGACACCCAGCGCGTCTTCGACTGCGGCTGCAACGCCATCCTAGTCGGCGAGTCCCTCATGCGAGCCGGCCTCACCGGAATCCCCAACCAAGTGCGCGAGCTGATTGGCTTTGGGATGGCGTAGGGGGCGGGGGAAATGACGAAACGCAGGCGTGTTGGCTATCGGCTATTTGCAATTGGCCAATCGCAAATAGCCGATAGCCAATTCGTCATTTCGCGAAGCCTCGTAGCGCGTCGAGCTTCGCGAGGGCGGCTCCGCTTTCGATAGTCTCGGCAGCGAGGGCGATGCCTTGTTTCAAGTCGGGTGCGAGGCCGGCGATGGTGAGCGCGGCGGCGGCGTTGAGCAAAACGATGTCGCGCTTTGGGCCGCGTATTTTGCCTTCCAAAATACCGGTGACGATGGCGGCGTTTTCCGCGCGTTCGCCGCCGAGGAGGTCGGCAGGCTGGCAGCGCAGGAGGCCGAGTTCTTCGGGAGTGATGGTGATTTTTTCGCCGCTGAGGAGCGCGATTTCGCTGGGACCGGTGAGCGAGAGTTCATCCGTGCCGTGGCCGTGGACGGCCCATGCGCCTTTGCGTCCGAGGGCGCGGAGTGCGGCGGCGTAGATTGGTAAAAGCGCGGGGCTATAGACTCCGGCGAGCTGGTAGTCCGGGCGGGCGGGATTGAGCAGCGGGCCGAGGAGATTGAAGATCGTGGAGTGCCCCGCTTTTGCGAGCGCGGCGCGGACGGGGCCGATGGCGGCAAACGCGGGGTGGTAGCTGCGGGCGAAGATGAATGCGAGGCCGTGGCGCTCCAGCGACTCGCGGAGTTGCGCGGGCGGGAGGTCTATTTTTATGCCGAGTTCTTCGAGCACATCGGCTGCGCCGGTCTTGGACGTGATGGAGCGGTTGCCGTGTTTCATCACGCACGCGCCCGCTGCGGCGACGACAAACATGACGGTGGTGGAGACGTTGAAGAAGCCCTGTTTATCCCCGCCGGTGCCGCATACATCAATGGTCGGGCCGTGCAGTGCGGCGCGGTCGAGAGCGGGGATGATGGCGCGTGCGGTGAGCGCGTTTGCAAATGCGGCGAGGTCTTCCGCAGTCTCGCCTTTTGCGCGGAGGGCGATGAGGAAATCGGCCTTCACGGAATCCGCGACTTCTGCGGAGACGAGCGCGGCGACGGCTTGCTCGATTTGCTCGCGAGTGAGTTCGAGGCCGTCTTTGAGATGCTGGATGAGCGATTGCATGGCGTGGGTTAAAGTGGGCGGCGAGAGAGGTGTCAAACGCGGCGACGTGGCTCGGTCTTTCTGCCGACAAGTGTGCGCTGGACGCTGCGGGGCAAACGTGGTTTATCGCGCACTCTGCAATTTCTCATTATGAAACTACCTCTCATTACCCTAGTCTCCGCCCTCTCGCTATCAGCGTTCAGCAGCTCCAGCATCGCGCAGGATTTCCTCCGCTTTGAGGGAAAAGAAGGGCCGGGTAAGGGGAAAAAAATCGTCCTCCTCGCGGGCGATGAAGAGTATCGCAGCGAGGAATCCATGCCGATGCTCGGCAAGATTCTCAGCCAGCGCCACGGGTTCAATTGCGATGTGCTTTTTTCTGCGACGCCGGACGGCACCATCCAGCCGGGCGGCGCGGAGCTGCTCACCAATCCGCAGTCGCTCGACTCGGCGGATGCTATCGTGATGTCGCTGCGCTTCCGCAAGTGGAACGAGGAGACGCTCGGCAAATTCGAGGCGGCGGTAAATCGCGGCGTCCCGATTGTCGCGCTGCGCACCTCGACGCACCTTTTCAACGGCATCCCCGATGGCAGCAAGTATGCGAAGTGGAACTGGAAATCCAAAGAATGGCAGGGCGGCTTCGGGCGGCAGGTGCTCGGCGAGACGTGGGTCGCGCATCACGGGCTGCATAAAAAAGAAGGCTGCCTCGGCATCATTGAAGAAGCCCAGAAATCCCACCCCGCCCTGCGCGGCGTAGTGAATGTCTTCGCCGATTCGGATGTGTACACAGCGAATCCCCTGCCCGATTCCGTCATCCTCATGCGCGGCGCAGTCACGGAGACACTCGACCCCGCATCGAAGCCCATCGCCGGAAAAAAGAACGACCCGATGCAGCCAATCGTCTGGACGCGCGTTCACAAAAACGATGCGGGCAAGACGAATAACATTTTCACCACCACGATGGGCGCAGCCTCCGACCTCGTGAACGAAGACCTCCGCCGCCTCGTGGTGAACGGCGTCTTCTGGGGCCTCGCCATGGAAGTGCCCGCCAAAACCGACGTGACGCTCGTGGACCCGTGGTCGCCCACCTTCTACGGCTTCAAAACACACCGCGCAGAACTCAAAGTAGCCGACCACGGCCTCGGCAAAGCACTCGCGCCCGAAAGCGAAAAAAAAAAGTAACTGACCCAGCTCCGGCCAAAGCGCCGGAAGCAGCAAAGCCCGCCGCCGACAGCCCGCAGAAGGAAAAAGTCCGCCCGGATAAAAGCGCTGGTTCGCCCACGTCTCACGCGCCCAGTGAAGAGCCGCAGCCAGCCACCGCGAAGCGCGAGCAGAAAGTCGCACCGCCGCAAAAAGGAGAGCGAATCGTTTTCATCGGCAACGGATTCGCCGAGCGCGACGTCTATTACTCGCGGCTCGAAACCGAGCTGCACCTGCGCTACCCCACGCTGGAGCTGAAGGTGAACAACATGGGCCGCAGCGGAGACACGCCCGGCTTTCGACCGCACCCCGCACGCACCTCGCAATGGGCATTTCCCGGCGCGGAGAAATTTCATCCCACACTCCAGCAGCATAACGGCAAAGGCTTTTTCCCCACGCCCGACCAGTGGCTGACGCACCTCAAGGCGGATACGATTGTTGCCTTGTTTGGCTATAATGAGTCGTTCAACGGGCTGCCCGGTTTGGCAAATTTTGTTTCGGAACTGGATGGATTTGTGACGCACACACTAAGCAAGGCTTATAATGGCGGACAGGCTCCGCGCCTGATTCTTGTCTCGCCGATTGCTTTCGAAAATCTCTCTGCAAAGCGCGACCTGCCGGATGGTGCAAAAGAGAACGGACACTTGGGGACTTACACCGAGATGATTAGCAAGGTGGCGAAAAAGCACGGCATCACATTTATCGATCTGTTTAGCCCGACGCGTGCGCGAAAGAGCACTACGCCGCTGACGATCAACGGCTTTGCGCCGAGCGATGCGGGCTACGCGGAAATCGCTGCGATGCTCGCAGATGGCGCATTTGGAAAAGCGCCGCGCGTGGCGAAGAATGCGGATGCCGTTCTCGCCGCAGTGCGCGAGAAGGACTATTGCTGGAATGCGGACTACAACACCGTCAACGGCGTCCACACGCACGGCCAGCGCTACAATCCATTCGGCCCGCAAAATTACCCCGACGAGTTCCGCAAGCTGCGCGAGATGACCGCGCTGCGCGAAGCTGCAATCCACGCAGTCGCGCATGGCCGCACCGCGAAGGTGGACGACACGAAAACCTACGCGCTCCCGCCCGTGCCAACGAATTACAAGCCGGGCGGAAAGAATGGCTCGCCGGAGTTTATTGATGCGGACAAGGCGATTGAGAAAATCACGATGGCTGCGGGCTACGAGGTCGCGCTGTTTGCAGGCGAGAAGGAATTCCCCGATTTGAAAAACCCCGTGCAGATGTCTTTCGACAACAAAGGCCGACTGTGGGTCGCGGTCATGCCGAGCTATCCGCACTGGAAGCCAGGCGATCCAAAGCCCGACGACAAGCTGCTCATTTTCGAGGACACGAATGGCGATGGTCGCGCGGATAAGCAGACGGTTTTTGCGAGCGGTCTGCATCTGCCCATTGGCTTCGAGATTGCGCCGGAGGGCGTTTATCTTTCGCAGGAGCCGAGTCTTTGCCTGCTCGTGGATGACAACAAGGACGACAAAGCCGACCGCATGGAAATCCTCATGCACGGCTTCGATTCGCACGACACGCATCACGCCATTTCAGCTTACTGCGCAGACGCGAGCGGTGCGTTTTATTTGCTCGAAGGCCGCTTCCTGCACTCGCAAGTCGAGACGCCCTACGGCCCGCGTCGCTGCAATGACGGCGGCGCGTGGCGCTTTGATCCAAAGAGCTTCCGGCTCGAACGGCACAATCAATTCGATGTGAACAATCCGTGGGGCTACTCGTTCGACCGCTGGGAGCAAGGCTTCATCAGCGATGCGTCGTCGGGCGAAAACTACTGGTCGCTCCCCATCGCTGCGAAGATGCCGTACGGCGTGGAGATTCCGAAAGTCGGGCAGTTTGCGCCGAAAGTCTCGCGCCCCACGAGCGGCGCAGAGTTTGTGTCGTCGCGCCATTTTCCCGACGAAGCGCAGGGGCGTTTTCTTTCCTGCAACAGTATCGGACTGCTCGGCATCACTTCGCACGACATCGCGGAAAACGGCAGCGGCTTCACCGGCAAAAATGCGGGAAATCTACTCACGTCGAGCGATGGCAATTTCCGGCCTGTGGATTTGGAGTTTGCGCCGGATGGATCGCTCTACGTGGTGGACTGGCACAACCCGCTCATCGGTCACATGCAGCACAACGCCCGCGACCCGCACCGCGACCACGACCACGGGCGCATCTACCGCATCACCGCGAAAGGCCGTCCGCTTTTGAAGCCCACGAAAATCGCCGGTGCGACTATCACCGAGCTGTTCGAAAATCTGAAGCTCCCCGAGTATCGCACTCGCTACCGCACGCGCCGCGAATTGCGTGGTCGTGCTGCTTCGGAAGTCGTCCCCGCCGTGAAAACATGGGCCGCGAAGCTCGATAAAAATCACGCTGATTACGAGCACCACCTCTGCGAAGCGCTGTGGGCAACTTGGGCGCAAAACCAGCCCGACTCCGCGCTGCTCGCGCAGCTTCTGGATGCAAAGGATCACCGCGCCCGCGCAGCAGCCGCCGAGGTGCTGCACTTTGACTGGCGCAAGGTGCCCAACCACGTCGAGCTACTCACCAAAGCCGCCCGCGACCAGCATGGTCGCGTCCGCCTTTCCGCAATAGTCGCCACGTCGTGGATGGATAATGCCGACGGAGCGCGCATCGTTTTTGAAGCCCTGCGCAAGCCGCTCGATAAATGGATGGCGCCCGTCACACAGCTCATCCTCACAAAGACGCTCGCCGACGATGTCGCCGCACTGCCAAAGGATTCGTTTGCCGACAACCCCGCTGCGACCGAGTTCCTCGCAGGCCGCTACAAATTCCAAGCCGCCCCGATTTCCGAGGAGGAAAAAAGTTTTGGCCCCACGCGCAAGCTCACCGACGCCGAGATGAAGACTTATTTGCACGGCAAGGAAATCTACAACCGCGACGCGCACTGCGGCACCTGCCACCAGCCCGGCGGCATCGGCTTGGAGAATGTTTATCCTCCGCTGACCAAGAGCGAGTGGATCGAAAACGACGAGCGCTTCATCAAAATCGCGCTCCGTGGCCTGTGGGGAAATATCACCGTCGGCGGGAAAACCTACGACACCAGCAAAGGCGTACCGCCGATGACGCCGTTTGCCGGCATCCTGAAGGACAACGAACTCGCCGCCGTCCTCAGCTACGTGCGCCAGAGCTTTGGCAACGACGGCGCATTCATCACCCCCGAACAAGTCGCCAAGCTCCGCGAAGCCACCAAAGACCGCGCCAGCTTTTACATGGTTGATGAAATCCTGAAAGAGCACCCGCTGAAGCCTCCAACAAAATAAACGGGGTTAACGCGATAGAACTCAGCGCAGCGCGGGAGAGGTAAAGGAGCGGCGCGCCTCTGACCGCCGACGTTCGCCACCGCGTAGCGCACATTTTTTCGACGTGGCACGCTGTGGAGATTTCCGCTTCGCGTTTTAGGGTCGGCAGCCAGAGGCACGCCGCTCCTTTACATCTCCCGCGATTGGCTCACTTCAATCGCGGCGTCTGGGCTATTCTCTGCCCGCGTCAGTTTTTGGTGATTCGGAAGCGGGCGAAACGGGGCTGGCTGGTCATCGCGGCGCTGTCGCGGAGGGTGACGGTTTCGGTGCCGTTGTTGTTATCAATTACGGAGACTTCGGTGAATGGGGCGACGGGGGGATTCCAAGTGCTCATGGTGCTGGAGACTTCGGTGGTGAAGGTGAGGTCGGTGGCGCCTTTAGTGCGGGTGTAGATGATGCCGAGGTAGTTTTGGCCGGCGAAGGACAGCGTCACGGGGCGAGGCAAGTTTGCTTTGGAAAACTGCTTCGGGTGCATGGCGAAGGCGTATTCGAGGAGGTTGACGACGCCATCGAGTTCGGGGTCCGCATTTGGGCCGGAGGTGAGCGGGTTTGCCTGCTCGGTCGTGGTGAAGTAGTTCGCTACGAATGTGGTGAATCTTGCGCCGGGATTGACGGTGATGGTGACGGTGGTTGCGGCGCTGGTGCGGGTGCCGTCGGTGGCGTGGTAGGTGAAGGTGGTGATGCCGCCGTAGTTCAGTCCGGGGGTAAATGTGAAGGAGCCGTTTGCATTGAGGACGACGCTTCCGGTGTTGGCAGAAGGCGGGACGAGGAGGACGGCGGTGAGGGTGGAGCCCAATTCGGGGCCGATGTCGTTGGCCAGCACGCCGGGCGCGGAGGTGACGAGCTGGAGGTTTTCATCGGTGCTAAAAGCGTCTGCCGCTGCGGTGGGAGATGCTGCGGTGCCTGGGGTTCCGCCATTTACGGTGCTTTCGAGCCAGAGATAAATTGCGGGGTCTGGATTCGCAGCGGCGAGGTTGCGGACGAGGGTGCGACCGCCACCGTCGGTGGTGTCGGGATTATCGTCGTAGGCGAAGGCGAAGATGAGGGTGCCGCTGGCGGCGTAGAGGGTGAGGGTCTCGCCGGAGTTGGAGAGCGCGGAGGCGGCGTCCCATTGGTTTGGGGCGACGTTGTTGAGATTGCCGTAGATGGTCTGGTAAGCGGTGCGGTTGCGGACGACGACGATGCGCCCGCCGGGTGCAAGCTGGGTGCCGGAGGGAAATGTGTATGCGATGCCGCCCTGTCCGGTTTCATCGAAGTGGCAGTTGGAGAGGTCGAGGATGCTGGCGGTGAGGTTGGTGAGTTCGATGAACTCATCGGCGTCGTCGGCGCTGGCGGGGTTGTAGTTTAGCTCGGTGACGGTGATGTTTCCAGCAACGGCGGGGATGACGCTGCTGGTGTTGGTGTAAGTGCGGGTGATGCTGCCGACTTCGGTGCCCTGCGGGTTGTAGGCTTTGATGGTGTAAGTCTGCGTGCCTGCGGAGAGCGGAAGCGTGAGGGTGAAAGAAGTCTCGCCCGTCCAAGTGATCGGGAGCGGTTCGCTGGAGCCGACAAGCCGCACTTCCGCGACATCCACCCAGCCCGCGCCGACGAGCGTGGCAGAGGCGGCGGCGATGGAGGCGTTGTTCGCCGGGCTGGAGACGGCGAAAGTGGTGGGCGGGACGGCTGCGTTGATTTGTGTCTGGGCGTAGGCGGCGCGAGGAGTGAGGTAGCTCGTCACCAAAGGCTTCATATCTTCGCTGCTGAAGAGCGAGTAGTGAGTCGCCCACTTTGTCATGGTGGCGGTGTTGAAGGACCGGTTGAGGATGTCCTGCATGTGTCCCCAAAAAAGGCGCTTGTAAACGGGGTTGGCGACAAATTTGGCGAGGTCGCCACCAGCGGTGAGGTTGTTCGCTGTAGCACCGCCGCCGCCATGATTCAGGTAATCCATATCCCACGGGAGCAGCGTGGCCCTGCCGCCGGGCGGGAAGTAGATGTAGGCGTTGTGCTGGTTGTTGGCGGTGCCGAGGTAGTTGTCCGAGGTGCCGTAGAGAGCTGGCGCAACGGCGGTGCGGAGCCAAGTGCTCACGTCCACGTATTGCGCGGTCTGGGTATTAAAGGCGGCGCTGCCACCAGTCTGGCCGATTGCGGTGAGGGCGTTGATGAGCGCGGTGAAATCGTCGGCGTCCCGGCCATTTTCCACGATCCAGTGCCAGCGATAGAGTTCTTTATCGCTGCCGAGATTGGTCAAGCTCACGGGGGAGGAACCGGAGTATCCGTCGGCGACTTTGGGATACTCAGCCAAAGTTGGCGTAGTATTTATGTGGGTTATCACGCGGGTGACGGGGTCTATGATTTTGGGCGTCGAGTAGATGGTGTCGTATTTGAAGAGCATCCCTTTATCACCGCCCTCCCATTGGCCTTTGAGGAAGTCGTCTTTGAGCCGGGTCTTGGAAAGGATGGACGCGCCGAGCATGGTGGAGCCGCTGTAAAGGGCGTTGGCACCCGTAGCCACGGCGGGGATGAGGCGGATGATGTCGTCTTCCGGCGTGTAGATGCCGCTCGCGAGGTTCATCAGCGTTTTGAGGAGGATTTCATGCTGGCCAGCTACGCCGTTGGAATTGCCGGAGCGGTCGAGGGTGACGCCGCTGTGGACGCCGAGAAAGAGGTCGTCTTCGGGGAAACGAAGGTTGTAGCCGATTCGGGAGATTTGCCAGCGGCTGTGCTTGGAGCCTTTGAGCTGCGCACCGGCGCGGTAGTAGGCGACGGACTCGTTCCAGACGATGGTGCAGGGAACGTCTGCATTGCTCATGAGGTTCTCGTATTTATACATCTCCGTGGCATCGGCGTCGGTGATGATGACTCGCAAGTTGTGAGGTTTTGCGCCGCTGGGCAGCGTGGTGAGAGCGCGTCCATCGTCCCACTGGATGAGGGCGCGGGAAGCGGGACCTTCGGGCGGGAAAAAGGAGACGGCACCGAGCGAATCCGTCGCCCGCACGTAGAATTGCGCGATGGCTCCAGCGGACTGCCCCGCGATGGTCCCGGTGTAATTGCCGCCGGATGCCGTCATCGCAGCGGAGGTGAAAGTGCCGCCATTCACAGAGCGGAAAAGCTCCACGGAGGCGATGCCATCCGGGTCGCTGGCGGCGACGGTGACAGTCGCGGCGGCGCTGGTCGCAGGGACGACGGGCATGTGCCCAAAGCCGGAAAGCGTGGGGCCGATGTTGGCGGCGAGTGTGCTGTTTGCCGCGCCGGGAGTGCCGCCGGTGGAGGGGAGATTTAGCAGTGTTTGCGTGGAGAGACGGTTGCAGTAGAGCCGCGAGTT
>JANMLS010000164.1:0-14890 GCA_031372675.1 Verrucomicrobiaceae bacterium
ATGGGCCACCTCATCCCTGCCGGCACCGGATTCCCGATCTACAAGGAAATCCGCACCGTCACGCACGGAGATGAGTCCGCCCCCGACACATCCGAAGCGGACATCGCCTAAGACAGCCTAGAAAAACTCACAAAAAGCCGCCGGGAGACCGGCGGCTTTTTTTGTTCGTAGTCCCGCCTTTTGGCGGAAAGAAACTCTCCCAAGCGCGCCACCGTCCAGTCCCCCAAAAGGCGGGGCTAAATACGACACGCCGCTCACATCACCAGTGCGATCCCGACATATCGGGATCGCCTACAGCCGCGACCCAAGCGGTACCCGAAGTGCATCGTGGATGCGCTCCAGCATGAACCCGCTGGGACGGAGCGGCACAATATCTATGGGGAATAGATGCCCGGCAAACTCCAGCATGTTCGTCGTCCCTGTATCAAAAATAGCGACATTATCCGCCGCTCGGCACCACGCCTCCGGCAGCAGTTGCGCAAACCCTGCTTTGGCAAAAAACTTGGCTATCGCTTTGGGCGACGCCGAAACTGGGTCTATGAACCGCTGCGAAATCACGATGCGGAACATCCCATCCAGCATGGCAAATCCCTCCAGCCGATGTTCCAGCGCAGGAAACAACTCGTGCGTCAGCGCCATGCGTCGCAGATATTGCAACGGAGTCGCCGCTCGCAGCTCAAACCAATCGCTCACCATTCCCGAGCGCAACATCGGGTCGCAGTAAGGCTGAAATCCGAATTTTGGCCCGGTGGTGATTTTTGCGATGCGGGTGACTGGCTCGCCCATCCGAAGAATGTCATGCTCCATTCGGCCACGCACTCGACCGCTCAATAAATTGTCTGGCAGCCACATCCCCACTTCATCTGCCCATCGGGAAAGAACTGCTATTTCCGTGTCCCGCCTTCGATCAAAGGCATCTCGCGTCCAAGCACCGTTTGCATCATCTCCAATGCTTCTTTCAACGACCGCTGCGGCATCTGCGAAATCAACCGCTCGCCCTCTTCCTTCGACATCAGCGGAATCACCGCTTGCGGCGCGTCGGAGGCTCGAACCATCTGTGGGCGTGGTTTTTCGCGGCATACTTTTTTGCTAACTGCGGCGCTCATAGTGTTCACGCTGAATTGGTTTGAGAGAAACGCAAGATTGAATAGGGCGTTAGCTCACTTGCGGCGGTTCTCGGCTACGAACTCGGCCATGCGCTGCATCGCGATTTTGATCTTATCTAGCGAAGTCGCGTAGCTGCACCGGATATGGCCTTCGCCGCTCGGACCGAAGGCTGGGCCGGGCACGCAGGCGACTTGTTTTTTCTCCAGCAGGCCGAGCGAGAACTCGCGGCTCGTCATCCCGGTGGAGCGGATGTCTGGGAAAACGTAGAATGCGCCGTGCGGCTTGAAGCACGGAAGCCCCATGTCGTTGAGGCTTCGCACGATAAAATTGCGGCGCGCTTCGTATTCTTTGCGCATCATCTGCACGTCGTTCTCGCCGCTTTCGAGCGCCTCGATTGCGGCGTCCTGCGACATCGTGTTTGCGCAGAGAATCGCGTATTGATGCACCTTCATCATCGCCTCGGTGAGCGTGGCTGGGGCGCAGGCGTAGCCGATGCGAAAACCGGTCATCGCAAATGCTTTTGAAAATCCGTGCAGAAACACGCACCGCTCGCGCATTCCCGGCAGCGCTGCGATGGAGAAATGCGATGCGCCGTCGTAGGTGAGTTCGCTGTAAATCTCGTCCGTGAGCACCACGAGATCGTGCTCCACGCAAAGCTTCGCGATTTTTTCCAGCTCCTCGCGGGTCTGCGTTGCGCCAGTAGGATTGCAGGGGAAGTTCATCATCAGCACTTTCGACTTCGGGGTGATGTGCCGCTGAAGTTCCGCAGCGGTCATGCGGAAATTATCCGCAGCGTGCGTCGGCACGGCGACGGGGATTCCGTGCGCCATCACGACGCTTGGGCTGTAACTCACGTAGCATGGCTCGTGGTAAAGCACTTCGTCGCCGGGGTTCAGCAGCGCACGCAGCGCGAGGTCAATCGCCTCGCTCACGCCGACCGTCACGATGACTTCCGTCTTCGGGTCGTATTGCACGGCGAAATGTTTCGCGACGTATTCGGTGATACACTCGCGCAAGCGCGGCAGGCCGAGATTGCTCGTGTAGCCGGTGTGTCCGCGCTCCAGCGAATAGATCGCCGCCTCGCGAATGCGCCACGGTGTGTGGAAGTCGGGTTCGCCGATGCCGAGCGAGATTACGTCTTTCATGCTTTGGACGATCTCGAAGAAGTCCCGGATTCCGCTGCGGGGAATATCCCGGATGTGGTTTGCGATGTGTTTGGAAAGAGTCATTGAATTAAGAAAAAGGTAAAATTTGGATGATGGATGAATGCGGCGGACCGGTTCGGGGGCGTGCCGCGCGCGGGTTCCGTTCCGCCTTTTTTAGTAAAAAGACACCCCGGCGCGGCTACGAGCGTTTGCCGTAGCTCGTGCGTCGAATGCTGCTGCGCACAGAAAAATCACGGTGCCACTGCAAGCCGCTGCGGGCCGGCCTCCTTGTTTAATTCGATTCCGTTTTCCTTATACGTCTTCAGTCGGAAATGCGTCGCGGTGCTGATGACGCCCTTGAGCGTGCTGAGTTTCTCGGAAACAAACCCGGCGACTTCGTGCAGCGTCGCGCCTTCTACGACGACGAGCAGATCGTAGCCACCGCTCATCAAGTAGCAGCTCTGCACCTCGGGGAAACGCGAGACGCGCTCCGCCGTCTTATCGAAGCCGCCCTCGCGTTCGGGAGTCAGCTTCACCTCGATCACAGCCGACACGCGCTCTTTGGAAACCTTCTGCGGATCGATGACCGTGTGGTAGCCGAGCACCACGCCATCCGCCTCCAGCTTCGCGATACGGGCAACGACTTCCGCTTCCGTGAGATTCGCCGATTTAGCGAGGTCGGTCACGGAAGTGCGGGCATTGGCGCGAAGCAGCGGCAGAATTTTGTCCATCGAAAGGCCAGCACAACTCTGCGGGAAAGCCTCTGCGGGCAAGCCCAAAAAGTAGTCCAGTCACGCCGTGACTGGACTACTTTGTGCGCTGAAGCGCATCCATCCAGACTTGCACGGCGTCGCTCGATTCCTGATCGCAGCCTTCGTTTGCGACATGGCGGATGTTGTTCAGGATTCTCGCGAGCATCGCACGCGGCGGGCACGGCAGTAGGTGATGCGGATGCAGCTCCAACTCCTGACTTTCCATGAGCTTCCGGCATTCATCCAGGCTCATCCTGCGACCGCCGTGAAATGGATCGAAGAATACATGCTCCAGCTTGGCGATAAAATGCCCCGGAAGCCCGACGCCGGAGACGGATAATCCCGCCCGCTTCGCGATGATGATGTACACGAGCGAGAGCGTGATGGGATTGCCAAGGCGCAACTCCACGACCTTCGGCAAAATGGAGTTTTCCATCGCGTAGTAATCATCCTCGTTGCCGCGAAAGCCCAATTCGTCGCCGAGGAAACCCGCGAGGATTTCGTGCTGCTCGTCCACATTTTGCGCTTCGGGAAGTCGGCGTCGCAATTCAGCAGCCCACTTTTCCAGCAGGAGTCTGGAATCGGAAAAATCCTCGCCTGCAAAAAGCGCATCCGCGATTCCCCAAGCGGCCTGTTCAATATCGCTGCCCTCTCCAAACTCGCTGCAAATCGCGCCGACTTTCTGCACCGCGATGCCGCGTTCGATTTGAAAAATCGTCTCGCGCAGCCGCCGCTCAATGCGCCCGGTCGCGGAGGAAAGAAGCTCGAGCAGGTCGGGCAGGATTTCGCTTCCGCGCGCTACGAGCTGTTGCTCCACCAATTCCGCCGTATCCGTATCTTCATCACTAAGCAGCCGGATGATTGATTCTCGCTGAGGTATCATGGAGGAGCACGATAACTACGACGCCCTGCGCAGGCAAGCGGCTGCGATGATTTTGCAAACGTGAGGATTAAAGCAGCCGTGCGTCGAGTGCCACGACTTCGCCGGAGTTGCTGCGGATGAAAATGCGGCCATCCACGAGCACCGGGGTCGCGTAGAATTTGCCTTCGGCGACTTTGAATTTTGCTGTCACTTTCAGCTCCTTCGCTGTGGCGGGCGCGAGCGCGAGTTCTCCGTCGCGTGTGAGGAAAATCCAGTGGTTGTCTGCGAGGACGAAAGTGCCGGTGGAGACTGTGTCGCTGACCCAGCGGGTGTTGCCGTTGCTGGCGTCGAGGCAGGTGAACTCGTGGTGCCCGCGACGCTTTTCATTGAAGGCGAAGACGGAGCCATCGAGGACGATGGGGCTGTTGAAAAGCAGGGCGAATTGCTTGTGCGTCCAGCGGGTTTTCATTTCCGCAGTGCCATCAATCGCGAGCAGTGCTGCGGGGTCCGTGCCGGTGTTGCTCACGAGGATGCCGTCGTTGATCAAAGTGGGTGTGGCGGAGTTGCTGAAGTCGCGGGCTGTGGTGCGGTGCGCGGAGATGAGGCTGCCATCGGCAAGGTCGAGAAGCTGGAGCGATTCGCCCTTGAATATGGCGACGCATTTTTTTCCCGCGTGCGAAAACTCCCGTGCGCTGCTGTAGCCAGCCTCGCCCGTTCCGGCGCACCAAATCAGTGCGCCAGTGGCGGCATCGAGCGCGGCGGTAGAGCCTGTTTTTTCCGGCTCGCAGCCGATGTCGAGAATCAGCCGCCCGCCGGTGACGAGCGGGGATTGTGCGTAGCCATAAACGGGGCGTTTTCCGCCAAGGTCGGTGATGAGATTTTTCTGCCACGCAATTTTTCCAGTCGCGAAATCGAGGCAGACAAACTGGCCTTCGCGGGTGAGCGCAAACACGAAATCGCCCGCGATGGTGGGCGTCGCGCCGGAGCCTGCGGGGACTATCGGCATTTCGTGCGCCTCGCTTTTGCACAGGATGGCGCGTCGCCAAAGCTCAGTGCCGTTTTCCACGTCGAGCGCGACGATGTGATCGCTGCCTTTGCCGTCGTTGCCGTGTAGGATAATGCGGCCATTCGCGACGACGGGGCTGCTCATTCCCGCGCCGATGCTTGTGCGCCAAAGAACCGGCAGTCCTGCTTGCGGCCAGTCTTTGCGCCATGCTGTTGCGGCGGCTGCTCCGTCGCGATTTGGGCCGCGCCATTGTGGCCAGGATTCCTTGGCGATTTCCACGTATTCGAGCGCGGGGATTTGTTCCTTCCGGCTGCTTCCGCCGACGGCGAGAAGGCGTCCGTCGCGCATCGGGAGGATGCGGTGAAAGAAGCGCGGCTTTGCGAGTGCGCCAGCGGTTTCCCATTTGGAAAAATCCTCGCTGAGTCGGTGGAGTTTTCCAGACAGCGGGCTTGCGAGGATGCGTCCATCCGCGACGCACGCGGCGACGCCGAATCCTGCCATCGCTCCATCGGGGAGGTCCGGCCCTTTTCCCCAAGTCCCGCTTGCAGGTTCCCACCAATCCACGGCGAGCGAGGGTTTATCATCGCTGCTCATGCCGCCGATAAACCAAACGCGGCCTTTGTTCACGACGGCTGCGAGTGCGCGGCGCTGGAATGGCTGCGGGTGACTGCGCCAGCCTGCGGCGGTGTTTTTCAAATCGAGACTGAGCGCGGTGTCGTGCCATTTTGCGCCCAAGCCATCGCCGGAATCATTTTGAAGGCTCCATCCGCCGCCTAGGAAAAGTGTGTCGCCAATGAGCACGGTGTCGTGGCTGGAACGAGCTTCTGGGAGAGCGGGAAGCGGCGTCCATTTTTGCGTCGCGGGATCGTAGCGGAGGACTTCGGTCGTGGAGCAGAGGTCGGTCTTTTCGCCCTTTGCATTTTTGGGATTTAGACCGCCGATGCGGATGATTCCTCCATCGTGCGCGATGAGCGATGCGCTGAGGAGCGCGGTGCCGCCGGGCAGTGTTTCCCAAGTGTTTGAGCCGCCGACTTTCAGGCGGAAAAAATTCCCCGTCACACAATCGCGATGGAACTCGTGAGCGCGGCCCGTGTTCCCGCCGTAGGTGTAGAGCCAATCGCCGGAGAGCGCTGCGCCGAAGCTGGTGGCGGGTTTCGGAAGCGGTGGAAGCTCGGCATGGAGAAATGTGATGCCGGTGATGAGTGCAAGTAGTGTGCGTAGCATGATGATGGAGTTAGTTGCGACCGATGATGAAATTCGGGTCGTCGAGTTGCGCGGCTTGGTTGGACCAGCGCCGCATGTCTTTGAGTTGTTCGATGGAGAGAAGCTCGGCGTGGCCGTCGAACATGACTGCCACTGCGCGCCCGTCGTAGCGCGGGTGGACGTGGCCGTGGAGTGCGGCGTCTGCGCTTTCGGAAAATGGCGCATCGCTCCAGAGTTTCTTCGTTTCGTTTGGTGCGCTCACGAAGTGATGGCCGAGGTAGTTTTTCCCATCGAGGCCATTGTATCGCGCGGAGCAAAAGACGATGAGGCTGGATGGAGAAACCGAGTCCGTGAGTCGCTGCACGCAGAAGCGCCCGTATTTATTTTCCGCAAGTCCGCCCGGCGCGAGGGAGCTTTTGAAATTGCCGCCGACGTAGGTGCCGTTGATCCCAAACGTGGGCGAAAAGCTGACGAGGTAATCGAGATTTTCGCGCACTGCGCCGCGACCGAGTTTTTCCTGATCGTTGACGAGCAGCGTCCCGAAAATCCGGTTGTCGAGAAACGGCGCGAGCCGCCACGGGTAGCGTTGCGCGGCTGGGCCAGTGAGGGTTTGGCCCGCTTCGTTGGTCGCTTCACCGGAAGCTGCGTAAGCTGGAATCAGTTCGCCACTATGATCCGAAGCAGCTTGTAGATAAGCGGCGATGAGCTGACGTCCGGCGGAGATTTCGCGGACTTGATTGCGCGATTTCTGCATGGCGGATGTGGCCGAGAATCCGAGCGTCGCGATGATGCCGATGATCGTGATCGCGACCAGCAACTCAACGAGGGTGAACGCGCGATGGCAGGCGTTTGTTTTCATAAGAAATTAAGAAAAATCTCCGCGCCGCCGCCAGCCACGACCGAGCGCGAGGATCGCCGCGCCGATGATTGCGGCGGAGGTTGTATTCGGCTCCGGTACGATGACGTATTCGACTTCCAGGCGAGGCGCGAACTCAGCGCCGATCTGATTTTCCCGTGTGAAAAATGACGGGTACGGAGTCGCGCTGGATTGCCCGGTGACGGGATGGAGCGGCGCGACGGTGAGGCCGAGAATGCCGTCATTGAGCGCCTGCTGGAGATAGGCGCGAATGTATGGAGACGTGAGATCGAGATTGAAGCGATACTCGCTGCCTTCGGGAATCAAGTCGCCGTCGGCAAGGCCGTTGATTTCTGCAATGCCCCACGGCGTCGCTTCAAATCGCTCGGTCACATTATCCGACACGTCCACGGCATCGCCGCTCGGCGTGAATCCGAGCGGGTAAGCGTGCCTCCCGTGAATCGGCGTGCCGCTTGCGCCGAAGGGCGATTGCTCGTGGTATTTGCCCGGCCCCGCGCCTGCGACGGTGGGCGCGAGCGCGGTGTATCCATTGCGAAGCCGGACTCCGAAAACTTCCACCGGGCGTCCCGCGTCGGCATCAATTTGGTAGAGCGGATCATTCGTTGAGAGGTGGCTGCGAAAGGAATCCGCCGTGGTGTCGAGGGTGTTGGTGTTGTTGTCGGAATTGAAGACGGAAAGCGTAATGCGGCTGATCTGGTAGCTCGAAGCTCCGAGGCCGAAAGGAACCTGCAAACTGGTATCGAACGCGACGAGCATCTGGCCGAGCCGGTCTTCGTCGGCGGTTGTGTTTGGGAATCCGAAAACAGGCGCAGTCTCGCGCACTCCGCCGAAGGTTCCGCTCACAGCGCCATACATCCATTTATCCAGCGCGGGCTGGCTAAATGTGGCTGTCGCCGCCCACACGGGCAGCGCTGCAAAGGCAATCAATGCGCACAGTTTCATCGCGGAAATTTAGTGTTTTGCGCGACGGCGGCGGAGCATCAGCGCGGAGGTTCCCATGATGGTGAGCATCACGGATGTAGGCTCTGGCACGACGGCGGTATCGGGCGCGTAGCCGGTTGCGCTCCATTGCGTATCCACGACGAGTCTGGAGATGCTGATGTGCTCCGCAGCGAGGCCTAGGCCGATGTTGTACGAGGTAGCGTTGCCGGGAATCTCATACTTCGCCCAAAACTGACCGAGCTTGAAAGGCGATGCGTTGTTTTGCCCGATGGCGACCGTCGGCGACACTCCGCCGACTTGCGGGAAAATGAATGCGCCAACGGGGAATGTGGTATCCGTGCCGAAGTTCGCCGTCATTCCTTGCAGGATGATGGTTGTGAATCCGGTGCCAACGCTTCCGTTGGTCGGAACGCCGAAATTGAGCGTCAGCGGATTCCCCGCATTCGTGAAAGTGAATGTGTAAATGCTGTTCCCGCTGGAAAGAATATCGCGCAAGTCCGCGCCTTGGCTGAGTGTGCCATCGGCGCCGCCCGCACCGAGGGTGACAGCGGGGAAATCAATCAGCTCATTATTCGTCGCGCCGTCGAAAGACCCGGAACCCCAGCCCCAATACGATGTGGAATTTGCGTCGGTATTTGCGAGGTCGCGGAAGCTGGGCGCAAACGTATTCACCCCGGTGCTGATGTTGAACTGCGCCACCGCCGGAATCGCGCTGCTCACCAGCACGATGCACGCGAAGGCGATCTGCGACATGCCACGGCGGAGTTTGGAATTTGCACGCTTCACGACGAGATGTCGTTTTCCGGCGCGATCCACCAAAAGGGTGAGCGCACATTTGCGCGGGTCGGATGTGCGGTTTTGCTGAGTCTGGCAGTCAATGTTGGAGTAGTTCATAAAGCTCGGAATATGGAGGGATTACTCACGGTTCGCTTCCCGCCGTTTGCTAAAGATGATCCCGTTTATGTTATTGAGACTCATGTGCAAATCGGCTATTTCTTACCTGTTGAGAGAACCAATCGTGGGAAAAGAAACCAAATATACCGTATCAAACCGTTCCACTGCCGAAGGTGGTACGTGGGCTGCATTTCCTGCGGGATGGAAGCAGCTATTTGGCGATTTTCATGCGCTTGGAATCAGCGTGGAACTGCACGATTTTACACCGCGTCAGGATTTTGATTGGGCGCGCAGTTTTCACCCCGAAAGCATCGAAATCTGCCTCAATCTCGAGGGCGAAGCTCAGATGAAATTTAACGGCAAAATCGTGGTGCTCGGAGCGTCGTCGGTCGCGGCCTATGCCATCGGCGGAGCGCCGCTTCGTGCGCAGCGCAAAGGCGGGCAGCGTCATCGGTTTGTGACTGTGGAAATGACGCGCAGCTATTTGCGCAATCGTTTCCCGGCAAAACCAGCGGGCATTCTTCCGCTCATCGCATCAGCTTTGGATGAAGGAACTTTGACGACCAGCCTGGCCGCAATCCGCCCATTCACTCCGGCGCAAAGCGCGGCCTTTCGCGGGATCGCCGAGCCGCCCGTGCACTCGCTTGCGCTGCCGCTCTGGTACGAAGCGCGGATTGCGGAATGGCTCGCAGAGTGTCTGTTTCTGCCGGAAGACGAGCTTTTTTGCCACCGCCAGCATCGCACAGACCGCGACAGGATTGAAAAGGCAAAATCCATTCTTGCAGCCGAGTTCATCGAGCCACCGCCACTACCAGAACTTGCGCGGCGTGTGGGCGTCAGCACTTCCTACCTCAGCCGCATATTTTCACGAGTTGCGGGAGAAACTATCGCCCAGCACGTCCGCAGATTGCGCATTCAGCAGGCTGCGGAATTTCTGCGAAAAGGCACCCACAACGTCACGGAAGCGGCATTCGCAGTGGGCTACAGCAGCCTCGGCCACTTCGCGCGAAACTTCGGCGAGATACTCGGCTGCGCCCCCTCTGCGTATGGATCGCGCAACAGCACCGACGCTCCGAAACAATAGAGCATCTAGCTCTGCTCTGTTTTCGGCTGAAATACAGCTTGGCATTTTTGGGCGTTGCTGGCTCTGATGCAGAGGATTTCCACTATCATGAAAAAGATTCTTCCGCTCATCGCCCTACTATTTTCCATGCCTTTCGCCGCGTCGGCAGCTTCGCCGGCTGGCAAAATGACGATGCCCGATTTCACAAAGGGCGAGGCCATTCCCGACAAGGCGAATCACGACTGGAATCTCGGTGCCACGGGCGCTCGCGGCTGGATGTTTTGCGATAAAATGGTGACTACGGATGCGCGGCAAATCTCGATTACCAAAGTGGATGCTGGCTCGCCTGCGGATGGCATCCTCGCGGTGGGCGATGTCGTTCTCGGCGTGGGCGGCAAGGCGTTTTCCTACGACCCGCGCACGGAGTTTGGCAAGGCGCTCTCGGCGGCGGAATCGGAAGCTGGTGCGGGAAAACTCGCGCTCACGCGCTGGCGTGCGGGCAAGACCGATGAGGTCGTCGTGAAACTGCAGGTGCTGGGCACTTTTAGCGCGACTGCGCCGTTTGATTGCCCGAAGTCGAAGCGGATTTTTGAGCAGGGCATCAAGGCACTCGCGGTGCGAATGGCCACGCCGGATTACGCGAAAAAGCAGAACGCCATCACGCGCCCGCTGAATGCACTGGCACTGCTCGCCAGCGGAGACGCGGCGCATTTGCCACTCGTAAAACGCGAGGCGCAGTGGGCGGCGGACTATTCCGCGAACGGCTACAACACTTGGTACTACGGATACGTGATCATGCTGCTCTCCGAATACATCATGGCGACCGGCGATGACTCGGTGATGCCCGGCCTGCGCAGGCTCACGCTGGAGGCGGCGAAGGGGCAAAGTGCGGTCGGTTCGTGGGGACACAAGTTCGCGCTGCCCGATGGCCGACTCAGTGGCTACGGCATGATGAATGCGCCCGGCGTGCCGCTCACCATCAGCCTCGTCTTAGCGCGAGACGCAGGTGTGAAAGACGCGGAAGTTGCGAAGGCGATTGAACTCAGCGCACGGCTCATGCGTTTTTACATCGGCAAAGGCGCGGTGCCTTACGGCGATCACTCACCGTGGACGGAGACGCACGAGGACAACGGCAAATGCGGCATGGCTGCTGTGCTTTTCCAGCGGCTCGGCGAAGCAAAAGGCGCGGAGTATTTTACTCGCATGGCCGTCGCGTCGCACGGTGCCGAGCGCGACTGCGGGCACACAGGAAATTATTTTAATATGGCGTGGTCGTTGCCCGCCATCGGTCAGGCCGGGCCTCACGCGACTGGCGCGTGGATGCGCGAATTTGGCGGCTGGTATCACGACTTCGCACGGCGCTGGGATGGTGCTTTCGTGCATCAAGGCCCGCCGGAGCCGCGCAATGACAGTTTCGGAAACTGGGACGCGACCGGCGCTTATTTGCTGGGCTACGCGCTGCCGCTGAAAAAAATCACGCTCACCGGAAAGCAGCGTGGCGTGACTCCGCAGCTCACCGCCGCAGCCGCACAATCGCTCATCCTCGACGGGCGCGGCTGGAACAACAAAGACCGTAACAGCGCCTACGATGCACTCAGCGAGGAAGAGCTGCTCGTGCGCCTCGGCAGTTGGTCGCCGACAGTCCGCGAGCGTGCTGCGGCGGGCTTGGAACGCCGCAAGAGCAAGGCGATCCCCGCGCTGCTAAAAATGCTCGAATCGCCCAGCCTCGATGCCCGCTACGGAGCCTGCCTGGGACTCGCATCGCTGCGGGGTGCCGCAGCGGAGGCAGTCCCCGCGCTTCAAAAAAACCTACGCCACGAAGACCTCTGGCTGCGCGTCCAAGCCGCCGAAGCACTCGCCGACATCGGCAAGCCCGCGATGGTCGCCGTGCCGGAGCTTCTTGTGCGTCTCGCCATCGGCCCATCGGCGCAGGACCCTCGCGGCATGGAGCAGCGTTACCTTTGCTCCGTGCTCTTTGGCAAGCTGCTCAAAAGATCGCTCGATGGAGTGGACCGCGAGCTTCTTCGCAAAGCAGTCGCAGCCGGCCTGCGCAATCAAGACGGGCGCGCACGCAGCGAAATTTCCAGCATCTACAATCTGCTCACCTACGAGGACATTAAACCGCTGCTGCCCTACGTGCTCGAAGCGGTAAACACACCCTCGCCGAGCGGCGAAATGTTTGCCGACGGCATCCGCGTGGAAGGTCTGCGGCTTTTGGCAAAACACCGCATCGCCGAGGGAATCGCAGCCTGCGTGAAATACGCACGGGAACAAAATCCGTGGAACAGCCAAGAACGCACGCCGGAGATTATGAAGGTGCTGCTGACTTACGGAGCGCACACAAAAGCAGCGATCCCGGAGCTGAAAAAGCTCGGTGATTATTTCGAGAAGGATGAAAAAGACTTCCCGAAACACCTCATGATCATGAAAGCGAAGTGCGTCCGCGATACCATCGCTACCATCGAAGCAGCCACCGAATTGCCCACGCTGATCCGGCTCAAATAGGCGGCTCAACTTTCCGTTTTCATCCCGCGAGTTTTTCCTCGTCCCTATCTTGCGTCGCAGTGCTATGATCTGCGGCGCATGAAATCCATCCTCGCCCGAACCACCATATTACTTCTCGCCCTTTCATCCGTCCTGCTCGCAGCGGATGCGCCAAAACCCAATATCATCGTCATCCTCGCGGATGATGTGGGGTGGGGCGATGCGGGTTGCTACGGAGCCACGAAAGTGAAGACGCCAAACATTGATCGTCTCGCCGCCGAGGGAGTTCGATTTGAAAACGGCCACGCATCCGCTGCGGTATGCACGCCCACGCGATACTCCATGCTCACGGGGCAGTATTCGTGGCGTCAAAACGGAGCGGGGCTAAACAAGGGTGTCTCAAATTCCGATTCGCCGCTGCTCATTCCCACGACCATGTCCACCGCGCCGGGGCTGCTGAAGCAGGCTGGCTACCGCGCTGCGCTCATCGGGAAATGGCACCTCGGATTTGGGGAAAAGAAGCCCGACTTTAATCAGGAACTTCGCCCAGGGCCGCTGGAGATTGGGTTCCATGAGTTCTTCGGAATCTCGGCCACGAATGACCGGATGCCGACTGTGCTGGTGCGGGATCATCGCGTGGTGGGACTCGATCCGGCGGACCCGATTTCGGTGACTTTCGACGAAGCGGAAGCCAAGAGCCAAGGCATGGGCGCTTGGGCGGCGGGCCGCAACCGCATCGGCTGGGTCAAGGGCGGCAAGGCTGCGTGGTGGAAAGACACCGAACTCACTGCGACGCTCACTCGCGAGAGCGTTCAGTTTATCGAGCGAAACAAGGCGCAAAATTTTCTCCTTTTTTTCACCCCGCAAAATGTCCACTCGCCAGCTATTCCATCGCCGCGATTTGCTGGCAGCAGCGGGCTGGGAAATCGCGCCGACGTGCTTCAGGAGCTGGATGCGGGCATCGGCGAAATCCTCCAGACATTAGAGCGCCTCGGCATCGCCAAGGACACGCTCGTGATCTACAGCAGCGACAACGGCGCATATTTGAACGACGAAGATGGCCACCGCCCGACTGGTCCTTTCAGCGGGAAAAAATCACAGCTTTGGGAGGGCGGACATCGTGTGCCATTCATCGTCCGCTGGCCTGCCCGCATCAGCCCCGGAGTCTCCAAGGACATCGCCTCCACGCTCGATATTCCGGCTACAATTTGCGCCGCCGCAGGAATCGCTCTGCCAAAGGACGCACTGCCCGACAGCTACAATCTTCTCCCCGCAATGCTTGGCGAAAAAAACGCGCTGAAACGCGATCATCTTATCGTCATGAGCGGCAACGGCGATCTAGCCGTGCGCAGCGGAAACTGGAAATTTATCCCCGATGTCGCCGTCGCGGATGGCTGGTATCGCGATAAGAAAAAAACTGGTGCCGCAAAAGGCCCGGCGCTTTTCAATCTCTCCAAAGACGCAGGTGAGAAAGAAAACATCTTCGAGAAAAATACCGCCGAAGCCAAACGCCTCGCCGATTTACTCGCCAAGGCAAAATCGAGCGCTGTGACACGACCACGGTAATCTCTCCGCATCCTGAAATATGTATGAAACACAGCATCTCACTCCTCGCCGCTCTTCTGCTCGCACCGCTCACCGCGCTCATCGCTGCGGATGCGCCAGCAAAAAAGCCAAACGTCCTCTTTATCGCAGTGGACGATCTGAATCACTGGGTCGGTCATTTTGGCAGAAATCTGCAGACGAAAACGCCGAACATTGACCGCCTCGCCGCGATGGGCGTCACTTTCACCAACGCCCAATGTGCGGCCCCCGTGTGCAATCCCTCGCGGGCTGCGCTGCTCAGTGGCAAGCGTCCCGGCACGAGCGGGGTTTACGACAACGGCATCCCGTTTGAGAGCCTTCTCAAGCCCGAGGAATCGCTCGTCATGCGGTTCAAAGACGCGGGCTACAAGACGCTCGGCACGGGCAAACTCTGGCACGGCGGGCTGGGCTGGAATTCGCAATGGACGACCATTCAGGAGGAGACGAAACAGAAGGGGAAAGTCGCAAACCGCAACATCGGCGGCATCGCATTTGGCCCCATCGTAGAGGGCGGCGATGAAACCGTCTCCGACACCGGCATCGCGGACTACGGCATCGCCGAACTCGGCAAAAAGCACGTCAAGCCGTTCTTCCTAGCGCTTGGTTTTCGCAAACCGCACATGCCTTGGAATGTTCCGCAGAAATACTACGATATGCACCCGCTGGAGAGCATCAAACTCCCCCCGACCAAAAAGGACGATCTTTCCGATGTCCCGCCTGCGGGTGTCAAAAGAGCCAGGCCAACGGGCGACCACGCCGACGTGATTGCCTCGGGGCGCTGGAAGGAGGCCGTGCAGGCTTACCTTGCCAGCATCTCATATCTCGATGGCCAAATCGGGCGCGTGCTCGAGGCCTATGAAAAATCCCCGCACAAGCAGAACACCATCATCGTCTTCTGGGGCGACCACGGCTGGCACCTCGGCGAAAAGGAGCACTGGCGGAAATCCACGCTCTGGGAAGAAGCCACACGC
>JANMLS010000175.1:0-5786 GCA_031372675.1 Verrucomicrobiaceae bacterium
GTCGGCAATAGCACCCGTAATCAGTTTGCACAAAACACCTTCATTTCCGCGAGGAAGCCTGCTACCTGCCACGCCCATGCTGCAACGAATCGCACTCCTTTTTACCGTCGCCATGTTTCTTCCAGCGTGCTCCACGCGCTCGCTGCCGAAGTTTGAAAAACCCATCGCAAAGACGCAGTTCCAGCAAGTCCGCACGACTGCTTACACGCACTCGGAATCGGATCACGTTCAATACGGGCGCAAGAGCGCTATCGGCACCACCCTGCAATCCGGTCCTGTAATGAGCGCGGCTGCTGACTGGTCGCGCTGGCCGGTGGGGACGGTTTTTCGCATCTGCGACACGGGCCAAGTTTGCCGAGTGGACGATTACGGCTGGGCGTTGTCGGGCCGCAACACGATTGACCTCTACAAGCCATCGCGCTCCGCGATGAATCAATGGGGGCTGCGCAATGTGGACATCGAAATCCTCGAATGGGGCAGCCTCGACGAGAGCCTGCGCATTTTGAAACCGCGTGCGCGTCACCGCCATGTGCAGCGGATGGTGGATCAAATCGAAGATCAGATTTAGCCGATCAGCCCCCGCCACGCTGCGAGCGATTCTGCGCGGTGCGCTGAGGGGTCGAGTGTCGTCGTGATCGCTCCGGGATTTTCGCGCACATCAGCCACCCAATCGGCGACAGCTTCCGCTTCGCCCGGTGCGATGGATTTTGCGTGGGAAAACTGCCGCAGTTCCTGCGCAATCGCGCCGTCTGTTGGCCCGACAAAAAGAATGGGGCGGGGGAGCGACATCACGAGTCCCAGCTTGCTCGGCCAAAGCAATCCCTGCACCGCCGGAAGCTGCGTGACCACGAGCGCATGGCGTGCAAGCAGCGATGTGCGCACTTCCGACTCCGGCACGTAGTTGCGCCACAAACAACGACGAAGGCCAATTTGCTCCGCTCGCTCGCGGGCCTGTTTCCAAGCGGGTCCGCCGCCTTGAAAGAGCAGCGTCGCATCCACGCCACGCCGCTCAAGAATAGCCTGCGCTGCGAGCAGCGTCTGCCATTCATGTGCGCGGCCAAGATTGCCGGAATAAATCCACGTCCACTCGCCGGACGGCGGCTCCGGCGGAGTGATGCGTTCCAGAACGCGCTGCGAAACCCACGGGCGAATGGTCGCCGGTTCCACGCCCTGCTTGCGAAACATTGCGGCCATGTCTGCATCGAGCGCGACGACTTTTGCGGCACGTCGCAATGCGCGTCCAGCCACCCATCCGCACACGCGCTCGATCCACGAACCGCTTCGTATCTCGCCGAGGGCGACTGCGATTTCGGGATACACGTCCATCGCCCAATGAATATGTCGCGCCCCATGCGCTCTCGCGACGCGGTCGGCAATCGCGACCAACATCGGCGGCGAAGTTCCTGAAATCACCACATCCGCACGAGTGCGCTTTTTCGCCTCGCGGAGCATTCGCCAGAGCGAGGCGAGTTCGCGTTTCATACGCCCGCCTTTTTTTTGTGCAGCGCGGTAGTCGATCTTGGCATCTACAAAATCCACCGCGTGCCCGTGCCGCTCCAAGTCATCCGCGATCTCGCGAAACAGAATCCCGGTCGGCGCCGTGTCGGGAGGAAAATACTGGTTTAGAAAAAGGATGCGCATCGCCGGGATGCGTTCTATTCCACACGTAAAACGCCTGCGGTGTAGGCAATTGTGCGACCTGATTTGCGAATCTCAATGGCGTCCGCTTCACGCGCTTCGATGATATATTTCCCCGCAGGCAGGCGCATCGCCCGTGCGCTCGGATAAAGATAATCCTCAAAGATAGGAACAGCTCCTGGAGCTGTGCGGATGACGATCCACGTTTTTTTAAGCGGCTCGATTTCGATGGTGTCCGGGTCTTTGGCGAGCGGGCTTTCCTCCTCGTCTTCGGCGGTGTCCAGTGGCGTGAGGTCTGTGAGCGGCGGTGGTGTCTGTGGCGCGGTCGCTGGCTCGGAAGCATCAATTTTTGCCAGCACATCTCCATCGCTGGAGGAAAGCCGTGCGACTGGAGAAATGACTTTCGCCGGGCGCACTTCGATTCCGTCAATCTTCGTCACTGCGGGCAGCGGCGGTGCTTCTTCGACTTTTGCAACGGCGGGAGGTTCGGGCGGTTTTTCTGCAATCTGCGCGGGCGCGGAGATTTGCTCCACGGCAGATTTCGCCTCCGCTTTCGCGGGTTGCGGAGCGGCGGCATTGTCGTCGATTCGGCGCATGTTCAGCCAGAGCATAGATCCAAAAACTCCCGCTGCCGCAATCAGCGCCACGCCGATGACGGGACCCCATGAAGGCAGGCTGTGAACTCGCGCAAAATCACTGCGTTTCGCCGGGCCTTGCGTGGTGTCTTTGGTGTGCGCGAGGTATTGATAATTTTTAACCGTCACGTTGTGCTCCGTGTCTATGCCGCCGGCGAATGCGCTCACATCCACGCCGAGATATTTTCCGTAGAGCAGTAGGAAATTTTTTGCGTAGGCGGGGTTTGGAAAAGCGGCGAGGTTGCCGCTTTCGAGTGCCTGAATCAGCGCGGCTCTCATGCGCGTCCGCTTCGATGCTTCTTCGAGGGTGATGCCTTTTTCCTCACGCGCTGTGCGCAATTTTTCTCCCGAAGCCTTGTCGTTCATCGTTCGTGTTTTTGGCTATTCCGGTGGCCGCAAGATTTCCCGTGGCTTCGCGCCTTCGCCGGGGCCGACGTAGCCGCGTGCTTCGAGAATATCCAGAATCCGAGCAGCCCGCGTGTAGCCGAGGCGCAGTCGGCGTTGGAAAAGCGAGGTGCTGGCCTTCTGCTCCTGCGCCATGACTTCGAGGCATTTTTGCACCAGCTCTTCGTCCTCGTCGCTCACGTCTTCCTCGTCCTCGCCGTCGCCCATGGATTCGAGTTTGTCGTGGATGTCGGACTCGAAGCACTGGTCGCTTTGGCGGCTTACAAACTCGACGATGCGGTGGACTTCCTCGTCGGTGACAAGCACGCCCTGGCAGCGTAGGAGCTTGGAAGTTCCCGGCGGACGGTAAAGAAGGTCGCCCATTCCCAGCAGTCGCTCGGCACCGTTTTCATCGAGAATGACTCGGCTATCGAGCGGTGACGCGACTTGGAATGCGATGCGGCAGGGCACGTTTGCTTTGATCACGCCGGTGATGACATCGGCACGCGGCGTCTGCGTGGCGATGATCATGTGAATGCCCGCTGCCCGCGCTTTTTGCGTGATGCGGGCGATGAGCATTTCCACGTCTGCCGGCGCGGTCTGCATGAGGTCCGCAAGCTCGTCCACGATGACCACGATAAACGGCATCTTCTCCGGGACACTGATGCCGTCGTCGCGCGGGACGCTGATTCCCAACTCCGCTTGCTCGGCGCGGTCCAGCTCGTGTTCGGCGAGTTCGCCGGTCGGCTCGCCGTACATCTCGGCATCGGCGTTGAGCACGGGTTGCTCTTCGAGTTCCTCGCCGAAAGACTTGCCGAGAATGTCCGTGCTGCTGGCCGTCTCCGCATCGGCGTCGGGGTCTTGAATGATGAGCGGCTCTTTCTTCGGTGCAGCTTTGGCGCGGGCAGTTTCGTCGAGTTCCGCCTGCGTCTTAGGTTTTGGGCGACCGTTGAATCCAGCGATGTTGCGCACGCCGACTTTTGCAAAAATGGCGTATCGTTTTTCCATCTCGTTCACCGCCCACTTGAGCGCGAGCAAAGTCTTTTTCGGGTCCGTGACGACCGGGACGACGAGATGCGGCAGCGTGTTGTAAACCTGCATTTCCACGACCTTCGGATCGATCATGATGAGCCGCAGGTCTTCAGGCGTGAAGCGGTAGAGGATGCTGGCGAGGATGGCGTTGATGCACACGCTCTTGCCCGATCCGGTGGTTCCCGCGACGAGTCCGTGAGGCATTGCGGCGAGGTCGGCGATGATGGTGTGGCCGTACACATCCTTGCCGAGCGCGATGGGAATGCGGCCCTTCGCATTTATAAACTCATCGCTCTCCAGCAGCTCGCGGAGCGTCACCTTCTGCTTGTTGGAGTTCGCGATTTCAATGCCCACGGTGTCTTTGCCGGGGATTGGCGCGAGGATGTTGATGCGCTCGGCACGAGTGGCGCGGGCGAGGTCGCGCTCGTAGCTGGCGATGCGGTCCACGCGCACGCCTTTTGCGGGATACACTTCGTAGCGTGTAATCGTCGGGCCTTTGGTGATGTCGCCGCCCGTCACGCTGATTCCAAATTCCGCCAGCGTCTCGATGATCTGGCTCTGCACGCCGAGAAGCTCCTCGTGGTTCGCGACGTGGCGGCTCGCGAGGTCCGGCGGGTCCAGCAAGTCGAGCGAGGGAAATTCGTAGTTCTCGCTGTGAATCGCGCTGAGGAGCTGGTGCGAATCCTTTTTCTTCTCCTTCTTCGCAGAAACGGGCGGCGGCGCAGCGGAATCGAAAATCTTCGGCGCAGGCCGCTTCGACTCCGCAGCCTCGGTGGGCAAAAGCTCCGTCTGCTCGTAGCGAGCAGTCTCCTCCTCTTCGTCCGCTCCCTCGTCCTCATCTTCATCCGAAGCGGCGCTCTTTTTACCCAGCTTGCGCTCCAGTTTCTTCCGCTCGCGAGTAAGGCGGCGCGTCTCCATCTCCATTTTGTGCTGCTCGTCGGCACGCTCAAACTGCCACTCGCGATAGCGCTCCAGCATTTGTCCCGGAAGCGCCATTGCTCGGCGAAAAACAGCCAGTGGCCGCAGCCCCGTCATCAAAATCAGGCACACCACATAAATCACCACCAGCACTAGAATCGAAGCCGGCCCGAAAATGCTGAAAAACACCTTCCCGCCCAGCATCTCACCGATGACGCCGCCCTCGCTGGAGAGCTTCATACTCCCGCGATCAATCAGCGACCACCCCAGCACATGCACCAGACTCGCCCCGCTAATCACAAACCCCGCAGTCCACAAAGGCCGCAGCGCAAACCCCATCATGCTCCCCAAAAGTGCCGTCGTCCCATAAGCCATCAGCGCCACCGCCAGTAGATAACTCGCCGCCCCCAGCGACAGATAGCTCGCACACGCCATCATCGCTCCGAAAGACCCTACAAAATTCTGCGTTTTCTTATTCGGATGATCCGTAAAAGAACCGGGGAACCACGAAGGCACATCGCGCGGTGTGTACGAAATCAGCGCCAGAAAAAGCAGCACCCCCAGCACTAGCAGACTGAGGCCGACAATTTCTTGGACGGATGAGCGGTGTTCCTGCCGACGAGCGTTGGCCATTGGTTTATGGGGGTCGGACTTGTACGCCGCCCACCCACTAATGCAACGCAGGACTTTGAGAAAATAACCACTCGCAGAAACTCGTTTTGCAGGGGGCGGCTCCGAAGCAGTCGCCGCTTTTTACTACTCCGTAGTCGCCACTCCGCCGTCGCCAGTAGCTTGCTCGAAGGCACGCCACGCGAGGCTGGCGCATTTCACGCGCTGGGGAAATTTGCGCACGCCTTTGAGAAGCACCACGTCGCCGAGGCCGGTGGTATCCACGGGCGTCTCGGAGGTGATGAGCGTGTGAAACGCGCCCGCAAGACGCTGGGCTTCGGCGCGGCTTTTGCCTTTGAGTTTCATCGTCATCAGCGAGGCGCTGGCTTGGCTGATTGCGCACCCGCTTCCGGTGAATTTGATGTCTTCCACCTCGCCAGCCGGTCCAAATTTCACACAGAGCGTGATTTCATCACCGCAGGATGGATTGTCGCCTTGCACCCGGATTGCGTCGGGGATTTCGCCACGATTTCGCGGGCGTTTGGAATGGTCGAGGATGACCTGCTGGTA
>JANMLS010000183.1:0-4776 GCA_031372675.1 Verrucomicrobiaceae bacterium
CTGGAGGATGTTGTCGAGCATCTGGCTGTCCGGGAATCCGGTGATGATCACAAACGGCAGCTCCGGCTGGATTTCCTTCGCCTGCGCATACACTTCGTCGCCGGTAAAATCGGGCAGTTGCAGATCGAGGAAGCACAGATCAAATTTCTGCTTCTGAATTGCAGCGACCGCTTCCTTGCCAGTGCCGACTACGAGCCTGCTGAAACCCTGCTTTTTGAGGAATAGCTTGAACATGCTCTGCAAACCCGGATCGTCGTCCACCACGAGGACTGTCGGCTGGCCTTGCCCATCGGTGTGCAAAACATCGCGGTCAATCGCATCCTTTTTCACACGCCAACGCCCGCCAATCTGGATAGCCGGAAGCTGCCCTCTCTGGACGAGGTAGTAAACAGTCGGAATCGGCATCCTGAGATACTCCGCCGTTTCCTTGACGGTCATTAAATTGTGCATGTTATCTTGTTGGTTGGGCTGGAAATCGCTCACGAAGCCAGCGACTTGCGTGTGAAAAATGCTTTTTTCCCGCCACAGAGTCAAACCTGTTCTTTAATATACTGTTTTTGTGAGGATTATACTGCACACATCCCTGTGCAGAAATCCCCGAAACTAGAGCGAATCAAATTCACGCGAAGAAACAACGACCCCAAGCCCAACTGCCGCTGAATGATTATGGTGGAAACCGTTACCATGCGATGTAGCCGCCACGCAGAGCGGACTCGCAACCCCGCGTGTGCAAAATCTGCGCTACTAGGGTCGAGCAGCACATCGGTCCGTTCAAGTGTGGGCGGCACGGCGCTCGTGATGAAAGCAAGCACCACATGACGATGCGGGACGACTGAATTGGTGAGACAGACCGCTGGCCGGACCTTGCTGCCGGAGAGGTGTCACGCAAAGGCGCAAAGACGCAAAGGGATAGGTAAAAACACGCGCTCACCCGAAGGATGAGTCGTCAATTTCTTGTATATGCAGCGTCTTTGCGTCTTTGCGTGACTCTCAACTGCTCTTTCTAGGTTCAATCAATGATCCCAAATGCTGCGCACAAAGATCAGTTCGGTTTTGCATCTAGCTTCCTGCTGGGCGCGGTGGTGAGTGTGTGCTAGTGGGCTGGGATGAGCACTACGATTGAGACTGGCCGCAAGGCTTTAACACTGGGCATTTCCACGTTCACCAAGATGCGCGCTTTTGTCGGGCGCAGCGCGAAGGTGAGTATGCCGATCACGATGATTTGCGGGGCTATCGCGGACTTGGCTTCGACGATTGGGAAGTTCTGTTTTTACATTTTGATTTTCTCGGTTTGCTTGGCGCTGGTGTCGGGGTTGATGTGGTTTTTGCGCTACCGTCGCGAGTTTCTGGCGGCGGCGGCGGATGGCGTGATGCAGCCGGAGGAGGTGATGGAACTCGGTGAGCGCAATGCGTGGTCGGTGACGTTTGCGTTTGCGGTGGTGGCGTCGGTGGTGATGGGTGGATTCGTGGTCGCCGAGCGGGTTTCTGGCAGCGGGGATAAGGGCGTTTTAGCGAGCACGGTGCCCGGCTTGGACAAGGTGCAGGAGGCGCTTTTCCGGGTGGAGAAAAAGCTCGATGCTGTGCAGCAAACGGCGTCGGACATCGCGGTGGATACGACGATTTTGAAAGAAGACACGGCGGCCCTGCGCAACGAGTCGGCGGCGACGAGCGCGAATACTGCAAAGATGGCGGCATCGCTGGAGGAGATCGCAAAACGCTTCGACGCGCTCGGCTCGGGCAGCGGCGTGGTGGCGGCACCGAAGACGCCCGAGGAGCATTATCACAATGCGCGGATTCACGAGCTGGGCGGCAATTTCGCGGCAGCGCGGAAGTCGTATATCGAGTTCCTTTCTGCGGATGTGGATGCGGTGGATGCGTGGCTGAATTACTCATCGCTTCTCAAAGTGCAAGAAGGCCGCGAAGGGGCACGCGAGGCGTTGCAATTCTTCACGGCGCGGGGGCAAAAGTGCATCGCGCTGGAGGTGGCGAAAGCGATGCTGGAAGACCGCAAGCCGCGCATCGCGTCGCTGCAAGCGCTGGCGGAGAAGAACCCGAAGTACGGCCCGCTTTCGTGGCTGATTGCGCAGGAGTTTTCGGACGTGAAACGCGGCGAAACGACGCTCGCGGAACAGCGCAAGGAAAAGGAGTGGCTGGTGAAGTTTCGCGAAGCGCACGCGGCGGGGAATTTCATCCGTCACGTCGTGGATAAAAAGGAGGGACAAAAGTGGCTCGACGGCGCGGATGCCCGCTGGGCGCGGCTTTCGGCGATGCCGGAAAAGGTGCTGGAGAATCCGGTGACGCTCACGGCGCAGCAAAGTAATGCGGGCTGGGCGGTGAATCTCTCGCTGGCGGATTTTCGGGTGAAGGAAATCTTTTTCCGGCTGGATGGTGCCGGGGAATTTAAGAGCACGGGGCATTTGCCGCATCAAAACCCGCAGACGGGATTGCCGATGGCAAACGTGCATCTGCCGCTGCCGGGACTCTCGCCCGGCGAGCACACGCTGGAGGTAAAATACACGGACAAAAACGACGTGAGCAACGGCCCGTTCACGCTCAAGTTTTCGACTGCCAGCGAGCAACTCGCCCAAGCGAAGATGATGCTGAATGTGACCGCTGGCTCGTGGCTGTCGTTCCGCGACTTTGACGGCAAGGTGCTGCTCTACTTCACGCAGTTGATGTCGTTTCGCCCGGTGATCGCGGAGATCAAATACTCGCTCGACAGCGACGCGCTGGACAAGACGTTCGCCTTTAAGCCGACGGAGAAAATGTATGAGGTGGACGGCACGCCCTACCTCGCAGTGCCAAAGGAAACGAAGTCCGCAAGTGTGCAGGTGACTTACAAGGACGGCACTAAGTCAGCGGTGCAGAAAATCCTGAGGCAGTAGAGAAGGGAAAACGGGAGTTGGCTATTTTTGTGATTTAGAAAACCCCACGTCTGCGGCTTTTTCATTCGTCACTCGCTTGCTGAGTTTTCGATATAGCTGCTCGTAGGCATCTACCATCGCGCGGTGCCCAAACCTTGCCTCCGCTTTGGCCCGCACGGTGCGACGATCCAGCTCCACAGCCTGCGCGACGAGTGGCGCGAGCGCATCTTGCGACTCAGCGCTGAATCCCGTCGCGCCTTCGTCCACGACTTCGGCGACGCTCCCCCGACGAATGGCCACGACGGGAGTTCCGCAGGCCATCGCCTCGATCATCACCAGGCCAAACGGCTCGTCCCATTGGATCGGGAACAGCAGCGCAGCGGCGTTGCGAAGCAGCGCGTTCTTTTTTTCAAAATCTGCCGCGCCAATCCACCGGACGCGCTCGCCGTCAATGAGTGGGCGGATGTTTTGCTCGAAGTATTGCTGCTCCGCTCCGTTCTGCGGCACGCCTGCGAGGATGATGGGAAAGCCCGCAGCCTGCGCGATGCGGATCGCGCCGAGCGGATTTTTTTCGGGCGACATACGACCGAGAAACGCGACGTATTTCCCGCGCTCAAACGACGCATCGTAGCGCGAAAAACCCACGCCATTGTGAACGACGGGAAATTTTCGCCCAAGCCGCGCCGATGCGCCCGCGAGCTGTGCGTGGCTGATTCCGCAGACAGGGACATTTGGAAATCGCCGCATCGCCCACTCATCATCCGCATGCGGGCTGGTGTGAAAAGTGAACAGGCAGGGCGTTCTCGATGTCGCGCCAAATGGGAGCCAGCCCGTCGGCAGATGCGCGTGGATCACATCGAATTCGTCCGCCCGCGCCATCGCCATCGCGAGCGCGGCGCTCATGTAGTATTCGTGCATCAGCGCTTCGCCACGGCTCATCAGCGTGGAGAGATTTTCGGGAATCACCGCTTCCAGCCGCGCACGAGTCTTGCAATCGCCGCTGGCGAAAAGCGTGACGGCGTGGCCGCGATCCACGAGTTCATCGCAGAGCAGCGCAAGCAGCAGCTCGATTCCGCCGTAGGTATCCGGCGGTATAGGTGTCCAAAGCGGTGCGATTTGCGCGATGCGGAGCGGGCTTCCATTTTGCAGTTTCATGCGTATTAGTGTCGCGATGCTAGTCCGACTCTTTCGTTCGCCAATGCGCTATTTTTCCATCATCTCACTCGCCGTTCTTCATGGCGCACTCGCGCAAAATCCTGCGCCTGTGCCTGCGGAGCAAACCGATATTCCAGCCGCGCCCGCTGTGGCTGCGGAGAAAGAAGCCGTCTCATCCATCACACCGCCCGATGAACCGGAAGTCGCCCGCGCAATCCTTGTGAACAAGCGCGAACTCACCGCGCAGCTCCAGATTTTTCTCGATCAACAAATGTTCAGTCCGGGCCGCATTGACGGTGCTCCGGGCCGCTTCGTCACCATCGCGCTCAAGCGCTGGCAGCGCTCGAAAAACCTGCCCGAAACGGGCGTCGTGGATGAAAACGTGCCGCTCGACAGCGTGTATCCCGTTTACACTTTCCACTCGTTCGACAAGGCCGAGATGAAATACGTGGGCCGCCTCGAAACCAAACCCTCCGCGCAGGCAAAAGTAAAATATCTGCCCTACGCCAGCTACAGCGAATTTCTCTGCGAGCGTTATCATTGCTCCATCGAGTTTCTGACCGAATCCCGCCTAGTCGGAAATCTATTTCACCACGCAACGGCGCGAAGTAATTCGCGCCTTTTTTGCGGGTGCAGGTAAAATCAGCCTTGGTTTCGCCGGACCAGCCGCGAAGATCGGCGATTAAATCCATGAAAATCTGCTGTATTGGCGCTGGCCAATATAAGCCCGGATAGAAAAAGTGGATTGTCTAAAAAC
>JANMLS010000245.1:0-9709 GCA_031372675.1 Verrucomicrobiaceae bacterium
CTGAAAAATTTTCCGGGAATGATTTGACCGCCACACAGCTCGAAAAACGCGACTGCGGGCATTTTAGAGCGTCGTTTTCCGAGTCGGATCGATTAAATCTGTGCGTTTTCAAAAACTGGGTCCTTTTTCAGCAGCCTGCTAAAGAGGATATATTCCCTACACTCAGGCAGTATAGGGAAAGGGTATCATTTTTACCCTGATGTGGAGACAGTAAATCTCGCTGCAAATTATAGACTCGCGAGAGCATCTGGAATGTTTGAGAACGAAGTAATCAGGCAGGCTATGCGCCGAGGGAATTCGCCAATATACAGAAAAGGCGAACACGCGTGGCAACCCGCACATGTTGATCATATTATCCCTCTCAGTAAGGCTCCTGAACTCGGAAATAGCATGGCGAATCTGCGCTACCTCCCAGCAAAAATTAACATCTTCAAGAGTGACCAAATTACTGCCGATACCATTCGTCGCGCCGAAACGCTGAAAGCGGCAGGCTGGAAACCAAATCAGAATCTAGAAAGTGCACTGAAAGCCCACAGCGGCGAATAAATCGCCTGAATTTTAATTCGCGTGCGGTCTTCATTTCCATGACAGAACTTTCAGACCTTTGACGCGCTTGAATTCTTTGACGTTGGAAGTCACGAGCGTCGCTCCGAGGCTGCGGGCTTGGGCGGCGATGAGGAGGTCGAGTGGGCCGATAATTTCGCCGACGGCTTCCAGCGTGGCGCGGATGTCGGCGTAGTGCAGGGCGGCATTGAGGTCGAAGTCTGCCAATACAAAGAGACTCAGGAATGCTTCGAGTCGAGCGGCGTGGTGGGGATGAGTCGCCATGTTTTTCTTCACGCCGGTCCAGAGTTCTGCGGCGACGATGATGGGGATGCCGGCCAGCTTCGGGTCGGGTAGTTTTCCGATGCCAGCTTTGTTGCGCAGCACTGGTATGCACACGCAGGAATCCAGCAGAAAGGCGGGCTTCACAGTTCCAAAATCGGGCGCTCGTGCTTTTTGGGACGCGGCGGCGGTTCGGGAAAGTCGCCACCATCCGGGAACTTCTCAGCGAGAAACTTCCCAATGTCTGCAAATGTAGAGAATTTCTGTGCAGGCATGGGCTTGAGCACGACTTCATCGCCATGTTTTTCGATCAGCACTTCGTCGCCTTCAAAACGAAATGCCTTGGGCAGGCGAACAGCCTGACTGCCTCCGTGCTGGAAGATTTTTGCGGTGCTCATAGCTACTGTTTGTAGCTATTCGTGTAGGCCGTCAAGGACCGGTTTGGGTGCGAGATTGGAAATCTCGCCTACTTTAGGCCGCTGCAGGCACCGCTACCGCTGCTGCTGCGATCTCCGGCCAGACGATGCGGGCGGACCAGTCGCCGAAGCGTTCGTTGCCGATGCGGTCGGCTTTCCAGCGGGCGAAAAGCGTGGCGAGTTCGGCGTCCATCTCGGTGTCTTTTACGGTTTCTTTCCAGATGCGGTTGAGGCGCGTGCTGGCTTCGTTGCCGCCGACCCAGACTTGGTAGCGACCGGGGCCTTTGCCGACGAATCCTAGCTCGGCGGCGTAGGGACGGGCGCAGCCGTTCGGGCAGCCGGTCATGCGGATGACGATTTCTTCGTCCTTGAGGCCGACTGCGCTGAGCGATGTTTCGATGCGGTCAATAAGGCCGGGGAGGTAGCGTTCGCTTTCGGCGAGGCCGAGTCCGCAGGTGGGCATGGACGGGCAGGCCATGCTTGCGCGGCGGACGACGGTGGCTTGGTTTTCCACGGCGACTCCGTATTCGGCGAGCATCGCGGTGACGGCGTCTTTTTGATCCGCCGGGATGTTGGCGAGGATGATGTTTTGCTGCGGGGTGAGGCGGACTTCGGGTTGAAATTTATCCACCACGGCGCGGAGGCCGGATTTCATGCGGAGTTCGCCGTCGTCCTTGATGCGGCCCGTGAGGACGAAGAGGCCGAGGAAAAGGCGTCCGTCTGCCTGCTGGTGCCAGCCAAATGGATCGCGCTGGGTGACAAATTCCACGGGTTTTGCATCGGCGAGTTTGTAGCCGAGGCGCTGTTCGAGTTCTGCGCGGAACCACGCTGCACCTTTTTCTTCGAGGACGTATTTGAGGCGGGCGTGTTTGCGGTCGGTGCGGTCGCCGAAATCGCGATGCACGGTGAGCACGCCTTTCGATACTTCGATGATTTGTTCGGGCGTGAGGAAGCCGATGGTGTCTGCGAGGCGCGGGTAAGTCATCGTGTTGCCGTGGGCGCGTCCGAGTCCGCCGCCGACGGTGAGATTGTAGCCCGCGAGTGTGCCGTCAGCCGCCGGGATGGCGATGAAGCCGAGGCAGTTTGTGAGGATGTCCACGTCGTTCACCGGCGCGATGGCGAAGGCAGTTTTGAATTTGCGCGGGAGGTAAGTCGCGCCGTAGAGCGGGTCCACGAAGTTGCGGTTCTCCGGGTCTTCGAGATTGAGCTGCACGCCTTCGACCCAGATCGAGTGATACGCTTTCGTGACCGGCAGCAACGATTCGCTGACGCGGCGGGCGTCTTCATTCACCTGCGCACCGATGGCGTTGCGGATGGGCGTCGCGGGAGCCATGACGTTGCGGTTCACGTCGCCGCAGGCTGCGAGCGTGTCCATCATCGCTTCGTTGATTTTTTTCATCAGCGGTCCGAGTCCCGATTTCACAACGCCGTGGAACTGAAAACTCTGCCGCGAAGTGAGTCGGAGCGTGTTGTTGCCGTACTGCGTCGCGAGGTTGTCATAAACCGCGTAGCCGTTCGCATTCAGGACGCCGCCGGGGATGCGCCCGCGAATCATGAACATGAATTTTTTGCCCGTCTTGCGAAGGTCGCGGTCATCCTGCTGATAGATGCCGTGGAACTTCATGAACTGCTGATCGTCGTCGGAAAAACGATCCGTCGTCGGGTCGGCCAAGGTCGCAGCGAGAGTTCCGGCCAGCGTGGGGATGGCGGTTTTGATTTCCTCGTTGTGCGTGGGCTTTTTGGCGGCTGGTACGGTGGCTGTCTCGGTGCTCATGGTTTGTAAAATTCGGCGTCCTAGTTGTTAAATCGCAGACCGCCAGTAGCCTAGAGAATGGCATTTTTGGCGATGCAACGCCGTGACCATGCCAGCGGTAAATCCAGATTGCAAGCGCTAAGACCGCTATTCCCCATAGGTTTTGTCGGCAATTGCTAGAAATCGTAGCGCGTTGTCACGCCCACCGACCAGATGCCGAGCTTAACACTACTGTTGTCGTATTCGCCGTTCAGCAGTGCGGATTTTGCGACTGCCTGCTTGTTTGGGATGTCCGCCTGCGCCGCAAAATCCCAAGTCCACGCATTTTTTGTGTAGCCGACGCCGACGCCGATGGTGTGCTCCGAAATCGCGGCGGTGAGCGGCGTGAGTGTTTCGCTGGGGACCGGGCTGGGGGAATATGCGTAGCCGATGCGCAGCGCGGTGGACTCGGAAAGTGCGTATTCCGCGCCGATGCGGCCAACCCACTGGTCGCGCCATTGAAGCGGGATTTCATCGTGGATGTCGCGGGACTTAGTGATCCCGTTTAATTCGCGATTATTACCGCGTTTGAAATCAACTACGAGCGTGTCAAAAGTCCGCTCCCAGCCGATCCAGTCGAGCTGCGCGGCGACTTTCAGTTTTTCGGTGGCCTGATACTGGGCACCGAGCGACACCATCGGCGGGAGCGTGTTATTCACTTCTGCATCGTAGGCGAAATCGGAACGCGCTGCTCCGAGTCCCAGCCGGTCGAGCTGACGGCGGGCATCTCCGCGTGCGCTGCCGTCGGATTCGATGCGGACTTCGCTGCGGTAGGAAAGCCCGATGGCGAGGTCTTTGGTGGGCTGCCAGTTCAGCCCAGTGTGGAATCCCCAGCCCCAGCCGGAGGTGTTCAAATCGAGCAGCGTTTTTGCCGTGCGGAGCGTGGCCTGACTTTGAAAAGTGTAAGGCGCATTGAGGCGGTTCTCATTATACACCGCGCCGACGCTCGCGCCGATGGAGAGCGTCTCCGTGGCCTGCCAGGAAATCGCCGCGCTTGTGCGAATCGCCGTGATTTCCGATTCATAGCCGCGCTTGCCGTAGCTGGTTCCGCCGTCGGCACCGCCGGGAGCGTCGATTAAGTTCCAGCGAGCACGCAGAGCAATATCCGGCACCACACCAAAGCCCACGGTAAAGCCGCCACCGAGCGGAGCCGCAAACGCGACGCCCGGCACGATTCCCCATTCGCGCATCGAAGTCGCGGAGTTTGCCGCGTTGGAAAACTCGCCGTTCGCATGGACATACCGCAGCGACAATCCTGCGACCGGTTTTGAAAAAACTGCGAGGCTCGCTGGATTATTTGCGAGACTATCAATCGGGCTAGTCCCACCTGCGACATCCACGCCGCCGAGCGACATGGATCGTGCAGTTTGGCCCGTGGGATAAAGACCGGCGGCGGTCGAGATAGCGGGCATTGCGACTACGAGGAGGGCGGTATGGATGGTTTGGCGTAGGATCATTGTGCGAAAGATATGCAGGGATTATGCCACTTGATTTGTACGAATATCACACTCACTTGGGAATAAGCCCTGCTAATTCCAAAACTGGGCAGTGAGCGTATCGCCCTTCAATAATTTAATGAGTCTGCAACCCAATTTCAACGATTCCACGGAATCCCAGTCATCAGAAATCCAGCGGCTTCGGCGGCTTCTGGAGCTTGAGCGTGCGGGCAGAGCCGCATCGGAGGCTGCTCACACAAAAACCACCGAAACACTGGAGCGGATTCATCGCAGCGAACTCTACTTCCGCCATCTCACCGAGTACTCGCTCGATTTCATCACCATCCTCGATGCCGACGGGACGATCCGTTTTGAGAGCAATTCCATCGAAAAAGAACTCGGCTATCACCGCGACGATTACCTTGGGAAAAACGCATTCGATTTCCTCCACCCCGACGACGTTCCCCGCGTCATGCAGGCATTTCTCACCGCTCTCCAAAACCACGGCAACACGCCCGTGCTCAGTTTTCGCTTCCGGCATAAAGATGGCAGCTACCGCGTTCTCGAAGGCTGCGGAAACAACCTGCTCAACGCGCCCGAAGTGCGCGGAATCGTCTTCAACAGCCGCGATGTCACGGAAAAGCGCCGCATCGAAGAGCAGTTCCAGCAATCGCAAAAAGTGCAGGCCATCGGGCAGCTCACCGGCGGCGTCGCGCATGATTTTAATAACATCCTCACCGCCATCCTCGGCTACTCGGACCTTGCGCTAAAACAAATCCCACCAGCGCAGACCTCGCACCAGCAAGTTGGCGAGATTCGCAAAGCCGCCGAGCGCGCTGCGGGACTCACGCGCCAGCTTCTCGCATTCAGCCGCAAGCAAGTGCTGAAGCCGCGCGTCATCAACCTCGTCACCGCGATTGCCGAGATGGAAAAAATGCTGCGCAGACTGCTTGGCGAAGAGATCGAGTTTGCCACCATCGCCAGCGCCGATGTGGGCAACGTCGTAGTGGACCAAAGCCAGCTCGAACAAGTCCTCCTCAACCTCACCGTCAACGCCCGCGACGCGATGCCCGACGGCGGAAAACTCACCATCAACGCCGAAAACATCACGCTCGATTCCAGCTATGCCGGAATCCGCTCCGAAGTCGCGCCCGGCCAATACGTGATGCTCGCAATCACCGACAATGGCACAGGAATGACGGAGGAAGTACAGCGGCGGATATTCGAGCCATTTTTCACCACCAAAGAGCAGGGGAAGGGCACCGGTCTTGGCCTCGCGACCTGCCACGGAATCATCAAGCAAAGCGGCGGACACATTTCCGTTTACAGCGAAGCGGGCACTGGGACTACGTTCAAAGTCTATCTCCCTCGCGTCATGGAAAACGTCACGCAAGAGCAAGCCGAAGAAGCCCCGCAGCCGATAGAATGCGGGCACGAAACCGTGCTCATCGTCGAAGACGAGCCGATGCTGCGCGAGCTTGGCGAGACCGTCTTGCAGGAACTCGGCTACCGCGTTTTCTCCGCCGAAAACGGGCGACACGCGCTCGCACTGCTCAACGAAAATCCCGATCTAAAAATAGACCTCCTTTTCACCGACATGATGATGCCCGAAATGGGAGGCCGCGAGCTTGTCGAAAAACTCCGCCCACTTTACCCAGCCACCAAAGTCATCTACTGCTCCGGCTACACCGAAGACGCCGTCTTCCGCTCCGGCGGAATCGAGGCAGGCATCTTCTTCCTGCAAAAACCCTACTCCGTAGCCACCGTCGCAAAAACCGTACGCGACGCCCTCGCCGCGCCGTTTGGGAAGTAGGGCGCTTTGGAGCGAAGGCGCACACTGCTTTTTGACTGCGCCCGTGGAAAGTGCCTGCGTTGACACCCCTCCGAAAAATAAAGATACTGCAAACGCAATGAACACTCTTGAAACAGACATTGAGGTGGGAGCGGATGGCAGCGTGCGGTTGCTCGCTCCTTTGCCAGAGTGGCTGCGTCCGGGGCGAAATCATGTGCTCTTGGTGATGGCTGAGGGTCGCCAGTTCGCGGAACCACGCACGCCGATGCAGGGAATCGAGATGACGAAAAATGTCTGTGGCGGCGATGCGTGTATCGCCAATACACGAGTGCCTGTATGGTCTCTCGAACAGTCGCGGCGGCTGGGATTCAGCGATGATGCGCTGCTGGAGAATTACCCGACTTTGAAGCGGGGAGATTTGGCCGCTGCATGGGCCTACGTCCTTGCACACAGCGAGGAAATCAATGCAGCGATTCGCGAAAACGAAGAAGCCTGATTCGAAGTGAGCGCTCGCCTATACTCGAACGAGAATTTTCATCAAAGGGTCGTGGTCGCTCTACGGGAGTTGGGGTATGATGTGCTGACATCATTGGAAGCGGGACGTGCCAATCAGCGGATTGCGGATGAGGAAGTCTTGGCATTTGCGAAGAGTGAAGGAAGGGCGGTGCTGACTTTTAACCGACTGCACTTCCTTCGACTCCATAAATCCACAGGCGGAGACCACGCGGGAATTATCGTGTGTTCCACGGATCAAGACACGGACGCGCTGACGCAAAGATCGATCAAGCGATACGAGAAACTACTTCGCTGAGTGGCAAAGTCCTGCGAGTCAATCGGCCTGCCGATTGATCGGCTATTGGAAATTGACCAACCCGCCCTGCACTACCCGCCTGTCCCGTCGCCCATGTTGAGCTTCACGTAATCCATCGTGAAGTCTGTGGTGTACACGACGTATTCTCCTTTGCCTTGGTGGAGGTCCACGCAGATGGTGAAGCGCTTTTGCTTCACGATCTGGCGCAGCTTTTCAAACGGCGTTTTGCTTTGCATCCCGTGCTTCACGGCGATCATCCCGTCGTAAAAAATATCCACCTGCTCCTCGCGCATCTTTGCGCCGCAGTAGCCGAGCGCGTCCATGATGCGGCCCCAGTTTGGGTCCTGTCCAAACCACGCACATTTCACGAGCGTGCTGTTGGCAATCGCCTCGGCTGCGCGGCGTGCATCGGCCAGCGAGGCCGCGCCGGTGATGCGCACTTCCACGAATTTAGAAACGCCCTCGCCGTCCTGCACGATGAGCCACGCGAGTTCGCGCATGACGTGATCGAGCGCGGCCTGGAATGCTTTGAAGTCCTTCGTTCCATATTTCAGCGCCTTGTTGCCTGCCGCGCCGTTTGCGAGCGTGAGCACGGTGTCGTTGGTGCTCATATCGCCATCAATCGTGATTCGATTAAACGACTGCTCCACCGCCACACTCACAGCCTTCTGCAAAGTGGCGCGATCAATCGCCGCATCCGTGGTGATGAATGCCAGCATCGTCGCCATGTTCGGGTCGATCATTCCCGCGCCCTTCGCGATTCCGCCCACGCGCACCGGCTTTCCTCCCACGGTAAATTCCACAGCCACTTCCTTCGGGAAAGTATCGCTCGTCATGATGGCACGCGCTGCGGCGGTGCTCCCGTTGCGGCTCAGGCGGTTTTCCATTTTGGAAATCGTCTGCTCCATTTTCTCGATGGGAAGCTGCACGCCGATTCGCCCCGTCGAGCACACGAGGACTTGCTTGTCCTTCAGCCCCAGCGCGGCAGCGGTCGCGGCGCACATGCGCTTTGCATTTTCGATTCCGGGGACGCCCGTACACGCATTCGCATTCCCGCTGTTTGCGATAATTGCGCGCACATCCGGCGAAGCCACATTGGTGCGCGAGACGCGGACAGGTGCGGCCTTCACCTTGTTTGTCGTGAAGGTCGCAGCGGCCACTGCTTTGTGCTGCGAAAAAATCAGCGCAATGTCCGGGTTGCTTTTGTTGACGGCCTTCACGCCGCAGTATGCGCTGCCTGCCACAAAGCCGAGCGGGGCGGTAACACCGCCGGGAATATCAGTAAAACTCATCAGTTCATTTCCTCCAAAGTTTTGCGTGTATGAACCTCGTACCGAAACAGGTCAAAACTTTCGTCGCAAAAAATAACAAAGTCGCAGGCGTAGGAGTGGCATGGACCCGGATGTCGCGATTGTTCGACCGCAGATTTTTCCTTCAAACTGGCCCCGTTCTTGCGCCATCTCTCCCTGTATTTCCTGAAAACAAATACTAAACAGGGAGTGTTTTCGTTGTTACTATATTGCCAGCGAAAGCATCCGACTTCGCCGAAACCATCAACCTCGACACAGCCATGATTCCACAACTTCCCACAGAAAAATTCATCCGCGAACACTCCCCAGCCGTGGACGATGTCATCTTCACGCGCCGCCAGTTCCTCACCCGCACGGGCATGGGCTTTGGCGCGATGAGCCTTGCCGCGCTCTTCGGCATCAATCCATTTTCCGAAGGCGCATCCGCGCTTGCTCCTGCGGCCAAGAGCCTTAATCCACTGCTGCCGAAGCAGCCTCATTTTCCGACGAAAGCGAAGCACGTCATCCACATCTTCGCATCCGGTGCACCGACGCATGTGGATACTTTTGATCCCAAGCCGGAACTCAGCAAATACGACGGCAAAACCATCCCCGGCCACGAAGGCATCGCTTACGGCTCGCCGTTCAAATTCATGAAAAGCGGCAAGTCGGGCCTCGAAATCTCGGAGGTTTTTCCGAAGCTCCAGACCGTCGCCGACGACATAGCGGTGATTCGCTCGCTTTGGACCGATGTGCCCGCGCACGAAGTCGCGCAGCGCATGATGAATACAGGCTCCATCCAGCTCCCAAAGCCCTCCGTCGGCTCATGGGTCGTGTATGGCCTCGGCACGGAAAACCAAAACATGCCCGGCTTTATCACCATCGGCGGACGCCCGGAATGGCGTCAGGCATCCTTCCTTCCCGGCGTATTTCAGGGCGTGAATGTGAACTACAATCGCGGGATGAATCTCGACGACATCATCCTGAACATTCGCAATCAATTCAGCCCGATGGAGCGTCAACGCCGTCAGCTCGACCTCGTCGCGAAGCTCAACGAAATGCACAAAGAGCAGCTTCAAAAAGACGCGCAGCTCGAAGCCCGCATTGAGGCTTTTGAAATGGCCTTCAAAATGCAGACCGAGGCGACCGAGGCGTTCGATGTCTCGAAGGAACCCGACGCGATTCAGGAAATGTACGGCAAGACCGACATGGGCGCGAAGCTCCTCGTCGCCCGCCGCCTCGTGGAGCGCGGCGTGCGCTTTGTGCAGGTGGAACACGGCGGCTGGGATATGCACGGAAATCTCGAAACTTCGCTCCCTCGCACTGCGGGCGCAATTGACGGCCCCGC
>JANMLS010000255.1:0-22986 GCA_031372675.1 Verrucomicrobiaceae bacterium
GCAGCACTCCGCACGCGTCACGTCCGCATCGTCTTCTCACTCAGTCCTCAGGCCTCAGCACTCAGTCCTCCCGAAGATCACCAACATCGTCTTCATGGGAATGGGCGAGCCGCTCGCCAATTTCGCGAACCTCATGAAGGCAATCGAGATCATCAATTCCGATTGGGGACTCGGCCTCGGCGCACGGCACATCACCATTTCCACAAGCGGCCTCGCCCCGCAAATCCGCCAACTCGCCGACCAGCCGAAACAAATACGGCTCGCGATTTCGTTGCATGGCGCGACCGACGAAGTCCGCCAGCAAATCATGCCCGTGAACCGGAAGTATCCGCTCGCCGAATTGATGAGTGCGTGCAGCTACTACACGACGAAGAAAAAGCAGCGCATCACGTTTGAATACATCCTCATCAAGGGAATTAACGACGAACCCGCGCACGCTGCGGACCTCGCACGGCTGGTAAAAAATATCAGCGGCGCAAAGGTGAATTGCATCCCTTATAACAATGTCGAGGGACTGCAATGGGAGCGCCCAGATGAGGCGCGTCAGGACGCATTCATGGCCGTGCTGGAACGCGCCCGAGTCCTCGCGACCATCCGCCGCGAAAAAGGCCACGACATCGCCGCCGCGTGCGGCCAACTCCGTCGGCAGACGATGCAGAAATAGCTGCGCACTCTGAGCTGGCGAACTCGTTCAGGCCGACAAGCCCGTTCTCGAAGGTTCCAACTTTCAAATAGGAAAAACCGTACCTGTTTCATTGGAAAGCCGCTTTCCCTGTTCAGAAAAAGCATCCACTCTCCATGCACTTCCAAAACCTCCATGCAGGACAACTTAATCGAACAGCACCTTGGTCTCGCTCGTGTGATCGCTTACGAATACGCGAACATTCCCGGCGCGAGTGTGGATGAAGTTATCGCCGAAGCGGAAAGCGCTCTTGCATGTGCCGGACGTGCTTTCGATCCTGAAAAAGGACCATTTGCCGCTTACGCAGGACGCGCGATTCGCAATGCACTAAACAGCTTTTTCACACGGCAAGTTCGATATGTTAAGGTTCACGAGTTCACGCTCGACGGAGATTCCAAGGAGTTCGACGCAACCAGTTCATCGGTCCAAAAAGACCATGCAGACCCCGGCATGAATGTCGAATTGGCCGCGCGCGCCGCAGAATCGCGAGAGATTCTTGAGAGTGTGCTCGCGGAACTATCTCCACGCTGCCGGTCGATTCTCCTGCACATCCGGGAAGGCAAAAGCTACAGCGAGATTGGACTGGCATTGGGCATCAGCAAGCAAGCCGTTCACAAGGTAGGTTACGCAGCAATGCAAAGTGTGCGGGAAAAGCTGGAGGCGCGTGGCTTTTCCGGCCTCGACTCAAAAGGATTTTTGAAATCCTCGCGTCGTAATACGCCGACTGGTTGACGTTTTTTCGCATATTCCGTAGTGCCATCTCGAAGCCATGAATGCCAAAGTCATAATCCAAATCAGAGAAGGAAAGAAGTTTACCTTTGATGTGCACGATACCCTGATCTTTGGCCGAATGAGAGATTGCCGTGCTTGGATTGGTGGAGACACGCTGGTTTCACGGCATCACTTCATGCTCGAAGTGAACCCGCCAGAAGTCTGTTTGCGCGACCTTGGAAGCCTCAATGGCACATACGTAAATGGCGTTAAATTTGGCGCTAGAAAAGAAGGCGAAAGCCCTGAGGAAGGTGCCAGACGCCGATACCCTGAAGTTGCTCTCAAGAATGGAGATCGAATCAAAGTCGGGCAGACGGAAATCGAGGTCTTGGTAGAGCAATCGAAGAAGGCTCCGCAGTATCTTGCAGATCCCGGACTGGGCGATATTTCGCTGCTTTCGCCTGAGCAGCTCGCAAAAGTAATTTTTGGCTCACCGGATCCCGGAGGAAGGCCCAAGCTCGATATTCCCGGTCATCGTATTGAAGGGGAGCTTGGACGCGGTGGCTACGGGGCTGTTTATCGAGCAAGGCGGACAGCCGATGGAGCAACTGTTGCCATAAAAGTGATGCTCTCCCAAGTGGATGCAGACGACGAAGCCATCGAGAAGTTCAAGCGGGAAGTCGCGATTACGGCCACGCTCGACCATCACCCAAACATTGTCCGCGTTTATGAGAGCGGCGCATCGGGAGCGGTGTTTTATTTCATCATGGAGTTTTGCGACGGTGGAAGCGCCTGGGACATCATGCGCAAGAGCAACGGAAAATTGCCCCTGGCACAGGCAAAACCTATCATCCTTAGTGCGCTTGAAGCCCTCGCATTTGCACACCGAAAGGGAATCGTTCACCGCGATTTGAAGCCGCAGAATATCCTCTTGGCTGGTGGAGAAGTAAGGCTCTCCGACTTCGGGTTGGCGAAAAGCTTTCAGCAAGCCGGACTCAGCGGGATGAGTATGACGGGAAACTGCGCGGGAACACCTGTTTTCATGCCTCGCGAGCAAATCACAAACTTCAAATACGTAAAACCCGTCTCCGACGTATGGAGCATGGGTGCGACCATTTACAATATGCTCACTGGCGAGTTTCCATATCCATTCAGCAAAGACCGCGACCCGATTGATGTGATCCTGAGCGAACCAATCATCCCCATTCGCCAACGCGATAAATCAATCTCCAAATCACTCGCTTCTGTCTTGGAAAAGGCACTCGCAGTGAAAACAAAAGACCGCTTTCAAGACGCGGACGAAATGCTCGCCGCAATGAAGTTCGCTCTTGCCTGATTCAAACCGCAGATTGACGTAAATATGTTTTTACATAAAAGTGCAGCATGAGAACGACCTTGGATTTACCAGACCCTCTCTTTCGAGAGTTAAAAACACGCGCCGCCCGGCAAGGCGTAAAAATGAAAGAGCTTGTGACCGCATTCATTGAGGATGGATTGCGTGGCGCAAAAGGTGCACGCGCCCAAGTCCCGCCCGCCCGCAGCCCGCTCCCCGCAGCCCGCCCGGCAACAGGCGCGACCATCCCCGCCCTGAGCAACGCCCAAATCGCCCAAATCCTCGACGCCGAAGATGCCGATGCCGGACATTGACCTACCCGACCTGAACGTCTGGCTCGCGCTTACCGACGAGGACCACCAGCACCACCGCCGCGCCCGCCAGTATTGGGAAAGCGAAGGCGCTCCCCGACTCGCTTTCTGCCGCGTCACCATGCTCGGCCTCCTCCGCCTCGCCACCAACGCCAAGGTGATGCACAACCGCCCCTTCACCCCAGCGGAAGCGTGGAAAATCTACCGCGACTTCATCGCGCTGCCCGAGGTCATCTTCCTCGCCGAATCCACAGACCTCGAAGCCCAACTCGCCGCCTACTCCGAAGCCCCAGCCTTTCCAACAAGCCGCTGGACAGACGCCTACCTCGCCGCCTTCGCCCATTGCACAGGCTCTCGCCTCGTTTCGTTCGATGCCGACTTCCACATCTTCCCCGCCTTGGACTTTCTCCACCTCTAGCCTGCATGACCTACACCGACCCAGAAACCGTCCCACCCGTCTGGCAAGTCGGAGACGTGATTCTCGACCGCTACGAAGTGCGGCGAATTTTCACCGATGGCGGTATGGGGCTGGTCTATCGCGTCCATCACCGCGGCTGGGGCATGGCCCTCGCGGTGAAATCGCCGAGGCCGGAGTTCCTCCAATCCGGGCAGCAGATCGAGAGCTTCGAGCGCGAGGCGGAGACGTGGGTGAATCTCGGCCTGCACCCGCACATCGTCAGTTGCTACTACATCCGCTGCCTCGGCGGCATCCCGCGCATCTTCGCCGAGTTTGTGGAAGGCGGCACGCTGTCCGAGTGGATACACTCGCGGAAGCTCTACGAGGGCGGCACGGAGCAGGCGATGAAGCGCATCATGGATGTCGCGATTCAGTTCGCGTGGGGACTGCACTTCGCGCACGAGAAAGGACTGGTGCATCAGGACGTGAAACCGGGCAACGTCCTTATGGCGGCGGACGGGACAGCGAAAGTGAGCGACTTCGGGCTGGCGAGCGCCCGGCGCGTCTCCGCCGACGATACCACTGTCGCCGCGCGACCGGGGCAAAGCATTTTGGTTCCCGGCTCCGGCTTCATGACTCCGCCCTACGCCTCGCCCGAGCAACTGCGCGGCGAAGCTCTTTCGCGAAAGACCGACGTGTGGAGTTGGGCCGTGTCACTGCTCGAAATGCTCGTCGGCGAAGTGACGTGGGCAAGCGGCCTCGCCGCGCCCGCGCTCTTGGAGCAACTCGACGACCGCCAATTTGGCGATGACCTGATCGCCCTGCTCGAATCGTGTTTCGGAACGAGGACGAAAGCGCGGCTCACGTCTTTTGTCCCCGTGCTCGAATCGCTGATGCGCTGTTACACATCGCGTTTCGGCGAATATGGCCGCCGCCCGCCTGATGCCGTGCAGCTTTCCTCCGACGAGATGAACAATCGGGCCGTTTCGCTCGCTGACCTTGGAAAATATGATGATGCGCTTCTGTCCCTTGAGGCAGCCCTGTCCATCGCTCCGTCGCATGTGCCCGCGACATACAACTACGCGCAGATCAATCGCCGGTGTGGCTACAAATCCGATGCTTTTGGTCGCGATGCGCTGGACGGGCTTGTGGAGAACGATCCGACTGATTCGCTGGCATTGGTTGCCAGTGGTTTGTTCTGCATGGAGCGCGGTCTTGCCTTTCGCGCGAACGAACTTCTGAGCCGATTGCGGAAGTTGCCTGCTCAAGAGCCACCCTACACGGCGGACTTTGAGACGATGCTCCGAAATGCCGCAGCAGATGAACTGAGCGCGCCGGACATTTTGAAACTTTGCGATGGAGTAATCACTTCATTGCGCGTGTCTCCTGACGCGAGGTCGCTGATTATCACGACTGCCGACGGCATGAGTGTCCATCGGGCCGAGACGGGTGAATGTGGCGCAAAGATCGGGCCGGGTTACGAAGTGCGCTGCTTTTCTGGGAGTGGCGTGCTCCTGCAAAAAGAGAGTCAGCTTCTCGCGTGGAATTTGAAGGATGAGCCAACTTTAGTGGCGTCGTTTCGCGCCGAGATTCCCGATGACGAGTGCTTCGCAATCAGCAATTCGGGCTGCCGTTGTGTCACGATGGACTACGACGTTCTCAGGATGCACGATGCACAGAGCGGCGAGACAATTTGGGAAGAGGAGATCGATTACATGGAGGAGAACGGCCCATCTGTCAGGGCCTTGGCGTTCAGTGCCGACGAGCGATTCGTTGTATTTGGGCGGGGAGACCGCTTGGAGAATCTGCAAGTCCGCACGACAGAAGACGGCAGCGTGGTCAAAATGGGCAAGTGTGCAGTGGACAGTTGCCGAGATCTTTTTCCCCTCGGCAATCGGTTTATGCTCAGCGTGAGTTGGGATCACCTGCTGCAACTGTGGGATTTCGAGAAGAACGCGGCGCTGGGTTCGAGGCAACTTCATGCGAGCGCGCAGTTCGGCGTATCGGAGATAGAAGCTCTGTTGATTGCGACCCTACATCCCGATGACTGGATTCAGTTTCTCAAGGTTCCCAGCCTTTCGCCGTTGGCAACCGTTGGTTGGCGGGAGTTGTGTCACTATTCACAGCCTTCGTGTGGGCGACCCAAATGTCTCGCATCAGCAGATGGGCGAACATGGCACGTCGGCACATCCGATGGTGAGGTGTTGCGCTTTCGCTTGAGCGAACCGCGACGCTCGCCAGCTTTGATCGCCAAGCCTGTGACTCGTGAGCAACTGACCGCGCGGCGGCAGCGACAGGCAGAGCTTTTGAGTGATGCACGTCAGTTCCTTGGAGCAGGTTCGTATTTGGACGCGATCCAACGATGCCGAGAAGCACGACTCATCCGAAGCGAGCAAGCGGGCGAAGCCGAGGAGCTACACGACCAGATTGTCGGCTTTGGACGAAAAGTGAAGCCAACCGGAGTGCGGCTCAGGTTTGATTTGGAGCGCACGATTCTCGGTGGTGAATTTGAGATTGTAAGCGTTGACCGCGATTGCCGCTACGCCCTTGCGAAACGAGTCCATTTTCAATTCGAGAAAGACTACAATGGAGGCTATGTAGGTGATTTTGCGCGACTGATTCATCTGCGCAGTGGAAGAATTGAATCATTGCCCGCTGTGCCGAGCGAGCACCACAGCTTTGAACCACGACGATACGCTATGCGACTCGGCGCGGAGAGCGGCGGGACTCACTTTCTGACACCGGACGGCGAAGCAGTCGTAGTGAACTCAGCTTCCGGGCTGTCCCTGTATCCGTTGAAGGCCGGGAGCAGACCCCAAATATCCGATGCTCGCGGGAATGTGCAGTTCGCGTTGAACGGCGTGGCAATCGTTTCTGTCGTGCCGGGTAGAGGCTTCATTGCCGATGTGTGGCACGTCCTTCCGCTCAAGGGCGGTGTGGCAACACAAGTCCAAGCAAAGACACCGATCTTGCGTGTGCTCCCGGACGGCTTTCATGCGTGCGCGATTGAATCGGAATGTTTTCACCGGCTTGAGTGGCCGTTTCAGAGCGCGCTCGACTCGCTGCGTTTGCCCGTCGGTATCGAACGACGACAACTCACGAGCGACATGATCGCATGCACCTCTGATTGTCGTCATGTATTCGTGGCAGATGAAGTCGGCGCCTTACATTTCAAGGATTTGAAGACGGGCTATTGGGGGGCTTGGCGACGCGTGGACGCTCATGCGGCGAAGGTCACGAATATCTTCGCCGGGGCAGATCCGCGATTCATCTGCACCGTCGCGCCTGACGGGCTGAGAATCTGGACGACGGATGCGATGAAGGTCGTGTTTCAACGCAGCGACATTGTGCCAGCTTGGGTTTCTGACGACTTCCGATTTGCAGTCGAGAGGAACGGCAATGCGTGGGAAATCGAATGGGACTTCGATTTTGAAATTCCCGCTGATGCAGAAAAGCGTGCGCGACCGCATATCGAAACCTTCTTGAAGACACGACGCGCGGCAGCGCAGTTCCTCGTTGAAACTCGGCTATGGGGGCAAACTGAACTGGAAGTCTTGGCTCGTGAATTGTCCAAGTGTGGGTGCGGCGTCCTTGCAGCGACACGCCTCGATTCACTTGTGAACTCGCAATTCAGCCACCTGCTGTAAGAACTCCCCATGACTCTCACATGGCCACTACCTTTCTGCCGGCAGATCTCGAATCGGATGAGCAATTGAGGCTCTGGCGATACATGAAATTGAGCACCTTGTTTCTGCTGCTGGAGGGCAATGCCTTTTTCCCGTCTGTCGCGACTCTCCGGCACGGTGATCCGTTGGAGGGCGATTTGCATCCCGACCCTATTTGGCTCATGTCCAAACTCGACGCATTGTTGGGAAAAGATGTCGAGGCACTGAAGGAATGGTTGCGCCCCAAAGCTGAGGAATGGCAAAGGCGAATTGAGGAAAGGAGCAGCGACGATCCACGGTTTGAGCCGGAACTCTTCGGTAGCCTTTATGTTCGTGAGTTGTCCAAAAGGCGCGCGGTGTGGTGTTGGTTTAACTCGAATGGGGAATCAGCGGCGATGTGGTCAATCTATGGGCACAACGGGGTCGCCATACGCACGACGCTTGGTGCCTTGAGGAAAGCGTTGCCGGTTGGTTCTGACTTTCAGATTGCGCAGATCAGATACGCTGACCGTGACGTCAACGCCCCCAATCGCTTCAATCCTGAGTCGTCCGGCGACGACCCTCGAATCCATCGCCCTCACCTCGTCAAAAGTTCTGAATACGAATTCGAGCAGGAGGTTCGCGTCGTCACTTCATGTCCGGGTTCGGAGAGAGGCGCACTCGTAAGCGAGATTAAGGTTAATGCACTCGTTCATGAAATCGTCTTTTCACCACTTCTTCCCCATGAGGAAGCCGATGCGCTCGGGCAGCAGGTCAAAAAACATGAGTGGACTGAAATGCCTGAAATCCGCCGCTCGGCATTGCTCGGCGAACGTGCAATCGCCCACGCCGAGACACATGCAGCCATAAACACACACTTTGGACAGCCAAAGGAAACAAACCTCCCGCAGTTTCTCGAAGTCCTCTAAACTCAATGACTGCACTTTCCGCTGGTTCGAAATTGATTTGGTTCCTCGCTGATTACGAAGCGGTGGCTGGGAAGTTTGGGGAGACGAGTCCTTGGCATTTTTTGCTCGGGTGCTTCAAACTCTGCGACCTTGATATGGCCGAGTTTTTGCGAAACTCGCCGCTGGATGTGCAGGCGGATGGGGCGGAGATTTCGGAGGATGTGGAGCGGTTGCGGCAGCATGTTTGCAGGAAGGCGCGGGATGTAACGGCGGTTCGACGGAGTTTGCGTCGTGCGCTTGGGAAGGGGACGCGGGGAGAAGGGAATGATTCACAGCATAGGACGCCAGCGGCTCGCGCTGTGTTTGCTCGTGCGGCTGAGCGGGCACGGGAGCGCGGGGATTCGAGCCGTCCGCTGGATTTGTTTGAGGCGCTGATGGAGTGGTTTCCGCAGGCGGGTGCCGATGGTGAGCTTGCGAAGTTTGCGGAGGCTTTACTCGGAGCCTTCGCGCCGCGAGGTGCGGACGCGGATGGGCGCAAGGATGCCGAGGGAGACAAACCTGCGAAGAAGAAGGCGCAAAAGTCGGCACTCGCGGCTTTTGGCAGGGACATCACGGCGCTGGCGAAGCGCGGGAAGCTGGAGCCGGTCATCGGGCGGAAGGACGAAACCAAGCAGGTGGCGCGCATCCTTTCGCAGAAGCGGAAAAGCAATCCGCTGCTGCTCGGCGAGCCGGGCGTGGGGAAAACGGGAATCGTCGAGGGGCTGGCGCAGCGGATTGCGGCGGGCGAGTGCCCGGAGTTTTTGCGCGAGGCGCGCATCATCGAGATTTCGATGGCGGCGCTGGTCGCGGGGACGACGTTGCGCGGGGAGTTCGAGGCGCGGCTGCTCGCGGTGATCCAGGAGGCGGAGGAATCGCCGGAGGTGATCCTGTTCATTGATGAGATTCACACGCTCGTCGGCGCGGGGAAAGGCGGCGGAGCGATGGATGCGGCGAACATTCTCAAGCCGGCGCTGGCGCGTGGGAGCTTGAAGGTGATCGGGGCGACGACGACGTCGGAGTTTCGGCAGCACATCGAGAAGGATGCGGCGCTGGAGCGGCGGTTCCAAGTGGTGATGGTCGAGGAGCCGTCGCGCGATGAGGCGGTGGAGATTTTGCGCGGGCTGCGCGCGCGGTTTGAGGAGCATCACGCGGTCGAGATCGGCGACGATGCGCTGGCGGCAGCGGTGGATTTGGCGGTGCGCTACCTGCCGGATTTCCGGTTGCCGGACAAGGCGATTGACCTCGTGGATCAGGCGTGCGCGATGGCGATGGTGCGTTCGCTTTCTGCGAAAGGGCGAGCGGCGGCGCGGGTGAACATCATCGGCAAAGCCGAGATCGCGGCGGCGGTGGCCGAGCGATGCAGGATTCCCGTGGCGCAGCTCCCGGGCGACGAGCGCGAGCGGTTGCTGCGCATCGAGTCGGTGCTGGAGGCGCGAGTGAAGGGCCAGCCGCACGCCATCGCGGCGGTCGCCGATGCGGTGCGCGTGGCGCGCGCGGGGATGAAGGACGCGACGAAGCCGGTAGCGGTTTTTCTTTTCGCCGGGCCGACGGGGACGGGGAAGACGGAGCTGGCGAAGGCGCTGGCAGAGTTTCTTTTTGGCGCGGAGGCGAGTCTGCTGCGGTTCGACATGAGCGAGTATATGGAGGAGCACTCGGTCTCGAAACTCATCGGCTCGCCGCCCGGCTACATCGGGCACGACGAAGGCGGCAGGCTCACGGACGCGGTGCGTGCGAAACCTTACAGCGTGGTGCTTTTCGACGAAGTGGAGAAGGCGCACCCGCGCGTGCTGGATTTGTTCCTGCAAGTGTTCGACGAGGGCACGCTGACGGATTCGCGCGGGCGGAAGGCGAGTTTCCGCGAGACGGTGATCATCCTCACGAGCAATCTCGGCAGCAGCACCGCGCCGGTGCGGAAGAAGATGGGTTTTGGCGGTGGCTCGGACGACGCGGACGATCTGCAAGCGCGCGTCGCGGAGGCGGTGTGGCGGCATTTGCGCCCGGAGTTGCTGAACCGCATTTCGCGCACGGTGGTTTTCAATCCACTCACGCGCGAGCACGTCCGCGCGGTGGCGGAGAAATTCATCGCGCGGCTGAATGCGCGGCTCGCGGAGCAAGGGCTGACGCTCACGCTTGATGAACCCGTGTATGCGCTGCTGATGGAGCGCGGATATTCGCCCGAACTCGGCGCTCGCCCGATGGAGCGGGCCATCGAGGCGCTCATTGCTCAACCTCTTGCCAAAGCGATCCTGACGGATGGATACAGGCAGGGAGCCGAGATTGCGGCTCGTGTTTTGGGAGATGCGGTCGTTTTTGCAGAATGCGAATAACTTCCCCTGCGGAATCGAAAACCTACAAACGCCGCATCAAATCCTCCACACGCGCCTTCACGCTGGCGTCCATTTTTAGCATCTCTGGCCAGGTCCGTGTGTAGCCTTCGCTGGGGAGTTTTTTGGTGGCATCAATGCCCATGTGCGTGCCGAGGCAGGCGACGGTCGGGCCGTGGTCTAGGGCGTCGGCGGGGTTTTTGATGAAGGTCGTGTCGCGCTGCGGGTCGGTGTTTGCGCACATGCGAAAGAGCACGTCGCTGGTGTTATGAACGTCGCAATCGTCGTCCACGACCACGATGTATTTTGCGAACATCATCTGCCCCATGCCCCACAAGCCGTGCATGATTTTGTAAGCCTGCCATGCGTATTGCTTGCGGATGCTCACGAAGACGAGGTTGTGAAAAGTCCCCTCCGCTGGCAGCGCGATGTCCACGATCTCCGGGAAGTTCATTTGGAAGACCGGCAGGAAAATCCGCACGCTCGCCGTGCCCATGTAAAAATCCTCCATCGGCGGAATCCCGACGATCGTGCATGGATACACGGGCTTTTTCCGGTGCGTGATCGCGCTGATGTGGAAAACGGGATAGTTGTCCACGGGCGTGTAAAAACCCGTGTGGTCGCCAAACGGCCCTTCCGCTCGCAGCTCGCCCGGTTTCACCCAGCCTTCGAGCACCACGTCTGCGTCTGCCGGGACTTCGAGCGGGACTGTCTCGCATTTGATGAGCTCCACCGATTTCTTGCGGATGAACCCGCTGAACAAAATCTCGTCCAGCCCATCCGGCAGCGGCGCAGTCGCGGCGAAAATATGCGCCGGATCGCCGCCGAGCGTCACCGCCACGGGCATCGCCTCGCCGCGTTCGTAATAGCGTTTGCCGTGGCGTGCGCCGACTTTGTGGACCTGCCAGTGCATCCCGGTCGTGCGGTCATCATAGACCTGCATTCGATACATCCCGAGGTTGCGTTCACCGGTATCCGGGTCCTTCGTATGCACGCAGGGAAACGTGATGAACCGCCCGCCGTCCTGCGGCCAGCACTGCAAAATCGGCAGGTCGAGCAGCGTCGGCAACTCGCTCGCTGTAGGCGTGCCGTCGAAGCGGTGAACGACTTCCTTGCACGGACCATTGCTCACATGCTTCGGCTTCGCGTGCAAAAGCGACAGACCCTGCATCGCGAGCTTCCACGCGCTCTTCAGCGAAGTCGGCGGCTTCGCTTTCACGAGCAGTCGCATCTCCTCCGCGAGCTGGTCAATTTCATCCAGCCCCAGCGACATCGCCATGCGCTTCTTCGAGCCGAGCGTATTGATCGCCAGCGGCACCGACGACACGACGCCATTCACCGTCGGCTTTTCAAAAAGCAGCGCTTTCCCGCCGCCGGGCGACTTCATCTCGCGGTCCGCCCATTCCGTGATTTCAAGCTCCGTCGCGACGGGAACCGACACACGCTTGAGCTCACCGGCGCGGTCCAACGTATCGAGAAATGCGGAGAAAGAAGAAAAAGCCATTGGATTGAGTTGCGCTTAGTTAGCCCGTGCAGCCTCACTCGTAAATCAGAACCCGTGTGCTGAGGGACACACTACCAGCCCGATTTTCTCCAGCTACGGCAGCCGATAGCGATCATAGCTCGCGAACAACTTGTCCACCTGCCGGAGATTCTTAGTGGCAATGCTGACGTCGCGATTTCGTCCACCGGGATGCAGGAAATCCATTCCGCGGCCAATCTCGAATGCGAACTGATCCGTGAGGACAAATCGTTCGTGAGGCAACCGTCGATAAAAGACAGCTTCAGCGCCTCGCTCACCGAGGAACGCTTCGAGTTCAGCGCGCTTTTCTTGATCAAATCGGCGTTCAACAGGCGGAAGATTCCGGTCGTCGTACATCGTCGGGGCAAGGCATAGAAAAGCGATTTTACACTCACGGCCCCGCACATTCGTCGTAAAGAGCCACTCAAGAAACTTTTCGACGGTGTACCGGTAGTTCGGGCCGAAATTTTGCCCAAGCGAGCCATCACACACATTGATCCAGTGTGTATGCCGGAGCGCATTTCGGAAGTTGCGATTCAGGAACTCAGATTCATCCAGTTCGTCGTGCGCAAAAGTCCCACCGCCTTGTGCGACGCTCGACCGCTCGTGCTCGAACTCGGTGCGCTGATAGGTAGCGAGCGAACACACTTCGACATTCGCCGACTCATCGCTTGATGGAGCATTGGAGTCGGTAACGACCACATTTAGTTCCCATTCTAGCGCACGGGCAATCACCTCGTTGATCGTGGCGGAGGTATCGGCATCTGGATGCGTAACGAAGCGGTTTTTCTCTTGGAGGAACTTCAGAATCTTCTCCAGCATCCAGCGGTCAGCGTCTCGCGGCATCATCCGCACCTGACTCGCCAACTCCGCCGCCAGTTTGCCATTCAAATCAATGATGCAGCAATTTTGCACCACAGCCCGCAGCAGTGCGATCAAGCACTGAAAGCCGTAAGGTCGGTTCGCGTAAGCCTCGGCTATTACCTTTGGATTAAGATACGAGTTGAAGATCATGATTAAAACATTTCGTCGAAAGCTTCGCCGAAAAAACCGCCCGGCCATGGGTCAAGGAGACGCCCCTGTTTATCCACTCGCAGATGTTTTACCACCGCGCCGTTTTCCGTCGGTTGTACGAACAGGACGGCAATGTCTTCTGGCCTCACGGGCGACGATCCGGCTGGCTGTTTGCCTGCGTTCGATTCACGGATGCGCCGCAGGAGACGGAGGATGAGATGCTCGCTGTGCGTCTCGATGAGGAAGGTGTTTTTGTTTTCGCCGAGGGCGGACTCGATGAAGACATCGCCAAGCTCGGCTTGGAGCGCGGGGTGCAGGTGGAGTTCCGGTTGCTCGATGGCGATCAACTGGTTCTTCCCGCCCGCAGCGTTGACGAGGACGGGGAGTAATTGACTGATGCCTGTGCCGACATCGCGGTGCGAAACAGCGAGGCCGGACTCGGCATCCACGAGCGAGAGTTCCATCAGTCCTTCGCCGGTGGTCTGCGCACGTAGCTCGGCTTGCAGAGCAGTGGCCAAATCCTGTGTGCCCGCCTTTGCGTTGGCGTACGGTGAGGCGTCCTCAGCGACGCGTGAAGAGTCGGGAGAAGCCGTGGACGCGGCGGCGCTGCTTTCCAAGGCCCGCTTCACGCAAAGCGCAATCGTCTCCGCATCCAGTTCAGGCGCGAGGCTCTGGCATCGCAGCCGATACTGTGAATGTAGCGTCTCGTGCAGGAAGCGATTGACCCGACCGAGCAACTCCGACTCCTGTCGTAATCGCTGCCATGCCGCGCCTCCGCCTGCCGCCCAACTCGCGTCGAACTGCTCGCCTTCCGGTATCAGGCGGGGAGGTATCCAGCGAAGCGGCCCAAGATAGGACAAAGTTTCAAGTGCTTGAGCAACCGCATCGTTCGCGGCTTCCAAGAGGCATTCAAATTCGTACCGACATACCAAGGCTTCAATTTCACCGATTTTAGGTTCCTCATCTCCGGCGTATTTAAACATGCGGGTGAAAAAACCGTGTGGATCATCCTCCGGTTCATCAACGGCTCCATTGCTCGCATATATGTCGATGTCGTAGTTCTCCCGAGGCAGAGGGTTCTGTGCTCTAAACGCCAGTTTATGAAGCGAAAATTTTGCATCACCCAGTTCCTTTATCAATGCCGACCTATGTTCAGAAAGGATTGGGCCGAGATCTCCATCCGACTCAAGCTTCGAGTGCTTCTCCATAAGTCGATTGCGTATCGCGTTAACATCCACTTGATACAGGCCATCTTCATTACAAATGAGGTCGAAAATCGGTTGCTCATCGAGAAATAACGCAACTTTTGTAATGATTACCCGCTTCGATCCCATCGCGTTATTCATCTCTGATTTGCCAATAGTGTATTCGATAGCCAGAGTCCTGAAACTTTTGCTCCCCTGAATCTTTTTGCGGATTTTCGAGCGTTCGAAACTAAGGCGGATATTGGTTTCGTGCTCCGACAGGCGTCTGTGGGTGTACCTCGCAAAGCCCCCTAGATCTACCGCCCCACCACCGAGCGTCGTCTGGTGCGCATCCGCGTTACCCGTGTCGTGGATGTGGCGCGCGAGGAGAAGGCTCTGGATGATGCTCGACTTGCCCGCGCTGTTTGGTCCAAAGACCAGTGTGATCGGTCGCAGCGGAATAGTCTGCGCTGGCCCGAAGGCTTTGAAGTTGCCGATCTTGAATTCAGAAATCATGGGCGGAGCGTGCCACTTACGCTGAAATGTTGCCACCGCGAAAATTGCAGGACACCCTACTCGATAGTCATGTTTGAAACCCTGTTTGCCCGAAGTGGCTTATCAATGGACCGATTGCGAGTGCTTTGCGAAGTCGCCGAGGCGGGCAGCCTAGTGCTTGCGGCGGGCAACGATCCTGTTCGGCAGAGCCAATTCAGCCGTCAGATCAAGGAACTGGAGGATTTCTTCGGAGTGGAGCTAACCCGTCGCCGCGGCAAAGGGCTGGTCTTGACCGAGAATGGAAAAGAGTTGGTGGAAATCGCCCGCGAGTCCATTGGCAGACTGCACGACTTCCAACTGAGGGTGCAGAATCAACCCGTGACTTTCTCTATCGGCAGTGGCGACAGTCTGGTGCAGTGGCTCATTCTTCCGCGTCTAGCTGCCCTGCAAAAGCGCCTGCCAAATATCAACCTCCGACTGCAAAACTTGCGCAGCGTTGAAATCGCGAATCGCCTGCAGGAGCTGAGTCTGGACTTCGGAATCGTCAGGCACGACGCGCTGCCCGAATCGCTGGCGTCATTCCAAATCGGGAAAATGGGGCACGCGCTTTTCTGCCCAAAGCGGCTGCTCAAAAACGCCAAACCACCGAGCCCGCGCCAGATACTTGAGACGACGCCTTTAGCCATGCAGACCAGCGATGGCGTATTCATGCAGCAGTTTCGAGAGTGGGAGGCGAAGAACCGGCTGACGGTTTCCAAAACACTCGAATGCGACTCTTTCCCACAAGCGTGCGCGGCGCTGAAATCGGGTGAGTATGCGGCGATTCTTCCGACGATTGCGCGGTGCGATTTACCGCCGGAAACGTATCTGGAAGTCGCTTTGCCCTTTTTGAACAAGCGCCCACGCCAGCTCTGCGTCGCGTGGAATCCAAGGACGCTGCGTCTCCGAACTGAAGCTGTTCAAGTCTGTGATGCACTCAAGACAGTTCTAAAGCTGGCGTCGCCCGTGCAGCCTCACTCGTAAATGAGAAGTCGCTTGCCCGCAGGTTGACGCAGCCCGTTTCGATTCCTACATTCACCGCAATGAGCGCCGGTTCGATTTCCACCACGCTAGTCTCGGTCGAAGAATACCTCGCCGGCGAGATCGTGAGCACCATCCGGCACGATTACCTCGGCGGGATCGTCTATGCGATGGCGGGCGGGAGCGAGCCGCACAACCGCATTGCGACATCTTTGGTGACTGCATTGGCGAGCAGACTTCGCGGGCGGCGTTGCGAAGCATTCGGCTCCGACATGAAATTCCGCATCAACAACCTCGTTGGCGATACCTACTTTTACTACCCCGATGCCATGGTCGCCTGCGACCAAAGCGACACCGGCCACGGCTGGCGCGAGCGGCCCACCGTTGTCTTCGAGATCATCTCCGAAGAGACGCGCAATGTGGACGAGCGCGAAAAGCGCATTGCCTACAAACACGTCGCCGCCCTCCAGTCCTACGTCCGCATCGAGCAGTCACGCGCCGAAATCGCCATCGACCGCCGCACCGCGACCGGCTGGACCACCGAAGTCATCACCGGCCTCGACGCCATCCTCCGACTCCCCGAAGTCGAAATCGAAATCCCCCTCGCCGAGCTATACGAGCGCATCGCGCTCTGAGCACCCCGACGGGACGGTAGAAATCTGCTCTCTGCGGCGTTTTGCGCGGCTGATAGTTGGGCGGTTCTTCGCGGAGGATGGAAGAGACGCCGGGCAGACGAGGAGGGCGTCGAGCATTCGGAGTTTCTCGGCTACGGGCGGGCTGCGAGGCACTGCCGGTAGGTGCGTTTGCTTTTAAGTATGCCCGCGCAGGACGGAATGTTGGACGTGGCGGAAGGTGTCAGTTTATTCCTTGCCGATAGAGGCTCGGAAAATGGCGAAAGAGAGAGTCATGCGTTTTCTCCTTTTTGCGGCAGTTTCTTGAGCATCTGGTCGAAGTCCGACTCAAACAGTTGATCCTGCACGATGCGGTATTTTTCAAACTCGCTTTCTGCGTGGGTCTTGGCCAGTTCCGCTGTCACTCGACCTGCGTCCTGAAGAATTTCGCGATCCCAGAAATGAAGGAATCCGCTCAATCGTTTTTCCCAGTCTTCCATTGTCATTGGGATTTTCCGCATCGCCTGCATCTCGGCCATATCGAGGTAGGCGGAGACGATACGCTGCATTTGTTTCATTTCGGAGTCCGAGAGGTAGTTCTTGGCGATGGAAACGTCGTAGAGGTGGATTTTCCCTTTCGGCGCAGCCTCCCAAGTCGTCAGGCCCATGTTTGGCTTTTTATGGTTGGCTCGGTCCACGATCACCTCAGCCGCCGTCTGGCCATGCACGGCGAAGTGCATTTTGTTTTGGACTGCGGCGAAAAATCGCTTTGTGGCAGTGGCGGACGGGTCGTAATCCAGAGCGGTGGCGTAAATGTCCGTGATCTTCTGGTAAAACTTCCGCTCGGAGAGCCGGATTTCCCTGATTTTATCGAGCTGCCGCTCAAAAAATTCATCCGTCAGGATGCCACCTTGCTTGAGGCGCTCGGCATCCATCGTCCAGCCTTGGATGGTGTAGTCCTTCACGATCTGGTTGGCCCATTTGCGGAATTGTACGGCGCGCTCGTTCTCGATTTTGAAGCCCACAGCGATGATCGCTTGCAGGCTGTAGTGCTTCGTAAGGTAATTTTTGCCGTCTGCGGCAGCTATTAAGAATTGCTTAACAACTGAACTTTCCTCCAGTTCGTTGCTGCTGAAAATGCGCTTCAAGTGCTGATTGATGGCGGGAATGGAGACATCGTAAAGCGCGGCCATCATCTTCTGCGTGAGCCAAATGTTCTCATTCTCATAGCGCATTTCTACGCTGGCCTCTGAGCCGCCACCAGATGCGATGAATGTTAGGTATTCAGCCGCCGATGAGCGGGTGGGTGAGACTTCGGATTTCTTTTTAGTGGGACCGCCGGGTGTTGATTTCTTTCTGCTCATAACAGGGCTTCCAGTCAGGATTATCGGGCCACCACGCTCGACTCCCCGCTCGGCAGCTTGGGTAGCAGAGTGTCGCGCTCGATGGCGACTATGGCGTCGTCCACGGTCTTGCCGATAGTGGCGGTGTTGTCTTTGGAACCCGTGGGTTTTTTCGGCATGGGCGGGGAGAGAAGCGGGTTTGCGGGGAGGTGGCAAGTTTGGGAGCGGGGGCAAGTGGGCAAGTGGCTTTGTTTTCCCAAAAAACAAAGAAGCGGATTGCCTCGCGGCGGGGGAACGGGGAATAAATGGGGTTCGATGAAATCTAAGAACGGCTCCAACAAAGGCACTCAACAAAAGAAAAAAGCATACGCGGCGGCGGGCGTGGATGTGGACCTCGGCAATCGCGTGAAGAGCGGTATCCAGGCGCTTGTGAAGGGGACGCATGGGCCGGAGGTGCTGGGGAAAATCGGCGGGTTTGGCGGGCTGTTTCGCCCGAATTTCAAGGGGATGTAGGACCCGGTGCTCGTGTCGTCGGTGGATGGCGTGGGGACGAAGCTGAAGCTGGCGTTTGCGACGGGGCGGCATGACACGGTGGGGCAGTGTCTCGTGAATCACTGCATCAACGACATCGCGGTGATTGGCGCAAAGCCGCTGTTCTTTTTGGACTACATCGGCGCGGCGAAGTTGGAGCCGGTGGTTTTTGAGGCGCTGCTGAAAGGCTTCGCAAAGGCGTGCAAGGCGGCGAAGTGCGCAATCGTGGGCGGCGAGACGGCGCAGATGCCGGGGATGTATGCGCCGGGCGAGTATGATTTGGTGGGGACGATTATCGGCGTGGTGGACAAGGCGAAGAGCATTGATGGCTCGAAGATCAAAGCGGGCGATGTGGTGATCGGGCTGGCGTCAAACGGCCTGCACACAAACGGCTACACGCTCGCGAGGAAGGTGCTTTTTGAGGACATGAAGCTGAAGGTGACGGACAAGCTGGAGGGCGTGACGGGGACGCTGGGCGATGAGTTGATGCGCGTTCACAAAAACTATCAGCCCTCGCTGGAGAAGGTGCCGCACGGCTTGGTGAAAGGGCTGGCGCACATCACGGGCGGCGGCTTGGTGGATAATTTCCCGCGCGTCCTGCCGAAGTCGATGGACGCGCTGATTGATACGGCTTCGTGGAAGGTGCCTGCGATTTTCCAGCACATCGAGCGCGGCGGAAAAGTGGACCACGCGGAGATGTATCAGGTCTTCAACATGGGCATCGGCATGTGCGTCGTCGTCGCGGAGAAAGACGTGAAGGCGGTGACGAAGATCATCGGCGGCAAAGTCATCGGGAAGATTGAGAAGGGCAGCGGGATTGTGCGGCTGAAGTAGTCGCAAAACCGTGAAGGCATTCCTCTTTATCCTTCTCGCGGCGATGACGGCTTGGGTCGCGGTGACTGCGGAGCAAATGGAGAAGGCTCACGCGGCGGCGGGGCGTCCGGCGAAAGCGCGTGTGGCGAAAAGCGAGAATCCGGCGGTGGAGCGGCTGCATGAGATGGTGCGCGTGTATGGAGCGCGGCAGGTGTTGATGGCGATTATCGGCGTGATTGCGGGGCTGATTCTCGCGCTGACTGTGGCGCTGAAAATCCTGAAGATGATCGCGCTCGGCTGCGTGGTGTTCCTGCTGTTTGTGCTGTGGCAGGCGTGGGAGCGCGGCTACATCACGGCGACTCGACTAGAATCGCCCACGAGTTTGCGCCGCTCGTATTCGGTGTGATGACGAGGCGCGTGCCGTCTTTCCGAACCAGTAGAACTTCATCGTCATTGCGCCGCGAGGAGCTGCCGAGAAAACGCGCAAGCCACGGATTTTTCACACGCTCCTCGCCGACTTCGATGGCGATTTCGCCGGTCTTTGTGGAGCGCATTTGCTTTCGCTCGGCGGTGGGGACGTAGAGGAGCAGCAGGCGGCTTTCGCCGGAGCTGATGCGGTAGAGCGTGCCGAAATCTTTTGCCTCCATCGCAAAACGCAGCGGGCCGGACATCGTCTCTGCAAGGCGGCGTGCGAGTTCAGAGGACTCGTCTTTGAAAGGATCGCGGCGCACGAAATCCCAAATGAAACGCGCCTGCTGCGAGTCGAGATCGTTTGCAGAAACCCACTCCAGAAAGAGCGCGGCGCGATTGATAACGTGAGCGGGAGTGCGCCCGACGTTGCCAAATTCCTCGGTGATCCAAATGCCTTTCACTTGTTTGCCGTAGCTATTCCAAAGCGATTGCAGGCTCTTCGTATCGGGCGCGTCGGCAAACGGATGGTTCACGGTGAGGTAGTCCACGAGTTCGATGACTTTTTTCCCTTTCAGCGAAGGCGCGAGTGAGCCGTCGAGCGAGTGTTCCAGCACCGAGCGGAACCAATCGCGATTTTTCTCCAGCCCGGCTCGCGAGCAACTGCCGATGAGCACGGGGATGCGCCGCTCGTCGCCGAAGACCGACTTCGAGGCCGCTCGAACTGCTTCCACTGCGGGCGCAAAATAGTTCTCCGCGTAAGACGCCGCATCCGCTGGCTGATTCGCGCTGCGAGTGTTGCTGAGGCCGTGTCGCGGTGTGGCTTGGATGAGCTTGGAATCAATCGCAGTGCCGAGCCGCTGGGTGTTGATGTCGTCGCCCCATTGAAAAAGGAGACGCTTTTCTGTTTTCGGATCGGAGCCGTAGGCGAGCTTGAGCAAGGCCCAGATTTGATCCTGCTCCAGCTTGCCGAGCATCGTGCGCCACGGGGCGATGTAGATGGCGGTGAGATTGGATTCGAGGATGACGGGGAGATTGCGGTCCAGCCCCAGCGAGGTGCGCTTTTGGGTATCGCGAAACCACGCGAGTTCCATCTGCACGGGCGTGCCGTTGAACGGACCTGTGAGCGTCTGTCCGTCGTCTGGAGTCTTTGCAGGCAGGCCGCTGGCGGGGCCATCGAACTGGCGGACAGTCTTCCACGGCCCGGCAGCATTCACGCCCTGGATGCCGAAATAATCCTGCCAGCCGTTCTTGATTGCGGTCATTTTGGCCGGAGTAAAATCCGCGCTGAGGCCGAGGGTCACGGCGGGTTTCAGCGGGAGCTTCGGCGCGGGTGGTGGTGCGATTGCGGGCGGTGCGTTTTCATCAATGCCGAGAATCATCGCGCTGAATGTCGTGGACCCGCGCTCGACAAAAAGGCTCGGAGTGATTTGCGGCTCGTCGTAAGTCACCGCGAGTTCTGCGATCTGTTCGTCGTTCGCTTTGATGGTCATCGCGGTCGCTGAGAATTTGAGCAGCAAATCCACGGGCTTTTGCAAGGCGCCTGCGGGCAGCGTGGCGATGGTGCGACCGCGTCCATTGGTGATGACGCCGGATGCCGTTTCGAGCGTGAGGCGCACGAGGTCGGATTTGTCATCGCGCAATCCCGCAAACCAGATGCCCGCTTTCGCGGCGGTGCCGGACATTTCCACGCGGAGCGAGAGCCAGCGGCCTTTGAGCGGCATTGCGGATTGTGCGGCGTATTCCGAAAGCGTCTCCCCAGCAGTCCCGGCGACGCTGCCTTCTGCTTGCTTCCAGTCGCCGCTTTGGACCCGCCACGAGTCTCCATTTTCCAGCAGCAAGCGTGGTGGCGAAGTGCGTCGTGGAGCAGGGGAGTTTTGCGCACAAATCGGCGCGATAAGAATCGCAAGAGCAGTGGCGATAGCAGCGAGGAAATTCATGGAGATGAGGATAGAAGCACGATGGCTGGAACGCCGCGACATACAATTCGGCGCGGGAAAGTGGCATTGGAGAGTGAAGGGTGCTAAAGCTGCATCCATGAGAATGTTTTTCATCGCCGCAATCGCGCTTCTTTTACTCCTCGCACCGTCCGCTTTTGCGAAGGAAGAACTGCGAAATTACGTGCGCTACACCGGCGACGATCAAGCGGGGAAGCTGGAGACAGTCGTGGTTTCGATGCAGAAAGGCGATGTGAAGGTGGACCTCGTCGGAGCCGTCCACATCGCCGACAAAGCTTACTACGCCGAGCTTACAAAGCTTTTCAAAACTTATGAAGTGCTGCTGTTTGAGCTAGTGGACGGACAAAAGCTCAAAGAGCAAGTGGAGGGAAAACGCGCGGCGGCTTCGGAGAAAAAAGCGGACCCTGCTTTCAAACTTCTGCACGGAATGATGACGAGCATTTCGAGCTACTTTGATTTTCAGTATCAAACCGACGGCATCAATTATCAGACGAAAAATTTCGTCCACGCAGATGTCAGCTTGCAGCAGTTTCGGGAGATGCAGGAAGAGAAAGGCGAGACGTTTTTCTCGCTCTATCTAAAAGCGATGCGCGCCCAACTCCAAGTCGGCACAAACAAGGATGCGGAGCCAAAAGGTGGCCAGCTTTTGCTCGCGCTGCTCGGCGACTCCAGCGGTCTAAAAGTCGCGATGGCGCGGACTCTCGCGGGAGTCGGCGAGCTGGTGAATGCAATCGAAGGCGAAGACGGAACGGTGATTTTGACGGAGCGAAACAAGGTCGCACTCGGCGTGTTCGAGAAGCAGCTCGCAGCGGGGAAAAAGAGCATCGGCATTTTCTACGGAGCCGCACATTTGCAAGACATGGAGGACCGGCTGGCAAAGCTGGGCTTTTCGCGAACTGGAGAAAAATGGGTGACCGCGTGGGACATCAAGCCGCGCGTGAAGCAGCAGGAGCAGAAGTAGCTGCGAGAGTCGGAAAGTTTTCTAATAGGCAGTTCTGGCACTGGCTAGGCGGGCTACTGGCACGCGGAGACGGAGCGTATCGGGGGATTGTTAATTTCTCGCAGATGTAGAACATCCGCTTGCCTCCCCGAGTCCCGCCCGCCTACGTTCGCCGCGCTTTAAGGAAAGCACTCACACACACCACATCACACCAACTTTCTAAAATACATCTTCGCGTAGCTTCGGCTGCTGTTCACCACGAAACCTGGAAATTTCAGAGAACAAGAACCGGTTGCTTTTTTGCACGCCCGATTGGGGCGTGTTGAAAGCGCCTTCTTGTGGGCTCTTCCAGGTGCCTGTGGTGTGGCGTGTGTAGGCACGTCCCACTTTATTTTAGGGCACCGGGAGAGTTTCACAAAAGGAGGAGCCGTTCATGGCAGAAGCGCACACGCGAGCGCCTTCTGCCCATGCCCAGCCTCGATTTCAAAGGGAAGAGTTTTATCTACACCATCACCTCGGCGTGCCGTATCGCGAGCTACTCGTGGACGCGGCAAAAAGCTGCGTCGCCGACGGCAAACAGCCCGACCTCGACGACAACCTCATCCTCCACGGCGACAATCTCGAAGCCCTCAAAGCCCTACTCCCGCGCTACGCGGGCAAGGTGGACTGCATCTACATAGACCCGCCCTACAACACCGGCACCGAGGGCTGGTGCTACAACGACGCCGTCAACGCCCCGCTCATGCGCGAGTGGCTGAAAAAGGCCGCCAACCCCGTCGAGCGCGACGACCTCCAGCG
>JANMLS010000272.1:0-7955 GCA_031372675.1 Verrucomicrobiaceae bacterium
GTGACGGACCAGTTGACGGCGCAACTGGACTACTTTGGCACGGCGTCCCGGTGCTGCCCCGGGCGGGTCTGGTTTTGGAGGCCTGATTGCGCAAGCTGGCGCACGCTGTGTGAAAATCTGGTCGCGAAGGAGCGGAACGGAACGGGCACCTACGAAAACACTCCCGCTCTCCGTCCGCCGCCTTCGCGACTGACACAAAAATTGTTGAGCCGCAGTCGCGCCGTTTCGGTCGCGCTGCGGCTCGTATATTAAAAGAACGAACACCGCTGCCAGTTCGCCGACCCAATCGGGCCGGGACTCGCACCCGCAGGATTTCTCGGCGGATGTTTCGGTGTTTCGGGCACACCTCCCGTCGGCGCAGTGAAGCGCCACAAGCCCTTTGGATATTGAAAATTGATTCGAGGAATTCATCGAAAGTGACTGGGCCGGGCAGGGGAGTGCGGGAGCAAAAGCTTTGCTCACTATACACTAGCAATGCCTTTACTTGACATGGCGTATAGATATTAGCAGTCTTCAAAATGCTACCGTTTCATACGCTCTTCCCTGCCGGGATTTGCCGGACCTGGTGGCCGACTCAGGCCCCGTCGTCAGTTACTGCTGACGGCGGGGTCACTTCGTTGCTGGATGAATAATTTCAGTTTTGATCTTTGATGAATGAATTCCTTTCGTTTGGATGATTTGAAAATGTGGATGGCGTGTTGCCCTGATTGATTGGCGATATTCCGGGTTCGATAGGCTGTTCTTTTGGAAAACAAAAAACCCTGTCCGCCTTTTAGCGAACAGGGTTTCTGGAAAAATCTGGTTCCTTGAAACTGCGGCTATTGCGCCGCTCTGTTCGCCTCCCTTGCGAGTGTTGGATTGCTTTCAACTTTGCCCGGCATGTCCTTTTGGGAATACCATGCGCTCCGTATAAAGCTCGCTCCGCCGCACCCGCATTCGTCAACGCGGACCATCCCGATGGCGGATGCCACCGTAGCGGTGCGAATTGAAATGGTATGCGTTAGCGAGTTCATTGAAGTTGAATGTGAGAAATGAAATACACGGACATCTATAACACGTCAACGAGTTTTTTCAAAAATGTGTATATTTCTATGTGAATAGGTTTAGGCAGCGCAGGCTGTCACTAATCATACCGTAGCGAGGACACGCGGTTCTGGTGCTTTGTCGAGCGAGGCTTCCGCAGCGGCGACTCCGAGGAGGTTTTTTGCCTCGAACTCTTTGCACCAACCTTTGATCTCGGTGTCATTGAAAATCTTCCCGATGACGCGGCGAAGCAGACCTTTGAGGCTCGGCGATTCGAGATCGCGCAGGCTTTGGATTGCTTCTTCTTTGTAGCGTTCCAGCAAGTCGCGGCAGCGCTCATCGGCGCCGAGGTCGCGATAGATTTGTTCCACTTCGGCGACGCTCGCAGCGCTCTTGCGAACCCAAAGCGCGGAGGTGATTTTCCGTTTGTCGCACTCTGCGCGTTCGTGCGCAGTGGCGAGCAGGAGGCTGGGGCGAAGGCCTGCGATATCGCTCGTGTCTTCGGTCTGGCCGAGGTCTGCGAGGTCGTCGCGGATTTGGTAGGCGATGCCAAGTGCCTCGCTGTATTGGTGCAGCACATCGCCGACTTCTTCGTGTTGCTCCACGCTCGCAAAAATCGCGCCGATGCGAAGAGCGACCTCGAATGCAGGAGCAGTTTTCTTTTTGAAAATATCGAGCACTTGCAGACTGCTGAGGACATCGGGTTTTTGCGCCCAAATCAGCTCTGCGCCTTGTCCACGGCTGAGTTCGCGCTGTCCTTCTGCTGCGACTTGTAGCATTGCGGCGCGTTGTTCGGCGGAGAGCTTTGTGGCGGCAAGCAGGCGGTAGCCTTCGCCGATGAGCAGGTCGCCGACATTCAGCGCGACGGCCACGCCGTGTTCTGCGTGAAGCGTCGGTTCGCCGTAGCGCGTGGCGTCTTCGTCTTCGATGTCATCGTGGATGAGCGATGCTTTGTGGAAGCACTCCACGGCGACGGCTACTTTCTTCAAATCATCCGGCGTTTCCACATCGTTGCCCACGAGCGCACGCCATGCGGCGACGGCTAGAAATGGCCGCCAGCGCTTGCCCGCGCGGGAGAGCCACTCGCGCCCGATGCGTTCGCTTTCACCTTCTGCGGGGCCCATGATTTGCGCGAGCGTCTCGGGCTGAAACCATGCGTCCACCGAGTTTCGGAGCGTGCTGAGGTCGAGTCGGCGCGTTTTATCATCGGCGGTGAGATGGATGTAGTCCCACACCCAATCGAGATCGACGGTCGTATCAATGCAGTCGTCCTGCAAAAGCGGCACCGCGACGCCTGGAATCGCCGCCGCTTCCATGTAAGGAAAACTGCGCTCCAGCACGCTCAAACACGAGATTCCCACGATGGCCTCGATCTGTCCGGTCTGGATGAGCGACATCACGATTGCGCTGCCTTCTGCAACGAGCACTGCGTAGCCGAGGCGCTCCGCTTCATTCTGCAAATCCTGGATGCTGCACTGTCCGCACTGCTTGCAAAGAAGCCCGAATTCATCGAACGGCGCGGGGCATTTGCTCTCCAGGCGCAGGCACTTTGGCATGAGCAAAAGTCGGCGCTCAAACGGCACCGCTGCAAGCTGCTCGCGCCACAGTTCGTTATTGATAAGCACGCCGATGTAGTCGCGGTAAATTGGCGCACAACCGATGCGCTGCACCACGCGGTCTGCGTGCTCAGCGAGTTCGCTCACAGGCACTGGTGGAGTCGGGCAATACTCCGCGACATAGTTCCGCACCGACTGCAAAATCGCAGTTCGTTCCTCCTGCGTTTGCGGGATGTTTTTCTTTGGCTGGCGATAACGCGGCGGCGCGACCGGCTTTGGAAGCGAGAGCGTGATTGGCTGAAATGGTGTGCGCGAGGCGGCTTCGGTCATGGCGTAAAGATACGGGTTGCAGCGTGGCAATCGCAAGGGCGGAGGTTTCTTTGCGCAATCATTCCACATCGTCATCCTTTACTCCGCGAGGCAATCGGACCACGGATAGCCGGAATGCAAGATACTCTCAGCAGGCACCTTCGCGATTTGCGCTTATCGGTCACGGACCGGTGCAATTTTCGCTGCCGCTATTGTATGCCGAAGGAAGTATTCGGTCGCGGCTACGATTTTCTTCCGCGTGCCGAGATTCTTTCGCTCGAAGAATGCGCACGGCTGGTCCGCATTTTTGCTGCGCTGGGGATGGAAAAACTGCGCATCACCGGCGGTGAGCCGCTTCTCCGCAGAAATGTCGAGACGTTCATTCAAATGGTGAGCCAGACGCCGGGACTCCGCGACATCGCGCTCACGACGAATGCCTCCGTCCTTTCCGAAAAAGCGCACGCGCTCCGCGATGCAGGGCTGCACAGGATCACGGTAAGCCTCGATGCTCTCGATGACGCCACTTTTCGAGCGATGAATGATGTCGATTTTCCAGTTGCGCGAGTGCTTGCCGGGATTGATGCCGCGCTGGCGGCGGCTTTCTCGCCCATCAAAATCAATATGGTCGTGAAGCGCGGGGTGAATGAGCACGAGATCGCGCCAATGGCCCGCCGCTTTTCCGGGCCGCAATACACACTGCGCTTCATCGAATACATGGACGTGGGAAATTCAAATGGCTGGCGCATGGACGACGTAGTGCCTGCCGCAGAAATTCTTGCACGAATCGATCTTCCCGTGACTACGCTGCCGCCAAATTACGAAGGCGAAACCGCGCTCCGCTACCGCACGCCCGACGGCGGCGAAATCGGCATCATCGCGAGTGTGAGCCGCCCATTTTGCAAAGGCTGCACCCGCGCACGACTCACGGCGGATGGAAAATTATTCACCTGTCTTTTCTCCAACCACGGACACGATTTTCGGGCGCCGCTTCGGGCCGGTGCAAGCGATGCGGAGATTGCTGCGATGGTCGAAAACATCTGGCGCAAACGCGATGACCGCTACTCCGAGTTGCGCTCACTCGCGGCGGCAACTGCGCCAAAAGCTGAGATGTCCCTGCTTGGCGGGTAGGTGAATGACGAATGACGAAGTCGCAGGCGTGGTGGCGACCTCAACTCGCTTGCGTTTCGTCATTCGTCATTTTCACTTTTCCACGGCACGTAATCGGCGACGAATCTTTTGCGAAACTCGCCGAAGGTTCCTTCCTCAATGTGCGTGCGGATTCGTGTCATGAGGTGGAGATAAAAATGTAGGTTGTGCAGCGAGATCAGGCGAAGGCCGAGAATCTCGTTGGCTTTCACGAGATGACGTAAATATGCGCGGGAAAAATTGCGGCAGGCGTAGCATTCGCAGCCGTCTTCGATGGGGCGTTCGTCCATCGTGTATTCCGCATTTTTCAGGTTTCTTGTGCCATGCTCGGTGAACGCGGTGCCGTTGCGAGCGATGCGCGTGGGCAGCACGCAGTCGAACATATCCACGCCGCGTGCGACCATTTCCACGAGCTGCGGCGGAGTGCCGAGGCCCATCGCGTAGCGCGCGCTCGTCGCTGGCAGATAAGGCTCCGCGCTTTCCACGGCCTTCATCATTTCCGGCTCCGGCTCGCCGACGCTCACGCCGCCAATCGCGTATCCATCGAATCCAATTTGCACGAGAGCCTCCGCGCTTTCGCGGCGCAAGTCCTCGTAGCTGCTGCCCTGCACGATGCCAAATTTGAGGCCGGGAGTTTCCACTTCCTTGCACATCTGCGCCCATTTGAGCGTGAGCGCGAGCGACTTTGCGGCGTAGTCGCGCTCGCACGGATACGGCGGGCATTCGTCAAAGAGCATACAAATATCGGAGCCGAGCGTCGCTTGGATTCCCATCGCCTCGCGCGGACCGAGGAACATCGCAGCGCCGTCGAGATGGCTTTGAAAATGGACGCCTTCGGGCGTGATCTTGCGGAGTTTTGCGAGCGAGAAAACCTGAAAGCCGCCGCTGTCTGTGAGGATGGGTCCATCCCAAGCCATGAATTTATGCAGACCGCCGAGCTTTTTGATCACATCCATGCCGGGGCGGACAAAGAGGTGATACGTGTTGCCGAGGATGATTTGCGCACGCAGTTCGCGAAGCTCAATCGGGGAGACAGCCTTCACAGTCGCTTGCGTGCCTACGGGCATAAACACAGGAGTTTCGATGACGCCGTGGCGGGTGACGAGACGCCCTCGGCGGGCCTTGGATGTATCGTCGGTCTTGAGCAGTGTGAACATTGCGCAGAGGGAAAACGAAGCGCGGGAGAAGATGAAGGATGAAATGTGCCAGTCGAAATCAGTGCCGCATCTGATTTTTATCAAGACTTGGTGCTTTTAGGCAGCGACGTTGTTCTTTTCTTTATGGTCAGCAGTGAGAACGGTGAGTTCGCGCGGGGCTTTACTAATCCAGTAAAGCGCGGCGCTTGAAGGCAACCGCAACGATGACATGGGCATCGCATGGCGATTTCAAAAAGCCCCACGGCCAAAAATTTGAAGGAACAAGCTTACGATCAACAAAAAGAGCAACACAGCGCCAATAACAACCAGTATCCAAAGGAGCCGTCTTTGGTGATTCATTGCTTGCCCGATTGCTTGCGCAACACCCACACCAGCCCGCAAACCGCGACAATTACCCCCGCGATGATGCCCCACGGCGTTGATGAGGCTGGTTCTTCGCTAGGTGCTGCTGGCAGTAAATCGGGTGTCTTCTTTAGTGTCGGTGGCACCGTTGGAGGCGGCAGGGATGGCGCTTTAGCTTCTTCTGTGTGCGTTTTGTTGGTTGGGATTGTTTCACCCAGTTTCTTCCGGGCACGCTCAATATATTCCTCAATCTCATCCTCGCTCAATTTATACAGTTCAAACGCGCCGAATTGCTGACCTGAGTTTGATTCAAATGCCGCCACTGCAAGCTGCTTTAGATGCAAGTGCGCAGTCGCTTCTTCACTGCCCTCCACAATGAAGTTTATTGCTGCCAGATAGTCCAGTATTCGTGGCGCGGCCTGCTTATCCTTCATCTTACCGAGACGCCTTAAAGCCGTGAATTGAACTTCGGCCGATTTGCTACTTAGGAGATAGCAAAGTGTGTTAATGTCGCTCGTGTCTCTGGCCAATTGGATTTGAGAACCTTCATCTATGGGCAACGAAGGCGTATTTGTTGATTGGGACATGCTTGTGGCGATTAAAAACAAAAGACACAGGCCTGCAAGTAGCGCACAATGGAGGATGGAAATTCGTTTCATGGTCTTAGAATCCAGCATTGTCTGTTGCGAGGTCGCTCCAATTGTCCTCCCATACGCCGCCTACCTTCTTGAACTTAAAATGAAGTCTCCACGGATATGGATTTGAGATGATATACCACTTTGAACCGATTTGAAGCCGGGTGAATTCTTCCCAGTGAACTCGTAATTCAAAAGTGTCTCCATCACTGCCTTCAATGTTTAGAGGTACCAATGCTGGAGAGTCAGTGCTCTTCAGTTTACCTAGGCCGGAATAAGGATCATTAGTCTCTTCGCTGGCGTGAGTATCATCATTTCCCACCAATCGTTCGCTCGGGTAATTGAGGTAAGAATTGTAGTTTTTTGCAGGATGGTTGGCGGCGAAGTTGATATTTGATGGGTTTATGAGTTTTTGCCGCATGCGCCTTGTGGTGTCCCATCGGTGGTCGGCTCCTTTCGAAAGATCGACTCCTTGTTGGAATACTGAGATATCTCCTGCGGGAACGTTTGGTGGTTTTATAGTGTAATCACCTCTCAAATTAGGTATTTCCGCAGTCAAATCTGTAATTCCTGCCGGTTGAATCGTGTGAGTAAAGTCATAGCCTCCAGTAGTGGAAGTATGTGTCGCAGCTTGTTTAGTTAATAACAGCTTCACCTCAGACGTAATGTCTGCCCACACGACCCAAACATTCATCTTATCTACGATCACTGCCCCTGCTTTCAATTTAATTTTTACTTCGGTTTTACCTGCTCCTCCGCGACTGACTCGACGCTTGAGGGGTTCTCCCGGGACTTCTATTCCACCCTCCCACTCAAATTGGCTTTCAAATTCTTCGGCTGTGAGTGCTGTAGCTGTCGTGCTCTCGGCTTTGAGAGTTACGAAGTCTTGTGGTATTTCAGTGCTCTTTTTCGGGCTGACGAAGTGCTTTTCTCCGTTCGCGCCTTTGTTGCTGGTGATAATATCTCCCACTACCCCAGCGACTCCTTCATCCGGCACTATTCTAGGTGCTACAAACCCGCCCGTGGTCGCGGGAATTGCTGGCGCGACAGTCGCCGTATCGCCGTTCGCCACCTGCATCATGAACGGGCCTGCGAGCAGGGTGCCTAGTAGGACGGAGCTGGCGTTTGTGTAGTTGCGAGTAACGAAATAGCCTATCCCGGCGGTGGTCGGGGAGGCTGCGCCTACTTCTACTTCCGGGAAATATGGGTAATCGCTGCCGCTGCCGTTGGTATAGTAAGTGGTATCGCCGTCTCTCACATGGCTGGGGACGACTATCACCGTGGTTCCGTCGGGCACCTTTGGGGAAAGTTCGGTGCGCCATTGCTTCGTTGCGTTGGGGAGTTGGGCTTGGCGTTGCGAGCCGTCGGGGAGGGTCATTTCCAATCGTACCGTTGCGCTGGCGTGGCCTTCGGGATCGCCGTAGGAGATTGCGAGTTGAAGCGGTGGCTTTTGCTCCGGGTCCGGGGTGCCTGCGTTGGCATCGGCGGTGCCGCCGGGAGTCCCGCTGCCCGGCGCGGGGGCGGTGGTGAAAACGAAGCTCGTCTGTGCTTGCAGGGGTTGCTGCGGGGTGGCGGCGGAGAAAATCGCTGCGCCATCCAGCGTGAGTTCGTAGCGCGTCGCATAGCTCAAATCCGCCAGCGGGCTGAAGCTCAAGACTTGCGCCTGCGCATCGTACGCAAACACGCCCTCCACATCGCTCGCCGATCCGTATTCGCGGAGATGCATGTTTGCCGCGCCGAGCGTGGCTGCATCCATCGGCTCGCTGAAAGTGATCGCAATCGGCCCG
>JANMLS010000274.1:0-1647 GCA_031372675.1 Verrucomicrobiaceae bacterium
CGTAGGTTGGGTCAAGCTTCGGTGCGCAGCACCGACGCGCGACCCAACAGCTGCGGGCGGTGCAAGAATGTTGGGTCGCGCTGAAACGCTTGACCCAACCTACAAGTAGCGTCTCATCAGGTTGAGGTCAGCGAAGAATGCGGGTTCTAGTTTTCATCGCTTCTTTCGCGATAACAGCGTCAGCGCGCTCGGCTGAATGGCCAATTTTTTTCGATCGCGCCGACTACCAAAAGCCAATATGTGCGAAGTGCGCAATGCCGACAGCCGATCCATTTACTCAAGGTGAGCTGGTCGGATTGGTGACGACAATATTCGCGCCATAGACCGTTCCGGTCAGGAATTCGAAGGTGACGTATTTCTCGAATTTCTCGTTGCCCTGCATCCGATAGCGATCACCGGCGCGGAAGAAGCTCTGGGAAACGAGCAGCTGTCCCTGCTCGGCATTCGCGGCCGGGGCCGCAGCGGGCTTGACCTCCTTGTGATACACGATGACCGGACCACCCGCGGTGAGATCGAAGCGCCCGGCTTCGGTCTTGCCGTCGTGCTTGGGGGCATCGAAGGGCAGATCGAGCACGGCGAGCGCGAGCATCATTTCGGCGAAGTTGTGGCTGGCTTCGGCGATGTTGGGCGAAACGAAAGCGCCCTTCGAGCCATCGGCGGTCCAGTTCGCGTAGTCGCGCCAGAACGCGCTCACAGGAATGAGTCCACCGTCCTGTTGGGTAATACGAAGGTGATAGTAGTTGTTCTCCGCCCACTCCTTGATGGGCCCGAGTTGGCGATAGAAAGCGCGATACTGAAGGCGGGCCTTCCCAGCAACATCGAGTGCGAAGAAACCATCGGCCTCGCCTTGCTGGTCCATCTTGTCTCCGACCATTCCGCCAGCTCGGTCGAGATTTTCCCGACGCGCGCGCGCGTCTTTCCCCAAGGCTCTCAAACGGCCTTTGTCCGCAACGTCATCACTCAAGCTGCTCATTTCCGAATCCCTCATTTCGCCGAGCTTTTCGGACTCATCTGCATCCAGCGCCATTCCTTCTTTGGCCTTGTTGGCTATTTCGGATTTACTCGAAACGCTTGGTCGCGAGGCTCCAGCCGGCGCGGCAGGTCGTGCCGCCTGGGGGCTTTCCTCCTGGAGCTTTTTGGACGCGCCCTTGAGTTGTTCCTGCCTCTCTTGCTTCAGTTCCGATTCCCAGCCCGGCTTGCCTTCCGCCGTCTCCATGGCCCGACCCCGCAGGGCGGTTTCGAACAGACGATCCTGAAGATCGGGGTTCGGTGGAACAAGCTCCCACATCTCGCGCAGGCTTCGAGCGGCATTTGGAGCTTCACTCTTGATCCGTTGGGCGAGCAGGGCACGCTCCACCACATTCAAGCGCGCATAGGCCGTCGGATTCAGGTAGGCGGCGAGATCGTTCTCCAACAGGAAATCATCCATGAAGGTCTTGTCCTTCTTGTTGGCCAGCGAGGGTTTGATGACCTTGTTGAAGAATGCGGCGTCCTTTTTCGCGAGGAAGAAGTTCAATTCGTGACAGGCGAACTCCGAGTATTTCGCGAGTTTCTCGTCGTTCTTGAGTTGTGGCCATTGCAGCACCCAGGCGAACTGGGTGAGGGTCGGGTCACTGCTCAAAGTGGTGAACAACGCGTGGATGCTTC
>JANMLS010000303.1:0-4442 GCA_031372675.1 Verrucomicrobiaceae bacterium
GGAGACCAATTCATCTACTTTGCATTCTAGCCCTGAAAACAAACAGAGCCTCGCGGCACTCTGGCTTTTCATCATTGGCGTTTTAGCCGTTGAGCTACTGCTTCGTATCCTGCCCGAAGCATACATGACGCGCATCGCTCAACATCGAGCCGAGGAAATACGCTACCTTCCCGCTGCTGAAATTCAGTTGATGGGAGACAGCACCACTAGCGCGATCAGTGTGCCGATTATCAATGAGGTAATCGGAGGAGAGAGCAGCACCAGCAACTACGCGCTCCCCGGCGTCTCTCCGCTCTTCAACTACTTCATTCTCCGCCGCCAGATCGCAGAACAAAAGCCGCCCAAGCTTATCGTTCTATCGCCTCACCCATTTATTTTGGGCGATGATTTGTTTGATCGCTTCAATTCCCGTTTTGCGACCATCGAAGAAAGCATTCAGACTCTGCGTGATGGTGTTCACCTTGATGACTGGCTTTACGGAAATCTTTGCCGCATCAGCTACACGCTCCGCTATCGAAAGGAGCTTTACGAATGCGTCACACTTGGCGACGTGCGCTTCTTCCAGACGCTGAACGCACCGGTGTCTTCCGTCCAAAACACTCGCGCGAAGATCGTAGGTCACACACCTCGCGCTGAGGTTCCGAAGGCGGTCAACATTCGTAAAAACGAGGTCAACCCTGTCCTGCGTGCGCAGAGCAAAATCCATCCTTACAATGCCATGTATCTCGACAAGCTGTGCGCTTTAGCTGCCGCCAATGGAATTGAGATACTTTGGATTTCGATGCCACTGCCAGAGATGGTGAATCGCGAGTTTCCAAATCCCGAACGCAATTTGCCCTACGTGCAATTCATCGAGCAGAAAAAGAACAGCCACTCCAATCTTCATGGCCGCGCAGAAATACCGGAGCTTCCTGATTCCTACTTCACCGATCACTGGCACCTCAATCAATACGGGGCACAGATTTTCTCCGAACTTATCGGGAAACAAATTGCCGAACATCTTCGGGAGCGTCCGTTGAAATAGCGACGAATCGCGAAAGAAATCTTGTCGCACGGAAGTCGGGTTTCGGCTTTTGTCGCGGCTCTATGAATCGCCGCCGTTTTCTCCACACGACCATCGCCGCCGGAATGCTCGCGCCGTTTGCGCGGGCGGTTGAGCCGTTTCAGCGCAGTGCGCCGAGGATGCGGCTGGGACTGGCGGCGTATTCGTTTCGCGATTACATGTTGCACTCCTCGTCGAAGCAGGAGCCAGTGGAAGGGCCGCGCACGCTGACGATGGAGAAGTTCATAGACCATTGCGCGGAATGGGGCGTGGATGGCGCGGAGCTGACGAGTTATTATTTTCCGAAGGATGTGACGAATGAGCAGTTACTCGCCGTTCGCCGGCACGCGCATTTGCGCGGCGTGACGATTACGGGGACGAGCGTGGGCAACACTTTCACAAACTCTGCCGGGCCGGAGCGCGACAAGCAGGTGGCTTACGTGAAGGAGTGGATTGATAAAGCGGTGGTGTTGGGTGCGCCGCATATCCGTGTATTCGCTGGCTATCAGCTCAAGGGAATGTCGCTGGAGCAGGCGAAGAAAAACTGCATCGAGCAGCTTGAGGAATGCGCAGACTACGCGGGGAAGCGCGGCATTTTCCTCGGCATCGAAAATCACCACGGAATCGTCGCGGAGGCGGATCATTTAGTGGAGATCGTGAAGGCGGTGAAGTCGCCGTGGGTGGGTGTGAATTTCGATAGCGGAAATTTTCACACCGACGATCCCTACGCCGATCTCGCGAAGATCGCGCCTTATGCGGTGAACGCGCAGATTAAAACGGAGATCAAGCTACGCGGTGCCGCGCAAAAGCAGCCAGCCGACCTTGCGCGAATCGTGGGCATTTTACGCGCGGCAAATTATCAGGGCTTCGTGACGCTGGAGTTTGAGGCGAAGGAAAATCCGTGGACCGCCGTGCCTGTGGTGCTCGCGCAGTTGCGGCCTCTGCTTGCTGGTGGGCCTGCGGTTGCAGCGGCGGCGGATGAAAAGTGGGAGTCGCTCTTTGACGGAAAGGCGCTCGGGAAATGGAAGGAGACGGATTTTGCGGGGAAGGCCGACATTGTGATCAAGGACGGCCAGCTCATCCTGCCGCAAGGCGGAGACATGACGGGCGTGAATTTGGGGAAAGCACCGGCGACGATGGATTACGAAGTCGCATTCGACGCGATGCGCGTGTTGGGCGACGATTTTTTTGTCGGCCTCACATTCCCTATCGGCGGGCAGCACGTTACTTTTGTCGCAGGCGGCTGGGGCGGAACTGTAACGGGCATTTCCTGCGTGGATGGCGAAAATGCCAGCGAGAACGAGACGACAAAATTTGTGAATTACAAAAACGGCCAGTGGTATGCGGTGCGCGTGAAAGTTACGAAGGAGAAGCTGGAAGTGACCATAAACAAAGAAAAAGTCGTGGACCTCGCACTGGACGGAAAAACTATCGGGATGCGTGCGGGAGAGATCGAGATTTCCAAGCCCTTCGGCCTCGCGACTTGGCGGACGAGCGGCGCTTACCGGAACATCCGCTGGCGCAAACTAAATTAGTTATCGCGCGGCGACGGCTGCGGGCTTTTCGCCGATGAAGAGCACTTTGCCCACAGGCAGGATGGCACCTTCCTCGATGCGGTTCAGCCAAAGGATGAGCTTTGCATCCCGGCCATATTTGCGGGCGATGGAATAGACCGTTTCGCCAGCGGCGACGATGTGGATGTCGCGCACAGGAGCTGGGGATTCTGATTGCGGACGAAAGGGCTTCAAAGCGACAGGCGCATCCTCGCCAGCGGAAAATACCGGAGCGGCGAGCGCGAGCAGAATTGGAATTACGAAGCGCATGAATCGTCGGTGAGCATCTAATCATTAAGCACAAGTCTTGCCAAGCGGCGCGTCGCTGACTTTCGAGACGCGATACAAATCTTTTACAATTCATGCACGGGTGGCTGACAGACGTGCGTGAATCCGCGCATACTTTGCTACTCATGAAAAAGAGCGTGTGGATATTTTTGCTCATCGTCTTCCTGCCAGCGGGCGTGCTCGGCTGGCTGGCGTTGCGCAGTGCCGAGGAGCAGCGCTTCATCCTCGAGCGCCGCACGTCGGAGCTTCTCCAGACGCAGGCCGATGGGATTGCGGCGGCGGTGCGCGAGGCGATCAGCGTGGAGCGCAGGACGTTTGGCGAAGTCACGCGCAGATTGCTCGCTGAGAAAGCAGGCGCGGCAATGCTTGCACGCGATTTTTCTGGTTCGCTTGGGGATGCTTGGAACCGCAAGGCTATCGGCTTTGTGATCAGTCCCGCCGGGCAGATTGTTTCGCCGAGCACTGCGGCGGCTGCGGGCAACAAGGATTGGGGGCGTTTTTTGGGCGAGCACAGTCCATTTCTCCGAAGCAAACAGGCCGCTGTGGTTTATCCAAGTGCGAATACCTACAGTCCCGCTCCCGCACAGGAATTTGCAAAATCGGCATCGGTGGGTAGGCCGGGCAAAGTTGTGGAATCGTTTGGCAACACGCTGAATGCACCCTCCTTGAAAAAGGTAGTTCCGCAATCGAAAAGCCGTTCCAAAATGCAAAGCGAAGATGCCACCGGTGCGCCAGCGGCGGCTGATAAATATGACAGCAAATCAGCGCAGTCGCTCGCGGGCAGAGGCGCTGCATTCGGCGGTGAGCAGGCGGAAAAGAAGGAGTTTAATTCGCAAGTGATCAACCAAGCTATCGAGGTGCAGCAGAGCCGCGCAGTGGTTCCGCAAAAACAGGAAGATGATGGCAACTGGTCCGCGCTGATGCCCTCAAACGCAGAGTTTGCGCAGCTCACGCGGGACTCTAGCGACGGAATGATCGCCCGCTTTGTGCAGGACAAGCTGGACCTGATTTTCTGGCTGCGACCGCCCGAAGCTGCGGACTATATTTTTGGCTGCCTCATCGAAGCAGACAGTCTGAAAAACGAATGGTCTTCGCTGCTTGCGGATTACGGAATAGTCGCCGGTGCGAGTGCGCCTGCGCACGTCCTCGCGTTGTTGGATGACAAGGCGCGGCCCGTCGCCACGCTGCCCGCATCCGCGACGGGGCCGGATTGGAAGCGGCCTTTTGTCGCGAGCGAAATCGGTGAGACTTTCCCGCATTGGGAGGTCGCCATTTATCTCGCAAGCCCGAACGCGCTGGCGGACACGGCGCGGGGAACGCAGCGGACGTTTGGATTCGTCATCGCGGGCGCAGTCGCCCTAATTGCTTTTGGAGGCTGGCTCGTGGTGAGCGATGTGCGCCGCCAGCTCGCGCTTGCACAGCAGAAGACGGACTTTGTTTCCAACGTCTCGCACGAATTGAAGACGCCGCTGACGAGCATCCGCATCTTTGCGGAGCTGATGCAAAATCGCCCGCAGCCGCCGGAGAAACAAAATCAGTTCCTCCGCATCATCAGCGTG
>JANMLS010000328.1:0-3104 GCA_031372675.1 Verrucomicrobiaceae bacterium
GGTGTTTAATGCGGTCGCAAAAGTTTTTCTTCAGCGATTCTTCTCGCTCTTAGCCGAGGATTTGGCTCGGCCTGTCTGTTCCCTGCTCGTCCTTTGATTTAAATTCGGCGAGGGATGCGACGCTGCGGACATCCTCCAGCAAAGGAGTGAGCATATTGAGCGACTCAGTGAGGATGTTGCGCACGATCCATTGCTCGGCTGTGGAGCGCATGTCCTCGTGCTTTGCGTGCGAGCGGCCATCGGGCAGGTAGCCAGCGGACCTTGCGAATTCGATGTAGTCTTTCTCCGTCTGTGTGCGCACTCCGCCGACTGCACTGGCAGCGATGTCGAACAGCCGCTGCACGGTGGTGTTGTAGCGATTGCTGATGTCGGCGAGGTTGATGTTGATGGCTTGTTGCGGTGCTGTGGTGCTCATGTGGTTGTAGTTTTGGAAAGTGATGAGAGGCGCGGAATAAGGCGCGAAGACGCCTCGCGGTCAACCCCAGCTTTGCGGGATTTTCTGCCCGCCGAATTCAAATCACAGCCTCAAGCGTAGAGCGACTCGATGGGTTTTCCGGTGCCGTCTTTGGTGACGTAAAACGGGCGCTCCTCCACGAGGTAGCTGAGTTTTGGAGAAATCCCCATCGCCTTGTAAATCGTCGCGTGCAAGTCCTCCAGCGCGACGGGGTCTTTCACCGTCGTGCATGGCCGCTCGTCCGCCGTCTGGCCGTGAACGTGGCCGCGCTTCATTCCCCCGCCCCACATCAGCACGGAGCCGGCTTCGGTGAAGTGGCGGTGCATCCCGTAATGCAGCATTGCTTCGATGCGCTCCGGCACTCTCGCCTGCTCGCGTTGCTGGCTCTCCTGCTTGCCCTCGATGAGCATGTCGCGCGAAAACTCACTCGCGAGCACGACGAGTGTGCGGTCCAAAAGACCACGTTCTTCGAGATCGAGGATGAGCTGCGCGATGGGCGCATCAATCATCGCTTTCATAGCCGCAGCTTTTGTATGGCCGTTTTCGTGCGAGTCCCAATTCAGGAACGGGATGTATTCCGTGGTCACTTCGATGTAACGCGCACCGGCCTCCGCGAGCCGCCGCGCAAGCAGACAGCCAAGCCCAAAACGCCCGGCACTTTGCTCCTCATACGTGCCCTCGCGCTCCGGCTTCAGGCCGCCGAGTTTCTTAGGATCAAAGCCCGGAGGCGTGTAGCGAGCCACGCTCTCCGCTGGCTCCAGCGAAAGATCGAATGCCTTCGCTGCGGGCGACGCGAGAAGCTGATGCGCATTTTCCATCGAGCGAATGAACGACTCGCGCTGAAACGCACTGCCATCGCGCACCGGACTCGCATCCAGCAGTCGCTTGTAAAACTTGTTCCGGTCCGCAAAACGCCCCGGCGTCATCCCCTGCGGCGGGCGCACCGCCTGCGCTGCATCCTGCGGAAACGGCACATTGAAAGGCCCGTATTCACTGCCCAGAAAACCCGCCGTGGTGAACGCCTTCAACTCCTCGCCCTCACCAAGATCAAACCGCTGCCCGATATTGATAAACGCAGGCACCGCCGGATTTCGCGGCCCAAGCGCACGAGCCATAAACGCACCGATGTGCGGAGCCGCGACCGACTGCGGCGGCACGTAGCCCGTGTGCCAGTGATACTGATGCCGCGAGTGCAGGATGAAGCCCAAGTCCGCGCCCTGCGCCGTGCGGATGAGCGTGCCGCGATTCATCACCGCCGCCATTTTCTCCAGCCCTTTGGAAAACTGCACACCATCCACACTCGTCGGGATGCTGGGGAAAGTGGACAGCACCGCCTTCGACTCCACGCCTTTGCTAAACGGCGTATAGCGCTTCGGGTCAAACGTCTCCGTGTGCGCCATCCCGCCAGCCATCCACAGCACGATCACGCAATCCGCACGCGGCGCGATTTTCTCAAGTTTCTCGGAGGCAAAAATGCGCGACTCGTTTGCAGCAAAAGCACCCAGCGTGGCGGCGGAGGCAGACTTTAGAAAATCACGGCGATTCATAGTGCGTGTAATTTGCGCAGCAGCATTTGGTGTTTCAAGGCGCAATGCGGATCATAGATTTTTTCTGCCAGCCTCTCAATTCATTGCCCGGCACCTTCGGCGCAATAGCAGATAGCGAATAGCAGATAGAAAAGCCTTGGTGGGAAGTCCCCCTTATCTGCTATCGGCTATTTGCTATCTGCTATCGGCTATTGGCTATTTGCCATCTGCTATCGCGGCTCCGCCGCATCCCGTGCTTTCCGCGCATCGGGCGTATTGTAAAGCGGGTGCTCCGGCTTCAAGCCGCGCAAAAACGCCTGCCGAAAATCCACCGCCGCATCCGCCGCCACCTTTTGCTGCCTACTCGCCGGGTCCAAATGCCGCTTCCCCTTCACCCCCGAATCCTCAATAGACCCAATCCATCCCGTAATCTGCCGCCCGCAAGATTCCGCCCGCGCTCGAATCCTCACCAAAAGCGGCCTCACCGGCACCAGCTTTGGCCGCTCAAAAACCGCCGCAATCATCGAGCGCACCTCTCCCGCCGACCCACGCGCAATATCCAAAAAAGCAAGCAACTCCGGCACCGTCACCCGCTCAAATCCCTCCGCGATATTATTAGAAACCGACAGCGCTGCCCGATCCAACTGATTGCGAAACCCCGATGAAAAAAGCGCCCCCTGCTCCTCCAACAAATCCAGCACATCATTGTAAAGAGACACCGCCTCCCTCCACACCGGAAGCTCCTCAAATCTCTGATACTTCGCCATGCGCCCTCGCCTACCGGCTACGGGCGCGATAGCCAATAGCAAATTGCCAATAGCCGATATTTTCCTTCGTTAAAACGTCATCACCCATCAAGACCTTGCCATCTGCCATCTGCTATCTGCCATCTGCCATCTGCCATCTGCCATCTGCTATTTGCTATTTGCTATTTGCTATCTGCCAATTGACCGAACCCTCACACACCGGCAAAAGCAACCCGTGACTTCGCGCAGCAACGGATGAGTTTTCAGCAGGAAATAATATCGTGGTTTCTAAAAGCACGGCGCGATCTGCCTTGGCGTGTTTTTTAGCTAAGGCGCCGCCTCTCAATTCATTGCCCCCCGGTCATTGCGGCGTGCTGG
>JANMLS010000347.1:0-5498 GCA_031372675.1 Verrucomicrobiaceae bacterium
GCGCGACGAACTGGTTGGCCTCTTCTCACGCGGCACCGGCAACCTTGGAAAAACAAGGTGGGACGCGCTCAACGCCGTCACCGAGTTCGTGGACCACGTCCGCAAACCAGCGACGAACAAACATCAGTCCGACGAATCCGAGCGCCGCTTCACCGCCACCCTCTTCGGCAGCGGAGCCGACCTGAAACAACAGGCCGTCGCACTTCTCAACTAAACCCACTCCACCGCGCGCCCCGCTGAAAAACCAGCGGGGCGTTTGCGCGGAGTGACCACACAAACAAACCGGAATCGCCGACCGGAAAAAAACGGCAAAGCACACATGAATAAAACAGCACTCAAACTCCCCGACGCCCTGCTCGTCCGCTACTACCGCGAAGGCCGGGATGCCGACATCAAACAAGTCACCGTCACAAAAGACGGATGGATCAAAGTCACACTCAACAGCGGCACCGTCGAAACGTGGCGCGACCTCGGCGGCGGACTCGGATTCGTCCCGAACCCGGAAGATTAAAAATTGCGTCCGCCCGGCGTCTCTGCAATTCGTCGCGCCGTGGGAATGGATGACGCCAGAAACGCAGCGGAGCAATACGTCCGCAATATGCCAGACAGCCTCAAAGGCCGTCTGTGGCGCATCGTCGTACTCCCGACCGAAGAAGACTGCCGCTTTTTCTACTCGCGCCGTTCCCTCCTGTTTCAGCAAAAGCTCACCACCGCGCTCTCTCGCGCCGTCCGCACACGCAAAGGCAAGGTTCAGCGCCTCACCTTCACAGAGCTGGAGTGCCGCGCCGCTATCGGCCTCGATGCCGACGACGAACGCAAACGCCGCGATTGGCTGGAGTCTCATCTTGGCTTGGACCCCGAGCCGAAAGACAAACCCGAGTATCCCGAACCGTAGCTATGAAAATCCCGCAACCAATTGCTTACACGCTCATCGTGCAATGTGTAAGGACGGAAATCGGAGTGGTCGCCGAATACCATGCAACCACGCCCTTCCCGAATTTTCAAAAGGGCGGTCACCTTGCGCTGCTGGATTGTTACCCCACGACATGGGACATTACTGATAAAGTGGAGCGTATCGCCTGTGGTAGTGACGGTGCCATAGTATGTTCCACCCTCATTCTTGTGGATTCAGGAGTGGTTGAAAATCGCGGAACAGTAGTAAAGAAAAGCTGGGGTGAAGAAGTCGGCCCTAGCGAGACGCGCTTCGGACGGCACACGGAATAATCTCGCTGATTTGCCCCGCAACGGCTCTTGCCGGCTGGAAGAAAAATCGGATTCGCGGGCAAAAATAAATCAGGTCCACCGTGAAAAAAACGGATGGACCATCGGGGCGCATCGGTCGGAATCTCACACCGTCGAAAGCACTACGCCCAAGACATCAACTAAAACCGGGACGCGCCTAACCCATCCAAAAACGAGGCAAAGCACAAATGAAAGCACTGACCGTAATCCGAAGCACAGCCATCGCCAAAGCGAACCGCCTGCAAAAACTCCATCCGCACCTCGCCACACTCCGCCCCGCCTTCCGCGCCTTTCTCAACGGGCACATCTTCGTTGGTGGACGTGGCGCATACCGCTACCGCGCCGATAAATCACTCGCGCCCTGGAGCGACCTTGCACGCTCCCTCTTCCCTCGCGTCGAAGACTTCGCATTCGCCGCCGCAGTCATGGAATCCGACGCCCTCGCCGGAAATCCCGAGCCACTCGAACCCGCTGCACCAGCGCCCGAAAAAGCCGCCGGTCGCGTCAACGTCATCACCCTCGCCGCCGCCTAATCATGCGCACGCTCACCGTCTCCACGCTCTTTCGCGATACTGCACAAAAAGGCAGTATCTACCGCCGCCCGCGCCGAGTCCCAAACATCCGCCTCTCCGGCGATTGGCTCGCCGCTCTCGGCTTCACTCCCGGCAGCCGCATCGCCGTCCAAGTCAGCAACGGCCAGCTCATCATCAAACCACAATGAGCCAAAGCCCTACACTCATCGGCCCCGCCGCCCTCGTCCTCCGGGCGGCGGTGGCCGTCACCGCCAGCCGCGCATCGTTCGCCGTCCTACTCGACGGCGATCCCGGCGTCGGCAAAACCACAGTCGCCGATGCCCTGGCACTCCAGATCACCGGCAACCGCCACGCCGTCGAGTGGGTCAACGGCCAAAGCCTCAACATCGAGCTCGTCCGCCAATGGCGGTGCAGCGCCGCCTACGGGAACCTCTTCTCGCCTTGGACCATCAAGCGCGTGGACGAGCTGGATCACGCCAGCCCCGCAGCGATGGCCGAAATGCTCACCTTGCTCGACACACTCCCGCGCGGCCACGCGATAGTCGCCACGACAAACGAGTTTTCCAAGCTCCGGGCGGCAAGCAAAGGCCGACTCGATTCCCGCTTCATCCGGTTCAACGTCCAAGCCCCGAGCATCGAGGATACCGCCGCCTACATCCGAACCCGCTTCAAAATCACCGCCGCCCAAGCAAAACAGATCGCACTCGGAGCAGTCCCCGAGGGTGAACTCGCAACATCCGGTTGCAATGTTCGCACAGCCCAACACGACGCCGAAGCCCTAGCAGCCGTTCAGTCTGTGCTAAAGGCCGCGTGAAAAATCACCAATGACACCCGTTTTAGCACAATGAACTTCTACTCTCTAAAAACACCCGGCGGCTACGCAGTCGGCGAAGTCTCCAGCGCCCTGCAAAAATCCATCCGCCGAGGACTCGAAGACGATGCCCTCTTTTGGGCCACGGAACTCGACCTCGCCGGCCAAGCCGCCCACGCATGGAAACGCCTCAAAGTCATCGCCTGCGAAGACGTCGGCCTCGCAGACCCGCAAGCCGTCGTCGTCATCCACGCCCTCAGCCAGCTCTGGCTGGAGCTGAAAAAGACCGAAACCGCCGAGCGCCACCCCCAACGCCTGCCCTTCGTGCAGGCCGTCCGCTACCTCGCGCGAGCGCGCAAGTGCCGCATAAACGACAACGCCCTCGTCGCATTCTATTTCGGCGAACGCGACCGCAGGCCGATCCCCGACTACGCGCTCGACCGCCACACCGCCGCCGGTCGCCGCAAGGGCCGGGGATGGGATCACTTCCACACCGAAGCCAGCGAAATCTACAACTGTAAAGGCGAGCCCGACCCCTACGCCGCCCGAGCCCGCGCCGCCCGGAGAGACGAACAGCCCACACTCGACCTGGGCGACGACTGATTTTTGACGCGCCGCCATCGGCGTGCCCGTTCAACTATCCGCCGAAGACTTCGAGAAGCTCGAATCCAAGAAGCTCGCGAACATCATTCGCAAGCTGCACGCTGGAAAAACGCCCACTGCCGCCGAACAGGCGATCCTCAATAAAGCCCGCGCCGGCGGCGACACATCCGGCCCACGATTCGCCAAAAACTGGGACGAACTTGCCGACGCATTGGGCGTGTCCCGGCGTCAGCTCCAGAACTGGCGAAACGATCCCCGCTACCAAGCCGACGCGCCAAAATGCGCGCCCGATGGCCGCAAGGAAATCGCGCTATGGATGGCGTGGACCGCCCGCCACGGCCTCAAATCCTCAGCTCCACTCAACGACGTGGACGATTCCGACCACGAAGGCGAAGAAATAGTCCAGCCGCCGAAACTCGGCGGCACGGTTGCCGACTGGAAAGCCTGGGGAGAAAAACTGAAAGGCGAGAAGCTGGAGCTTGAGCTGGAAAAACAACGCGAAAACCTGCTCGTCGCGAATGAGCTGGAAATCCCACTCGGCGCGACGCTCGTCGCGATCACAAGCCGTGTGACCCAGCTCCCCGAAATCCTCGCGCCTCTTGTCGTCGGGCAACTCGATGTTCCCGACATCATGGAGATCATCCGTCCTGAGACGGACGGCATTCTCGCCGCACTCAATGTCGGAGACTACATCGCCGAGGTTGATCTGTTGGTGGGCGATTTACCCACCGACCCGGAAACGACTCAGTTGCTCAAGCTCGTCACATTTACCGGGCAGGATGCCGAGGCATTGCGGCGACTGCTCGCTCATCTGCTCAAGCGCATCCTCTCCCGCATCGGACGCGAGGCGATCACTCGCGCTCTTCGTCCGCCGGTGACGGACGATGTGACGGGGCAGACATTGGACCAAACACGTCCCGAATCAGAGCTGCTTGAAATTGAGCAAACTGAGCCGACGGACGAAACTTCACGGGCATCGGGTAAATCACCTCATCCGAAAGCGGACGCAGCGGACCATAATCCCAAAGAAATTCCGGCGGCGGCTTTGAAAAATCGACCTCGTTCAAAGCAGCCCGCAACCACTGTTCCAAAGGTATCTCGCCGTCGCTCATCCCCGAAGCCTAAGCCCAAACCCCGCAAAAAGAAATGAGCGCTTTTCGCGACGCGTACGCCTTCATGCGCGCCCTCGTGCGTGCGACCCTCAAGCCACGGCCACGGCTCAAGTTCTGGGAGTGGGCAGATCGCTACGTCACCATTCCCGATGAAGTCGGCGGGCCGATGCCGGGCCGACTCAACACAGGCCGCTTCCCCATCTTTCGCGGGCTCTACGATCTCGCGCAACAGCGCCACGTCCACCACGTCACCCTCTGCGCATCCGCTCGCGTGGGGAAGACGCTCTTCAGCATCGTGATCATGCTCTATTGGCTGGCAGAGCGCGTCGAAAACGTCGTGTGGCTAGAGCCGTCCGGGGCGAGCGCGAAAAAGCTCAGTAAGACGGAGCTGCAACCGTTCATCGAGCGTTGCCCGCTGGTTTGGCGGCTGGCTTTGCTGGGCAAAACGACGTGGCAAATTCTGTGGAAGCAATTTCGTGGCAAGTCCCTGCGCATCATCGGTTCCGGTGCAGAGGCCGATCTCCACGGGTTCAACGCCGGCGCGGCATTCGGAAACGAGCTGGACCGCCAAAAGCAGGCCAAGATCAATCGCCGTGGCAGCAGCGAGGAAGGCAATGAAGACGCATCGAGCTGGGCCAAAGTCATCGAGCGCACCATCCTCTTTCCGTGGACTCGCCTTTGCGTGGAAAACTCCACGCCTGGCGTCGCCGGTGAGTTCTCGCCGATTTGGGTCAGCTTCAAGCGGGGAAGTCAGCATTATTGTTACGTCCCGTGCCCGCACTGCACGCTCGAAGCGCGGAAAAAAGGCAAGCTCTCCAAGGTGCCAAAAGAAACCCCAGTCGGCTGGGCGGAAAAAGCGATGGACCCGTTCTTGTCAGGTTGGCAACGCCTCACATTCAGCTCAGACAAAAAGCTCGTCCCGTTCGATGAAGATTTGCAGCCGCTGCTCGATGCAGACGCAAGACAGTCGACGCGATGCGTGTGGTGGCTGACGGGTCAGAAATCCGCATCGACGTTTCCGCCTGGTCGTTCTTGCACAACCAAGTGCGCTCGATGGTTGGCAGTCTCAAACTTGTTGGAGATGCCAAATGGACTGCGCGCGATGTCGAAGATGCACTTGCCGCCCGGGACCGCACGCGGTGTGGGCCCGTGGCGCCGGCTTCTGGGCTCTATCTGGCGCGGGTCGACTACGGCAAC
>JANMLS010000428.1:0-46854 GCA_031372675.1 Verrucomicrobiaceae bacterium
CCGACACGTCGGGAGCGGGCTACTTTTTTCTGCGGGCTACTTTGCTCAAGGCGTGCGCACGACGCGATAGAAGCGGCGTCCGCCTACGATGATGGCTTGCTCGAAGATCAACGTGCTGCCCGTCGCCACGACGGGTGTGCCGATATTGATGTATGTCGGGACATTGAGGTCGTTCACGTATTGGAGTTGGTAGGAGAAGCCGGGCGTGGTGGTTGTCGTGATTTTTAACATGCCGCTGGTCGTGCTGGGCGCAATGGTTCCGCTGGGTTTTGCGAGTGCTCCGCCGTTGACGGTGCCGGGGCTTGGGCTGGCGATGAAGTCAATGGTCGCGCCGCCATCGGGGATGCGGCCCCGGCTGATGTTTTGCACCTGCGTGCCAAAAGTCACGGTGTCCACGACGGTGGCATCGGGCGCTTTGAGCGTGATGGTATCGCCACTCGCGCCTAGTTTGAAATTCACATGAAGCTGCCCGCTGCCGGTGTTTTGCGCGGTTTCATCATCGGCCCAGACGAGGAGGCGTCCGGTCGCGGGAATGGTGTAGCCGCTGGGGATCAGGAAGGTGGCGCCGGAGTCGCTGATGCTCCAGCCGCTGAGATTCACGGTGCTGGCGGTGGGGTTGTAAAGTTCCAGCCAGTCTTCGCTATCGCCATCGGCGGGGTCGAGGTTGAGGCCCGCGTTGTCGGCGAGCCATTCGTTGATGCGCAGCGCGGCCCAGGCATTTGTGCCGGTGAAGGTGACGGTGAGCGTCGTGCTGCCGACTAGCCCACCAGCGGTGTTGTAGGCGGAAATGACGAGCGGATTCGTGCCGCCTGCGACGGGGACGCTGGCGGTCCACGCGGTCACACTTGGCCCTGTCCAAGTCAGCGGGATTTCGATGCCGTTAAACGTGATCGTTTTTACGCTCACGGGCGCGGTGCCGGAAACGGTGATCGGGCTGACGGATGTGGTGCGCGGATTCGCACCGCTGACGGTGAAAGTGTCGGCGACGGTGTTGAGCTGAGTCTGCATGAATGACGCACGTTGGTCGATCCAAGTGGGGATGCTGTTATTGCCGAAGCCGCTGGCGGCAAATGGTGATATTACATTTACACCGTTGTTGATGTAGCCGTTATAGCGTTCGGAAAGGCGATTCGTTACGGCTGTTCCACTAAAATATGTATTCAGGGAATCAGATACTGCCCGCCAGTAATGCCGGATAAACGCTGGCGTGTTATACATGGTCTTTATGGGGGTATCCACGCCGGTAGGAAACAGCGCATAAATAGTGTGTCCTGTATTCGGGATGGCACCGTTGTCCTGTCCGAGACCGATGTCCATATCGTTTGAGAGCACTTGCCAGCGCCCGTTGATCGGCTTGTAAAGGTAGGCGTTTTTATCGTTCTCGTTGCCGAAGGAGTCCCAATAACAAGTAAGGTCGGCGAAGGCAAAATTACCCATCCATTGATCGACATCTACGAGCGCATTGACTGCATTGATGTAAGTGTCGCCACCGCCCGCGACATTCGCTGCGGTGACCAAATTGAAGATGTCAGTAAAGTCATTCTCACTGCCTTGCGAAGCACGCGGCATCCAGCACCAGCGATAGCGCGCGGTTTTATAGACTCCGCCCGTGGTGGTGAAGGATGCTAGCGAGTTGAAATCTCCCTGCCCGCCCGCCAGAACGCCGTTGGTGTTGCTGTATTCGTCCCAGCGACTGGTTTTAATCAACCTTCCTTTGTTGTCATTGGGGTAATTGGAATCAACGTGTTCGCCGCTGGGTTGATGGCAGTCGTGATAAATTTGGATGGACGCGCTAGAGCGCCGTGCGCCGTTGACCATGAGATGCACGTCGCGACGGTGGTTCGTGGGTAGCTTCATTTGCTCCAGCATCCAGTGCATGAGTTGCTCGCGCTGGTTGGTCGTATCGCGAACCGGGTAATCGAGCGTCACTTCATTCTCACCCAACAGTGGCTCCCCTGCGGGAAGTGTAATGGCGTAGCCGACAAAGGTAGTGGTTGGGTTATTGCCGCTGCCACCGTCGTTAAACTGCGCGTTATGGGCACCTGTAGCGTAAAAAACCCGGCTCGTGTTGTGCAGGAATGTAATGGGAAAGTCTTCATTGGTCTTGGTTAAGCGCGCTGTCCACGCGCTCAATGTGGAACTGGTAATCCACATCGAGTAAGACCCAAACGCCCCAGTCGGCAGCGTATCGCCGACTCGCGCGAGACATTCTCCGGTCGGCGGAAAAACCGCGCTGGCTGCGGCGGAATCGGTCGCGGTGATTGTGAACGCGACGAGCGTGCCGGTGGACTGGCCGGGGATCGTGCCGGTGTAAATGCCGTCGCCAGCGAGTAGGTCGCCGCTGGTGCCTGCGTCGTTCATGGCGACTGTGACGAGCGAAACTACAGGATTTTCCGTACGATAGCTCAAGTTCACCGTGGAAACTCCAGACGGGTCTGCAACGCGGGCGAAGACATTAAAAGCCACACCAGTCGTTGGGAGCACAGGGCTGTGCCGCACTTCGGTAACAGCAGGCGCGGCATTTGCCACGGCCCGGCTGTTGATCGCGCCGGGCGTGCCGAGATTTGTCGGAACGGTGAGCGCACCGAATGCCTCCAGCCCGCCGCCGCGCAAGCGTAGAAGAAAATCCGATGAGCCGCGCTGCCAGCGGGCGCGGGCGCGGAGAGTTGCCGTGGTGCCGGTGCCGACAGTCGCAGTGAGCGTCGAGCGCACATGATTCGGAAGTGTATCGCCGCGGCCAGTGGCGACCATGCGCAGCGATTTCGTGCCCGCGAAGCCCGTGTTCTCGATGAGCGATGTATTGTGCGTGCCCTGCACCAGCCAAGTGCCGATGCCGCTTTCAAAACCACCATTGTCCACCACATTCGAGCCGCCCGATGGAGTTGCCTCGATTTCATCCACCAGTGCCTCGCCCCGATTTAGCAGGCAAATATCAATCCGGTCGGCGATGGAACTGCCATTGGTATGGACATGGTCCAGCACGCCCGTCGTCTGAACGAGCGTCCACGGAGCTTTCGCCGTCTCATTGCTATCCAGCCAGAGCGGGGTGGAAATATCGCGGGCATCTGCAAGTTCCAAGCTGCTACCGCCGCCATCTGCCCACTGCGACCAGCGCGATTTATCGGCGTAGGTCACTTCGTCTTGGGCGGCGTAGTAGGTGAGCGGGCCGTTCACCGTAGAGATGGTGATGGGGCTGCCGAGCGTGAGTTCATCGCCGCCATCGGCAAGGTTTCCGGTGAAAGGACCGACAACAATCGTGGGCGAAAGCGCCGGGTGATTTGCAAGAATCCGCGCCGTATTTTTTGCCACCACGAGATAGCCGTTTGCGGCGATAGTCGTGCCTGCGGGAAAATCGAAGCTCACCCCATCGCTCAACCTCCACCCAGCGATGCTCACGGGCGATGCCGTGAGGTTGCGCAACTCCAGCCATTCGTCTTCGGAGTTGTTGGTGATGGGATTAAAGTAGATTTCATTCACCACCACCGGCCCACGCGCAGGGCTGCTGTTTGTAGCACCGGATGTCGCACTGGTGAGGCGGCGGAAATTTCCCTCGCCGTCTGGAAAACGACCGTAGCCAGTATCGGCGAGTTGGCCGCGATAGCGCACGGTATCGAGCACGGCGGTTCTGGCCGGATTGGAGAGATACAGCGTCTCTCCTTCCGCGCTCAGGGCAAAGCCGAGCGTGGTCTGGCTAAAACTCACGCGGCCTCGCGCGGCAAGAATAGTCCCGGCGGGAATCTGAAATTTGCCGAGCAAATCCTCGTCATCAGAAATCCAGCAACCGCTGATGTCCACCGAGGCCGGGCTGCTGTTAAACAGCTCGATAAAATCGCTCCCCACCGTGGAGTGGGCCAGAATCTCGTTGATTTTAATGTGGTGCAGCGTGGTCGAAGGCACCGGATTTGCCGAGCCGGGCGTGCCTCCGATGAGGCTGCTGGGTGCCCACGCACGGACATCACCCTCGCCGTAACTTGGTCGCTCCAGAATGAGCGAATGGCCCGTGCCATCCGCAGCAGCGGGCCAGTCGGGGCCGTCGTTCCAAGTCGCTTCGAGCACGATGGCATCATTCACGCGGCGAAGGCGAAGCGTGCCGCCTTCATTGGAAAGCGCACCCGTGAACGGACCAAGAACGCCAGTGATTCCGTAGATCGTCTGCACATCTACAGGCACGGCGGCGACGACCAGATAACCTTGCGCAGGAATCGTCGTATTGGCGGGAAAGACAAAATCTACGTCGTCCGAGATTCGCCAGCCCGTGAGGTCTTCCGGCCAAGGGTTCGTGTTGTAAAGCTCGATAAACTCAAGGTTTTTCCCATCCACCCGCGCCGCCGGATGATACATGATTTCGGAAAAAATGAGCGGCGATTTCTTGCTGGAAACCGCCAGCGGCTCGGCGACGCGCTGGCGGTGATTGGGGTGCTGGCCAACCGCTTGAAAAGCGAAAGCGAGAACTAGGGCGGCGATGAAATGTTTGGAGAGCATGGAGCGGGTATGCGTTTGGAGAGTGAGGTTGAGACAAGCTATGCCTGCAGCCCATTGCCGCAAGGGGAAACAAGTAACAGAGCAGCTCTGTTTTTTGTGGAAAAGAAAAAGGGACTGAAGGGACGGCGTCCCTTCAGTCCCTCAAGTCCCTCGCGAAAAACTCTACGGCGCTTCCAAAGCAGCAGCCGGCGCGACTGGCTTCGCAGGCTTCTGCGGCGGCGCGGTGGCGGGTTTCGCGCCAGCGTGCTTGAGCATGGAGAAAATATCGCTCTCGGTGGAGAGCACCAGAGTGGTGCTGCCGCCGAGGATTTTCTTGTAGGTTTCCAGCGTTTTTACGAAGCCGTAAAACTCCGAGGCTTCCGCGCTTTTGTTAAACGCTTCGGCGTAGATTCGCGTCGCTTCGGCGTCGGCTTCGCCCTGGAGTTGCTGCACTTTTTTATAGGCGGTGGATTCCAGTTCGCGGAGGTCGCGTTCTTTTTTGCCGCCGATGGTCGCCGCTTCGCCCTCGCCTTCGCTGCGGAAGCGCTGGGCGATCTGTTGGCGCTCGCTGATCATCCGCTGAAAAATGCGCTGCAAAACTGCGTTGTTGTAATTCACACGCTTCACACGGACATCAATCAGCTCCAATCCAAGCGGCAACAACTTGGGCGCGGCTGCGGCCAGCACGTCGCTCTCGATCTCCAGTTTTCCACGCTGGATTTTCACGGGCACAGTTCCGCCGCCAGATGGAGAGTTTTGCGGGTCCACCTTGAGCACGCGCGTCTTGTCGCTGCGGATGACTTCGATGAGTTCGTGCCGCGCTACTGAGGCGCGAATCTCGCTGCCAATAATGTCATCGAGCCGCGAGTGTGCGGTGCGCGTGTCGCGCAGGGTGACAAAGAATTTCGCCGGGTCCGCAATGCGCCAGCGGGCAAATGCGTCCACCTCGATATATGTTTTGTCCTTCGTAGGCATCTCCACGGAAGGGCCGTCCCACTCCAGCACTCGTTTCTCCTGCTTGTTCACCAGCTCGACGAAGGGGATTTTGAAATAGAGGCCGGGGTCCACGATTGGCTCGCCGACTGGACGCCCGAAGCGCGTGACGATGGCAGTCTCCGTCATGCGAACGGTGTAGCAGCCAGTGGCAATCAGCATCGCTACGACGATGAAGGAAATTAGAAAAATGGCTGCGCGTGGTTTCATTTTGCCACCCCCGTTCCGGCTCCCGGCATGAGCGGGAGTAATTGCGTGATTTTTTCATCCACAATTGTCGTCTGCCGGATGCCGGGCAGCACTTCGGCCATGGTTTCTAGGAGCATCCGCTTTCGGGTGACATCCGGCGCATTTCGATACTGCTCATAGACGGAGTTAAACGCAGCCACGTCGCCGAGTGCCTCGTTCACGCGCTTGAGTTTGTAGCCTTCCGCGATGGAGATTTTCTGCGCTGCCTCGCCTTTGGCGCGGGGGACGGATTTGTTGTATTCGCCGTTTGCGATGTTGATCATATTTTCCCGGTCCTGCTGGGCGTTGTTCACTTCGTTGAACGAGTTCTGCACTTCACGCGGCGGGTTCACGTTTTTGAGCTGCACTTGGTCAATGGAAAATCCGAGCTTGTATGCTTTCGAGAGTTCCTTGAGGCGCATGAGCGAGCGGTCTTCGATTTCCTGCCGCCCGACGGTAATGACATCATCCACCGTCCTATCGCCGACCACTTCGCGCATCGTAGCCTCGGATAAATCGCGCAGCGTCGCGGCGGGTTCATTCGCGTGGTAGAGGTAGAGATTTGGATCATCAATGTGGTACTGGACAACCCATTCCACGAGAGCCGCATTCAGATCGCCTGTGACCATGTTTTTTTCCGCCTGCGGATCATCGCCGACTTGGTCTTGGTTTGTGTTGCCGCGTGTGCCAAATCCGAACTCCAGCTTGTGCTGGCGCTTCACGGCGACGAGTTCCACGTCATCAATGCCGAAGGGCAGCTTGAAATGAAGACCCGGCTGCTGGGTGTCGTGGTATTTTCCAAACCGCGTCAACACACCGACGGAATCCGCAGGCACCGTGTAGTAGGTCGAAATGATCGCCCAGAGAACGACGAGCACCGGGATGACCCAAGTGAACCCTGCAAATTTTTTAATGTCGTCCCAGTTTGGTGGGTCGGTGGTGAAATCGCGCTTCGAGTAGGTTGCCATGCGCGACGGGGTTAGCAGCCATCCGCTGAATGGCAAGTGTGCCCGCGAAAAAGAAAGCAACGCGCGAGTCCCCTTGCGGATTTTCGCCACTCGCGAAGCGACGCTTTGTTTGATTGGTCGCTTCGCGAGAGTTGTTCAGCCGCGATGGGACTCGCGGGCTACTTTTCGCTCACTGTCGCACGGCGAGCGCTGTCTTCGAGATGCGCGAGCACGTCTTTGAACCGCACCGCATTTTCGGGATTGGCCTTGATGCACGCTTCGTGCGCCTCACGCATGACTTCGCGGGTTGCCGCTTTATCTGCCGGGCTGGCCTCCAGAGCGGCGGCAGCGGAGGAAACCACCGGCGCAGGTTCCTCGCAAAAAAGAGCGCTGATTCCCAATCCATCCAGCAAATCGGTGTTGCGTGCGTTGCGATTTACGACCCACAGCTTGCCGCCGCCGAGGTCTTCGAGGCGCATCGCGATTCCAGCAAGCGTGCCCATGAACGTGCTGTCCATGGATGGGCAATTTTGCAAATCCACGACCAGTGCGCGCCGCCCTTGCTCGATCATTTTCAGCGCAAACTCTTTCAGGCACGGGCTGTTGGTAAAAGTGCCCTTCCCCTCGACGCGGATAAACACCGCGTCGGCGTTCTCGGTATCTGCGAAGATGCTTGGTTGAGTCGTCATGCTTTTCCCAGTTTAGCGCAATTTACTAAAAATCCTGCGTCTCATTTCAAACTCAGTTCCAGAGGAAGGACTGGTGAAGCCCGGCGACCTTGCCATCCACAATCAGCAGCGCACGCCATGCGGTGACTTTTCCGTCCTCCTTGTAAGGATCGCCGATGACCGTGAATTTGCTGAGCGTCGTGCCCTGCGCCGCCGGGTAGCGCAGCTCTTGCGCCTGCACATGCGAGCCGAGATTTTCCTGCCGGTATTCAAAGCGCACGGTGACATCCGCAGGCTGCTGCGTCTTCCACCAGATGTTGTAATAATGCCCGTAGCGCTCCGTGCGGTCGTAGTTGCTCACGGCACCGTAGTTCACGCGGGCGCGCTCAAATTGAATCATCGGGCTGATCGTCGGCTTCAGCGTGCGGGCGTCTCGCGGGTCGTTGAAAAACGTGGAGACTTTGGTAAATGCAAAGTCGTCCGACAACGCGAGCGGAAGCACCTCGGAACGGGCGAGGGGATTCTGGCGCGGAGGTTCCATGCGGTTGGCGCAAGCGGTCAGCAATGCGACCGTGGCGAGTGCGACGACGTGGCGAATCATGGGTGATGTGATAGTGCCGGAAGCGCGGCGTGTGCAAGCGCACACCTGCGCGGATTTCGCGGCGAGTGGATTTGCACGAGCCAGATCACCACGGGTGCGGGCCATCATTCGTCATTCAATTTTGCCGTAGTGCCGCTGCGGAAATCCGCCTTCGTATTATCGAGAACAAATTTCACGCGCACGGTGCCGCTGGCGGCGTCGGTGACGGGGGAGACAAACTCGACAATCCCGACGGCGGGCTGCGCATTATCGCCGAGCGAGAGATTCGATTTGTCGCCGGCTTTCATGCGTGCGGCGCGAGCGGGGGAAAGGAAGAGATTTACGAGCAGGCGGTCAATTTGCACCACGGTGAGAACGTGTGGCGATGCGAGTGAGACGGCCTCGCTGGGGTCGCGTTTGATTTCGGAGACGATGCCATCCACCGGGCTGCGCATGATGCGGTTTTCGATCACCGCTTCGATCTTGCGCACCTCGGCTTCGCGGACTTTCAGATCGGTGCGGGCGCGCTCCAGTTCCTCCTGCGCGATGCGCTGCGAGCGGACGATTTCCTCCAGCTTTGCGACTTTGGATTTTTGCAACGCGGTGTTCGATTTCGCGATCTCCAGCTCCGCCTCATGCTGCGCCGTATCGAGCCGCGCAAGCACCTGTCCTTTTTTCACCTGCGCACCTTCCTCCACAAGCATTTGCGAAATCACGCCGGACTCCGACGACGAGACGGTGATCGTCTTGTACGGCTCCGTGTAGCCGGGAACCTCGGAGGCGGCTGCGGAAAAGACGGCGCTGAGTGATAGGACGATGGATTTAAGGCGGTGCATCACGGTGCTTGTATCACAGGGTGTGTTTGAGTTCATCCAGCCATTTATCGTATTCGGCGAGTGCCTTCCGCGCTGCGCGATCCGATGCCTCCACAGTCCGCTGCAAGCGGAGAAAATGCGCAGCGGTCGCGGCTGGAAGCTCTCCGGCGGCATCCGCGAGAGGGCGCAGTTTTTCCACCAGCGCAGGCGTGTTTCGCGCGATGAGGTCGTCCTCCAGCGAAAGAAAAAACTGCGCACTTCCCGGCTGGCCTTGCCGCGCGGCGCGGCCAATGAGCTGGCGATCAATGCGTGCGCTTTCGTGCCGCTCCATGCCGATGACGTGCAGGCCACCTGCTTGTGCGCTTTCGGGAGCGAGCGGGATGTCCGCTCCACGGCCCGCCATGTTGGTCGCAATCGTGACCATTCCACGCTCGCCCGCTTGATGAACAATCTCCGCCTCATCCGCATCCTGCTTTGCGTTAAGAATACGGAATGGAAAACCGGATTTCGCCAGCAACTCCGCAAGCTCCTCGCTGTTTGCCACAGTGCGGCTGCCGATGAGCACGGGCTGGCCGCGTGAGTGGCGCAAAGCTGTCTCCTTCACGATTGCGCTGAGTTTTGCCATCCGCGACGCGAACACCCGATCCGGCAGGATTTCACGGCGTCCGGGGCGGTTCAGCGGAATCACACGCACATCCAGACCGTAGCTGCTTCGCATTTCAGAAGCAGCTTCCGCAGCCGTGCCCGTCATGCCGCAAATTTTGCCATAGAGCCGGAAATATCCGGGGCGCGTGATCGTCGCTTCGCTCCCATTTTCCTCCTGAATCTCCACGCCCGCCGCTGCCTCGACTGCTTGATGCAGGCCGTCGCGCCACGAGCGCTCCGGGCACGGGCGACCGGTGAATTCATCCACGATCACGACCTTTCCATCGCTCACGATGTAATGCACATCGCGCCGCATCTGCCTCCGCGCACGCAGCGCATTCCCGATATAAACCGTCCACAATCTGCGGATGCACGCGAGCACTTCATCGGTCAGCGCAGCCGCGACCACAGCTCGCCCGGCATCCGTGAGCGTGAGATGTCCGCCGGGAGTTTTTGCGGAAAAGTGAACCTCATCCTCAAGCTCCTGCGCCAGCCGATCTGCGAGCAAATAAGGCGCAGGATTTTCGCATGGTCGCGGTGCGCCGGTGCTGATGATCAAAGGGCTGCGCGCTTCATCAATGAGGATGCTGTCTGCCTCGTCCACCACCGCAAATGCGTGTCCGCGCTGCACAATTGCGGGCGGCGGAGGCGAGGTGCCGAGCAGCGTCTCGTGGAAAAAAGCCGGCCTTCCTCCGCCTGCCGCCTGAATCGCGAGCTGGTCGCGCAAATAGTCGAAGCCAAATTCCGTGCCCACGCCGTAAGTCACATCCGCGAGATATGCGGTGCGTTTGATTGGCTGCGGCACACGCTCCTTGAGCAGAGCCACGGAAAAGCCGAGACGCTCAAAAACCGGCGCGGCAAATCCACAATCACGCTCCGCGAGATAAGGATTCACCGTGGCGACGTGTGCGCCTTTTCCGTGCAGCGCAAAAACGAACGCCGGAAGAAGCGCGGTGAGCGTCTTGCCCTCGCCAGTGGCCATTTCCGCGAGCTTCCCATCGGCAAGCGCCAGCCCCGCAATCCACTGGCACTCGTACGGCACCATCCCACGGCAACGGCGCAGACTTTCCGAAACGAGCGCGATTGCCCGCTGCGCAAAACCCGCTTTTGCAAAACGTGATTCCTGCCGCAGTGCATCCGCGATTTCCCGCAGCCGCGCATCGTCCGCAGCGGCCAGCGTTTTCATCTGCTGGCGAATTGCATCCACTCCGCCTGCAAAATTGCGCTGCGTCGCGTCTGCCGTGCTGCGGGAAAAAAGCATCATCCTTTTTTCCGCTTCGGCTTTTTGGGCGGCATCACTTTCTGGATGAGCACAGTCGGATTCCAGCGATCCGGCTTGTTCTGCCGCGATGCCCACCGCATCCCGCCCGAAACCCAGTCCATCCGCCAGACATCGTAAGTGTAGCATTCATCATCATCGCTCACGCCAAACTGAAAACCGCACGCCGGACAAATCTCAAACGACGCGCCGCCTGATTCGCTGCGAGGTGGTTCGCGGAGATGTTCAAAACCGCAGACAGGACATTGATGGCTCATAATAATTCGATGGTTAGCGGCTCCACGGTGGAGTCGTGATTGGTGTGCCCGGCTGGCGATTCCAATAGCCTGCATCGCGTGGGCGGAAGTAGGTTTTCGTCGTGCCGTTCAAATTGAATGCAGCAAATGCTAGTGAACACAGGTCCATCACTCGCACCGTGTCGCCATCGAGCTTCATCGGCAGTTTTTGCGCCACCGCCTGCTCACGAAACGCCCACGCTTTCGCCGCGTAATCATCCGCTGAAGTCGCATTGAAATCTGCTCCGTGCCGAACGTAGTGATCCTGCAACGAAGCCATGTAACCCCACGTCGCACTCGTCGGCGGAGCACCATTCGCGGCGCGAGTTCCGCTCCCAATTGATTCGAGTGCAGGGAAGTATTTTCGCGCAACCAGCGAACCCAGAATGAGGAGAGCTACGAAAACGAAACGGCGCATGATTTATTAAGCCTTCGCTGCTTCCTTGGTCCACGCATCTTTGAGCGTGATCGTGCGGTTAAAAACGGGCGCGTCTGGCTTCGCATCATCGTCGAGACAGAAATACGCCAGCCGCTCGAATTGGTAGCGCTCCTCCGGCTTTGCAGCGGCCAGCGACGGCTCCAGTTTTGCGCGGATGACTTCGAGCGAATGCGGATTCATCACGGTTTTGAAATCGCGCCCATCGGCCTCGGGATCGGCTTCGGTAAAGAGCCGATCATACAGACGCACCTCGGCCTCGATGCACTTCGTCGCGCTGACCCAGTGAATCGTTCCCTTCACTTTGCGGCCAGCATTTGCGGCGCCGCTGCGACTGTCGAAGTCGGCGGTGCAATGTAGCTCCACCACGTTGCCAGCCGCGTCTTTCACGAGCGATTCGCACTTGATGATGAATGCGTATTTCAGCCGCACTTCGCCGCCCGGTTTCAGGCGGAAATACTTCGGCGCGGGGACTTCCATGAAGTCGTCCTGCTCGATCCAAAGCTCGCGGGTGAACTCGATTTCCCGCGTCCCTGCGTTTTCGTCGGACGGAAGATTCCCCGCCACGCACGGCGACACTCCGCCTTCGGGGAAATTCGTGATGACGACTTTCAGCGGCCTCAGCACGGCCAGCCTGCGCAGTGAGCGTGCATTTAAGTCCGTGCGAATCGCATTTTCCAGCACAGCGACATCCGTGAGCGATTTGAACTTCGTGACGCCGATGTGATACGCGAAATCCCGCAGTGCTTCGGGAGTCACGCCGCGCCGCCGCATTCCGCTGATGGTCGGCATCCGGGGATCGTCCCAACCCGTCACGAGCCGCTCCTCCACGAGTTGCAGCAGCTTGCGCTTGCTCATCACGGTGTAGTTCAGATTCAGCCGCGCAAATTCGTACTGACGCGGGCGCGGATTCCACAGCCCGACGGCGTCCACGAGCCAATCGTAAAGCGGACGATGCACCTCAAACTCCAGCGTGCAAATCGAGTGCGAGATGCCCTCAATCGCGTCGCTCAGGCAGTGCGCGTAATCGTACATCGGATAAATCGCCCACGCATCTCCGGTGCGGTGATGCGCTACTTTGCGGATGCGGTAGAGCACCGGATCGCGCATGTGCATATTGGGCGAAGCCATATCTATTTTCGCCCGCAGCGTCTTCGTGCCGTCGGCAAATTCTCCCGCTCGCATCCGCGCAAAAAGGTCGAGATTTTCCTCCACGCTGCGCTCCGCAAAAGGCGAGCGCGTGCCCGGCTTATCAGGCGCTCCGCGATGTTGCGCCATTTCCTCGCCGGTGAGGTCGCAGACAAATGCGAGTCCCTTTTTGATCAGCTCGACCGCGAATCCGTAGAGCTGCTCGAAATAGTCGCTGGCATAAAACGGCTCGCCGTTCTGCTTGAGGCTCATCACGCCGTCGGCCCATCCGCCGATGAGCCAGCGCACATCGCGCTGGATGCTCTCGTCATATTCCACGTCCTCCTTGGTCGGGTTCGTGTCATCCATCCGCAAGTTGCAGACGCCGCCAAACTCCCGCGCGATGCCGAAGTTCAGGCAGATGCTCTTCGCGTGGCCGATGTGGAGGTAGCCGTTTGGCTCCGGCGGAAAGCGCGTGTTGATTCGCGGATACGCGCCTTCCTGTGCGTGCTGCGCGACGATGTCCCGGATGAAGTCGGACGGTGCGGCTGGCGGCGTTGGTGGTTCGTTGCTCATGGTTTGAAAAAGGGCGGGAACATAGACTCCGCCGCCGTTCGCTGTCGAGCGGTTCGCAAAGTAGCCCGCGCGGCGTGGCACGAACGCCCTCGTTCGTGATCGTGTCCCGGACGCCTCGTCCGGTGCTTATATCCAATAGAACGCGCTGAGACGCTCCATAAGCTTGTGGCTTCGCCGTGCGGGTGAGACGGACGAGGGCGTCCGTGACACATTCACGAGCGGGGCGCTCGTGCCACGCGCACGGGCTACTCTCCTATTTTTAATCCCACAGACGGTCGAGGCCGGTGCCGATAGCAGCGAAGAGGATGTCTATTTCTTCGTGCGTGATCGTGAGCGGCGGCGCGGCGGCGATGAGGTCGCGGATGCCGCGAACGATGACGCCTTCCTTCCTCACGAGGGCGGAGGCTTTGATGCCGAGCATCGTCGTGGGCGAGAGCGCGGATTTTCCTTCGCGCGGGATGAGTTCGATTGCGCCGATGAGTCCTTCACTGCGGATTTCGCCGACTGCGCGATGCGTGGCGAGTTCGGCGAGTTGCGATTTGAAATACGGGCCAACATCATCGCGCACGCGCTCGACGAGTTTTTCTTTTTCGATGACGCCGATGCTGGCGAGCGCGGCGGCGCAGGAGACGGGGTGGCCGCTGTAAGTGAAGCCGTGGGCGAGGTAGCCGCCGCTGTTGAGGACTTCGGCGACTTCATCGGAAACCATCGTGGCACCGAGCGGGATGTAGCCGCTGGTGAGTCCTTTCGCGAGGCACATGAGGTCCGGGTCGAGGTCCCACAGTCCGCTCGCAAACCACGCGCCGAGACGCCCGAAGCCCGTGATGACTTCATCGGCGACAAACAAGATGCCGTATTTCCGCGCAAGCTCGCGCAGCCCGCGCAGGTAGCCCGCAGGCGGAGGGATGACGCCGCCTGCGCCCTGCACCGGCTCGGCGAAGATCGCGCCGATGGTTTCCGCGCCTTCGCGTAAAATGACGCGCTCGGTTTCCTCAAGGCACCATTGGCCGTAGGCGACCGGATCGGCCTCGCGGTTTGCAGCCCACGCATTTGGTCCGGGGACGTGGACGAAGCCGGGCAGCGGGAGATCAAACGGGGCGGTGCAACTCGGCAATCCGGTCATGCTCGTGGTGGCCAGCGTCACGCCGTGGTAGGCAAATTCGCGGGTGATGATCTTCGTGCGGGCAGGCTTTCCTTTCAGCTTCCAGTAGCCGCGAATGAGCTTCAGCGCAGTCTCATTGGCCTCGCTGCCGCTGTTGCAAAACATCGCGTGCTTGAGCCGCGCCGGTGCAAGTTCCGCGAGCTTCGCAGCAAGGCGGATTGCGGGTTCCGTGGTGGTATTAAAAAACGACGGGTAGTAGGAAAGCTGCGTCATCTGCGCAGCGACGGCGTCCACGACTTCGCGCCGCCCATAGCCGATATTCACCGCCCAAAGCCCCGCAAGCGCATCGAGCAGCCGATTCCCCGCCGCGTCTTTCAGCCAAACGCCGGAGCCTTCGGTGATGACATGCGTGCCGGTGGTGTGCATGTCGCGGTGATTGGTAAAAGGATGCAGGTGATGCGCAGCGTCGAGTTGTTGAAGCGGTGAGAGGCTCATGTTTCGAGCATAGCGCAAGCCGCAGCGTTTGACCACGGCGCAGAATCACCGGACCGGTGGTAAGAGTTACGGCTTGGAAACCAGCATGAACCCGCGCCAATCGCAATCGGGGGAGCGCGTAGCGCCGTAATTGTGATAACCCCGAACCCCGCGATTGAAGATGAAAGAAACACGGGAGATGTAAAGGAGTCCCGATGTATCGGAATGCCTCTGGCCGCCGACCTTCGCCACCGCGAAGCGCACATTATTTTGCCGTGGCACGCGGAAGAGATTTGCGCTTCGCGTTGTAGTCGTCGGCGAATGAATTCGCCGCTCCTTTACGTCTCCCGCGCTATGGGAAATCAATTTTTGAAGATGTTCCTTTACGTCCTCGCTGCTTCGCTGCGTTCAGGCTTGGCGGAGACGGGGGTTGTTTGGGAGGGTGTAGATGGCTTGGACGACGCTGATATTTCGCATGGCGAAGGCGGCTTCGCAGTATTGGAGGTAGTAGTTCCATTTGCGGATGAAGCGGTCGTCGAAGCCCATTGCGCGGACTTCGGCGAGGTGGGCGTTGAAATTATCGAACCATGCGCGGAGGGTGCGGGCGTAGCTGAGGCCGATGTCTTTCATGTCGTGGAGAAAGAGGTCGCCGGCTTTGTTCATGGCGGTATTTACGCGGCTGATGCTGAGGAGGAGGGAGCCGGGGAAGATGTGTTTTTGTATCCAGTCCACTCCGCTGCGTAGCTCGGCGTGGCGGTTGTCGGGGACGGTGATGTATTGGACGCCGACCATGCCGTGCGGCTTGAGTAGTGTGTGGAGTTGGCGGCAGTAGGCGGGGAGGTAGCGGTCGCCGAGGGCTTCCATCATTTCGATGGAGACGATTTTGTCGAACTTGCCGCCGAGCTTGCGGTAGTCTTCGAGGAGGATGTCCACATGTTCGGCGATGCCTTCGCGGATGAAGCGTTCTTTTGCGTAGCGGAATTGCTGCTGCGAGATGGTGACGGTGGTGACGCGGCAGCCGTAGTTTTTCACGGCGTGGCACGCGAAGCCGCCCCAGCCGCTGCCGATTTCTAAAATGTGGTCGCCTTTGTGGATGCGGAGTTTGCGGCAGAGGGTGTCGTATTTTTCAATCTGCGCGGCTTCGAGGGATTGGTCCGGCGCGGTGAAGATGGCGCTGGAGTAGGTCATGGTGGGGTCGAGCCAGAGTGTGTAGAAATCGTTGCCGAGGTCGTAGTGTTCGGCGATGTTTTGGCGTGCGGTGGTGAGGCTGTTGGGGCGGAGGATGTGGCCGATGCGGTTGGCGATTTTGAGGATGCCGAGTGCGAAGGAGCGGGACTTGGAGCCGGACATGGCGGGGGAGTTTTCGATGTTGAGAACTGCCCAGGAGATGACGCGCTCGATGCTGTCTGTATCCCACTCGCCGTCCACGTAGCTCTCGCCGAAGCCGACATCGCCAAAGAGGACGCAGCGTTTGAAAAATGCCGCGTCGCGAATGCGCATGGTGGCGCTGATTTCTGCGCTGGGTGTGCCGATGATGTGCTTGGCTCCATCGGGAAGCTCCAGGGTGAGCGAGCCTGCGGACATTTTGCCGAGGGCATCGAGCACGAGGCGCTGGTAAAGCCCGCCTTGCGAAGCGGCTGGTGCGGGAGCGGTGGCGGCGATGGTTTCGTTCATGGCGCTTTGGGAGCGATGGAAGAGTGTGGTCTGTGGACGCCGCGTTGTTTGTCGGCGTTTGCTGCTTTGCGATGAAGCGGCACTTTTTTCAACCACAGGATCATCGCGTGCCAGTGGATGAGGAAGATCACTTTCAGCGTGAGTAGGGGATACTTCAGGGTGAGCCAGCAGAGCCGTGTATTGGTGAGCGGCGTGCGCTTGCCGGTGAGCGCACTGAGGAGGACGCGGCGCTCGCCGTCGCGGTCGTCAATGTGAATATCGAGATGCTCGCCGGGGACGCGCAGTTTGAAATCGAAGGACAAATCGAGCGATGAAAACGGCGAGACGTAAAAGTGCTTCGGCGTCACCAGCCGGAAGCCATCCGCCGACGCGGGCGCGGGGATGCAGTAGGGCTTCATCTCGCCAAACGTATTGCCCACCTGCACCACGGCGCAAAGCGGCGCACCTGCGGAATCGGCGCAGAAATAGAAGGAGACGGGATTGAAAATGTAGCCCAGCACGCGAGGCAAAGTGACCAGTGAGATACGCCCGCCGGGAGGAAACTGGACGCCGTTTTGCGCGAGATAGGCGATGATGTTTTCCTTCACCGAACCTTTCTCAAAGCCCGGCATCGTGAGGTGGTCGCGGTCGCGAAAGCTGTAGAGATTCCACGCATTGCGGGAGAAAAAGAGCGTCTTGCTCGCGACGGCGTCAATTTCGTCCAAATCCAGCGCGAACATGAAAATGCGATAGCGGAACTGATGCACTTTCGGCTCCAGCCGATGATGCATCACCTCGCACTCGTAAAGGCAGGAGTTCATGGGCACCCGCAGATTGATAGACGATTTCCTTCCATGACGGCGCGCACCTTACCGCCTTTCCCATTTCGCGCAATGCAGGCTTCAGAAATTTGCAGCGGGTTTAGGGGGATTTCGGAAACTCGGGCGAAGCCGTGGACTGCGGGAACTTGTTCCCGCCGTGGCTTGCGGGACTTGTCACGCACAGAGCCGTGGCAACGGCTTGCAGCCTTGCGAGCGAGGCTCGGCGCGACAAGTCGCTTGAGTGACGGCGGGAATCCCGACAGGTCGGGACACTCCACGGCGCTTCGCACAATCCAATCGCGGCGTTCGGCTTAAATGGGCCGACGTGCAAACCTGGGCTGGCTTACTTGCCAGGGGCGACGGATTTCCCGTCTTTGCCGCTGCCCATTCCTTTTTGTAGGTAGAGAAGTGGGAGGCCGTCTTCGCGGTCGCGGACGATTTGGATGCCTTCAAAGCGGAGAAGTTTGCCTTTCGCACGCTGCATGTTGACGAGGGAGACTTGGTAGTTGGTGGCAGAGCGGATGAATTCTTCCTCTGCGGTGGCGCGGCGGTCTTGGGCGTCGAGCATCCGATCAATGTAATCGGTGGTCTGCGTGGCCTGCGCGGTCTTGGTGGCTTCCGGCCCCATGATTGCGGCGACTGCGGGGTCGCTGAATGGCTGGATGGTGCGGCGAGCTTCGAGGGTGGCGATGTCTTCGCCGTAGGCTTTTACGGAGGCGTATTTCGCCACGGCTTCGCGGTAACTGGTGGCGACTTCGCGGGCGCTGATTTGGACTTCGAGGACGACGCTATCCACGGTGGTTTTGACTTGGTTGACCTGCTGGCGAAGCTCCAGAAGCCTGCGTTCGTGGCGGGCTTTGGCGATGTTGTTTTCGATGGGGTAATTGAAAACGAGGCCGACTCCGTAGCCGGGGCCGCCGGTGGAGTATTCGCGGGACCATGCGCCGCCGAGGTCGCCGTCATCGAGGCCGCCGAGTGCGCCTTTGAGGACGAGGTTCAATTCGGGGAGAAGTTCTTTTTTGCTCATGTCTGCGCGCATAGTTGCGGCGCGGAGCTGCATGAATGCTTGGTTAATTTCCGGGCGCGTTTCGAGGGCGATGCGGGCTGCGGTTTGGGCATCCACCATTTCGCCGCCGAGCACGAGTATATCGCGTGGGATCAGCTCCACGTCTGCATTGCGGAGGAGGTCGGCGTCGTTGGTGAGGCTGCGAAGGCGGTCTTGCGCGTTGCGGATTGCAGCTTCGGCGCGGATGAGGTCGGCCTTGCGTCCGGCGAGTGCGCATTGTGCGCGGAAGAGTTGGGCGCTTTGGGTGTCGAGATTGACGCGGGCTTTGATTTCGTCGGCAAGTTTGCCGGTTTCTTCGAGGAGCTTGAGTTTCTGAAGATACGTGACGCGGGCTGAGTAGAGGCTCCAGTAGGCGCGGGCGATTTCCTGGAGATGGCTTTCGCTTTGGCGGATGAATTCGGCCATCGCGATTTCGGAGTCAATCTTCGCGATTTCAATAATGGAGCGGTTGTAGCCGACGCCTGCGCCTTTTAGGAGAGGCTGGATGATGTTTAGCTCCAGCGTGGCGCGGGATTGGGGGTTGGGGACGAAATAGATGGAGTTGTTATCCGTGCGGGAGAGTTTTTGGGAGAGGGTGACTTCGGTGCCGGTGACGAATTTTTTCCGTGCGCCCGCTTCAAAAGACCATTCATCCTGCTTGAAGCGGTTTGCGCCGCCGGTGGTGAGGGTGCTGCCGACTGGCTCGTTTTTGCGGTCGAACATCGCGGAGACGAAGGTGTTTGTGTCGAACGCGCCTTTTGCTTCCTGGATGCCGGTTTCGCGGATGAGCGGGAGATCGGAGAAAACGCGAATCTGGTTCGAGTTGCGGATGGCGCGGACGTAGAGTTCTTCGAGCGTGACGCCTTGGCTGCTTGTGGTTTTGCCGATGGTGGCGCGTTGGCCGCGAATCCACCACGGGGAGAAATCAGCGGGCATTTTTTCGGTCGCGGGCGTGGTGCTGAAGCGGCGTGGCTTGGAAGGGATGCGGGAGATTTCCTGCTGGAATCCGCCCATCAGCGACTCTTCGCGGTCATTGCGCTCCCAGCGTTCGGGAAGCTGTTTCTCAATGTCCGCAGCGTGTGTGGCTGGGATGATTGTTGCTATGGCCAAAGTAAGTACGAATGGATGGGTTGCGCGCATGGTATTTTTGTGTGGTTGCGGTGGTTAAAGGGTGACTGGTTGGGTTTTGTCGCGCGACGGTCTGCCGGTTTTCGGGGTGTGTTGCAAACAAAATTCCGCTCAAAACTTACACGGCATAATGCGGCACCGAAAAGCGCATCTCGTATTTTGCATTACGTGCGGTGGATTTGAGGATTGCAAAGTTTGGGTTCTTGGGTTTTTTCTCCGCGAACCGAAAAGTAAAAGGCATCGCCCCCGCATGACTTCTGCTCATTTCGGATGCTCCTTCACGTAAAACCCAAAGCCAATACCCGTATGCCGCGCTCCAAAAAGTCCACCACCAAGCGTAGTCGCAAAACCCCGCTCCTCGAATCTTACGAGGACAGGATTCTTTGCAGCGTAGCCCCCGTCTCCGAAGTGCCCGTGCCGGAGGAAGCTCCGCCAGTCACCAGCGAAGCGGCTTTGCCTTTGCCGGAAAGCACTCCCGTCGTTGCCGCGCAAGCGCCGCAGACTGCGCAGGCCAGCCAAGCAACGCTGACTCCCGATGCAACGGTGCCTTCCGCCACGGAAACTCAGCAAAAATCAATTCAGGATGTAGTGCGCGAATCCACTAATGAGATTTGGTTTCAGGAAAACGTGGGGCAGTTTGATGCGGATGTGCAGTATGGTTTCAAGACGCGGTTTGGCGCGATGCTCGTGTACTCGGACCACTTGCGGATTGTCGCAAATCAGACGGATCCCGAGACGGGCGCAGTGGGCTTGCAGGTGATTGATTTGACTTTCGACGGAGCGAATACGGACTGGACCATCGTGACGGGCGGCGAGTCCGAAGTCGTCGGCTCTTATCAAAATGGGGACGGCACCAGCTTTAACCCGCGTATCTTCAAGGAGCTGACTCTCCGCAATGTGTATAACGGCGTGGACCTGCGGCTTTACTCGGCGGCTGGAACGACACTGGAGTTTGACTGGCTCGTAAGCCGCGCTGCGGACTACACAAAGATCGCGATGAATTTCGAGGGGCAGGACGGCATTATCTACAATGCCGATGGCTCCTCCACGCTGGACCTGCGCTTTCAAGACCTCGCGCTCAAAATGCCGGAGGTCTATCAGATCATTGATGGCGCGAAGGTGGATGTCTCGGCTGCAATGGTGGCAGGCAACGAGCCGGGCCAGATGCGCTACGCGATTACCGGATTGGTGGACGAAAACGCCCCGCTCGTCATCGACCCGAACGTCGTCTGGTCCACTTACTTTGATCTCAACGACAGTGCGCTCCCATTCGATTCGTATTTGTTTGCGGTGAATGTGAACGCAAACGGCACTTACGCGGCTGGCTGGGTCCGCGAAATTATCACCAACGGATCATTTGGTGGCTACATGCAGGTGAATGCGGGCTTCTCCGTGGGAACTGTGGCGAACCAGACTTACATCTACCGTCTATCCAACGACGGCCTGAACATCACAGCGTGGACGAGCACGGGAATCACCAGTCCGACGGGCGGCGTGACCAACCAAAAGCTCGATAACCAAGCTGCTGACCTAGAGCTTTTCCCGGATGGCCGAGTGGTGGTGGGTTTCAGTCATGGCGTGATTCAGATTTACTCGGCAAACCTCGCGACGCGCTCCTACAACGCAGAGCCCGTAACGATGGATACCCTCAATGCGGTGGCCATTGTGAGCAACGATGTTTTTTACGTCGGCGGTCGCGTGGCAGCAGCGATTCCGGTCGGGGAAATTGCGGCGGTGAACATCGGGCCAGACGCGACTTTTGCCGGTCCGCTGGAAGGTGTCGTGGTGCGCTTCGGTACGGCATCAACAACACCCACTGCAAGCTGGGCGACTTACGTGGGCGGCAGCGCGAGCGAATACTTCACTTCGGTGAATGTGACGCCGGATAAAACGAAGATCGTTTTCGCAACCAGCACCGCCAGCACGGCGGGCTTCCCCGCGCTCGTAAATGCGGTGGATGCGGCGGTTGCGGGCACAGAACTCGTAGTCGGCGTGCTGAACGAACAGGCGACGGTGCCTGCGGCTTTCGATGTTCTTTCCTTCCTCGGCGGCACGGGCGACGAAGGCACAGTGGCGACAGACACGATGGCTGCGCTTGTCGAGGCATCGAATACACACTTCTGGGTCGCAGGCACGACGAACTCGACAAACGTCCCCGGCAGCGCAGGCGGCGCACAGGCGGCAAATGGCGGCGGCACATTCGATGCGTTTGTCTCCCGCATCCCGCTCAACGGCAGCGCAGGCTTGGGATTCCAGTCCACTTATTTGGGTGGTGACGCACAGGATCGTATCGGCGGCATGGCGTTTGATATGCGTGCAAACCGGCTGCTGATCTTCGGCACCACGGGCGGCGGCACTTTTCCGGTATTAAATACAACGCCCGCTAGTAACTATTTCGACGGCACGTTTGGCGGTGGCACTTGGGATATTTACGTGGCCACTTTCACCCCCGATCTGCTTACGAAAGACTTCGCTACATTCATCGGTGGAAGTGCCAACGATTACCTTGGGCAAACTGGCGAACTGATCGGCCAAGGCCACGTCGTTTATAGCGATGCGACGGGCCTCTCCTACCTCGCCACAACCGTCCACTCCACGGACATCCCCGCGAGTGTCATCGGCACACCTCCCGGCAAGGACGATACCAAGTCAAATGTAGGCAACGACTCGCACATCATCTTTGCTTTTAACATCAACATCTTCGATTACGGCGATGCGCCTGCTACTTACGAAAACAGCAGCCTAGCCCGCGAAGCTCAGTCCGCAAATCTCCGCATCGGCACACTTTTTGACACAGAAGCCACGGCTGGCAGCAGCGTCAATGCGGATGGCGACGACGCGCTGACGACCGACGACGAAGACGGCATCGCCACGGTGACAAATATCGCCGTCGGCGCACAGACGAGCTACTCCTCGACGGTATCCGTTTTTAACAACACCGGCGTCGCACGCACCTTGCAGGCGTGGATGGATTTCAATCGCGACGGGCTTTTCCAAGCATCCGAGCGCACGACCGTCAACGTGCCCACAAACGCCGCGCAGCAAAACGTGGTGCTCACTTGGGCGACACTTCCGGCACTCACGACTGGGCAGACTTACATGCGTCTGCGCTTGAGCGACAACGCCATCGCCGACAACGCGGGCACCCCAACCGTGGACGAGCGCAGCATCGGCACGGGCAACTTCGGCGAAATCGAGGATTACTCGCTCATCATCTCGCAGTCGTCGCTCGCGGGCACGGTGTATCGCGATTTGAATAACAACGGCGCGATCAACGGCGGCGAGACGGGCATCACCGGCGTCACCGTCACACTCACCGGCACAAACGACATCGGCGGCGCGGTAAATGTGAGCGTCGTCACCGATGCGAGCGGCAACTATTCATTTGCAAATATCCGTCCTTCCAATGGCGCGGGCTACACCATCACCGAGACACAGCCAGCGGGCTTCCTCGACGGTCTGAACACTCTCGGCACTGCGGGCGGAGTTGCTGGAAATCCGCCTCCGGGCGATGCAATCACGGGCGTTGTCATCGGCACAAACGTCGCAGCGACCGGCTACCTTTTCGGCGAGCTTCCGCCATCGTCGCTTTCGGGCACGGTGTATCGCGATCTGAATAATAACGGCGCGATCAACGGCGGTGAGACGGGCATTGTTGGCGTCACTGTCACGCTCACCGGAACGAACGATCTCGGAGCTGCAATCAATACCAGCGTGCTCACTGATGCGAGCGGCAACTACTCGTTTGCGAACCTGCGCCCCGGCACTTACACGCTCACGGAGACACAGCCAGCGGGCTTCTTTGACGGACGCGAAACGGTCGGCACGCAAGCCAGCGGCACGGTAGTCAACACGGCGGACAGCCAGACCATTTCAAACATCACGCTCGCCTCGAACACGACCGGCAGCGGTAATCTTTTTGGCGAACTACCACCTTCATCGCTCGCGGGCAGTGTGTATTCCGACTACGGCGGCGACGGTGTTTTCGATGCGTTTGAAATCGGCATCCCCGGCGCGACGGTGACGCTCACCGGCACGGATGATCGCGGCAACGCCGTGAGCACAATCGCCACGACTCCAGCCAACGGCGCGTATTCATTCACCAACCTTCGCCCCGGCACCTACACACTTACCGAGACGCAGCCAGCGGGCTACGCGGATGGCATTGATACACAAGGCACGCCCGGCGGCGGCACCTTGATCAATGATGCGATCCAGACGATCCCGCTTTTGGCAAACACGAGCGGCGCGGGCAATAACTTCGGTGAGTCACCGACCTTCGGGCTTACGAAATCGCTGCAATCCACAAACGTCGCAGCGACGACGGGCAGCAATGTGACGCTCGGCGAAATCGCGACATTCCGGCTCGTGGCCACGATTCCAGCGGGATCGTTCAACAGCTTCGTCGTGCAGGACGCACTGCCAGCGGGCTATCAGTTTATCAACGGCACGGCGGTCGCATCGCTCGTGTCCGCAGCAGGGCAGCTCACATCGAGCACGTTGAGCGGCGCGGGGCTTGCGCAGACGAGTATCGGCACGCCGACTTTTGTGCTGCCGGATGCAGCGGTATCGTCGCTGCTACCATCGAACAACGACACGTATAACAGCGGGACAGATGTATTTTTCAAATTCGGAAACCTGACGAATACCGACACGAGCGGCGCGACGACGGAGGCCGTGGTCATTGAGTTCCAAGCGCGGGTGGTGAACGAACTGGCCAACCAAGCTGGGATCAATCTGGATAACACGTTCAGCGTTCTTTTTGAAAAAACAGGCGCTGGAGATCCCGATCCACATGGCACGCCGTCGAACACCATCACGACGACGGTCGCCGAGCCAAACGTCACGGTTACAAAGGGCGCAAGTCCGGCGGGTCCGGTGGATGCAGGCGATGTAATCACTTACACGCTGACACTCACAAACCCCGGCGGCGCGAACAGCTCGACTGCATTCGACACGCTGCTCGTGGACACGATGCCTTCGCATTTGCTCGTGACTGGAATTACCAGCACGACGCTTGCGGGCGGCGCGACGACGGACAGCGCGGCGGCGATTGGCGGCGGCGGCACAAACATCACGGGGCAATACGACATCCCGGCGGGCGGCAGCATCGTCATTGTCTATACGGCGACTGTGCAAAGCACGCTCCCGCCAAACGCAACGTTGGTGAACAGCGCAGTGCTGACGTGGACTTCGCTCAACGGTGGCAACTCGACTGCGCCGGATGCAAACGAACGCTTTGGCGCAGCGGGCAGCACGTTTGGCGACGGCTCGCTCAACGACTTCCGCCGCACGACAAACGCAAGCACGCCGGGCGCAGGACCGGTGTTTAGCAAAGTGCTTTTCAGCACGAGCGACGCAGGCACGACGGGCAGCAATGTGGGCATCGGTGAAACGGTGACTTATGGCTTGTTGGTCACACTTCCCGAAGGCACGACGAGTGGCTTCAACGCACTGGACACGTTGCCAGCAGGGTTGGCGTTTGTTTCATCGAGCATCGTCACGACGGTGGCGGCATCGAATGGATTTTTGACGGCAAACTTCAACGGCACCGTGCCCGCGCCGACGGTCACGCAGCCGGGTGGAAATGTGAACTTCGCATTTGGTGCGATCACGACCACGGGCGACAACGTCGCTGGAAACAACACGTTCCTTATTTTGGTGAATACCGTCGTCACCGATGTCGTCGGCAACGTCGGACTCAGCGGCTCGCAGACGACGCTGAACAACAGCGCGACCTTCACCGGCACGGGCATCCCGCCGACCACGCCGCCGCCGGTTGGAAACACCGTCGTCGAGCCGCGCTTGCAGATCGTGAAAGGTGTGGACGACACGAGCGCTGATCTCGGTCAGGTGCTGAACTACTCGCTCACAATCACGCACACCGCGAGCAGCACGCAGACAGCGTATGATTTGATCCTGCGCGATGCGATTCCAGCGGGCCTCACGCTGAACGTAGCGAGCATCGCCATCGCAGGTGGCACTATCGCCACGAACACGAGCACGGCAGCGTTGCTCGCGCTGACTGTGGATCAATTTGCCGTCGGCGGAACGATCACGATCACCTACACGGCGACCGTCGGCACTGGCGCGGCGTTGGTTGGCACAAACCAAGACAACAACGCGCGCATGTTCTGGGATTCGCTGGCAGACGACGCGGGCAGCAATGCTGTATTTACGGGCGTCGCGGATGGCACGAACGACCGCGATTTTGGCCCGACGCCCGGATACACTGAGGCACCGACGCCCGCGCCGGACGATCTCGCGCAGGACACGCAGCGCGTCACCATCAACGCAAATACGATCAGCGGCAATGTCTATGCAGACGCGGATGCGAGCGGCACGCTCAATGGCGCGGAAGTCGGGATTAACAACGTCACCGTCACACTGAACGGCACGACTTTCTTCGGTGCGCCTTACTCGCAAGTCGTCACCACAAACGCGAGCGGCGTCTATACATTTACCAACGTCCCGCGCGGCACCTACACGATCACGGAGACACAGCCTGCTGGATTTATTGACGGTGTCGAAACCGTCGGCACGACCTTTGGCGGCACGGTGAATAATGCGTTCAACGTGGACACGATCACCGGCCTCACAGTGCCAGCGGGAGTGAACAGCGGCACGGGCTACAATTTCGGCGAGCTACTCGCCTCATCGCTCGCGGGCACGGTGTATCGCGACTTGAACAACAACGGCGCGATCAACGCTGGCGAAACCGGCATCACTGGAGTGAACGTCGCACTGACTGGCACCGATGTTTTTGGCCAGGCCGTGAGCACGAGCGCAGTGACTCCTGCTGCGGGAACGTATTCATTCACGAGCCTGCGCCCCGGCACTTACACGCTGACTGAAACACAGCCTGCGGGCTTTTTTGACGGACGCGAAACCGTCGGCACGCAAGCAAGCGGCACGATTGATAATGCGGTTGATAGCAACACGATCTCGACGATCAGCCTCACGCAAAACGTCAACGGCACGGGCAATCTTTTTGGCGAATTGCCGCCGTCTTCACTCAGCGGAAGTGTGTACGCCGACTACGATGGCGACGGCGTTTTTGATGCGTTTGAAATCGGCATCCCCGGCGCAACGGTAACGCTCACCGGCACGGATGATCGCGGAAATGCCGTGAGCACAATCTCCACGACGCTCGCAAGCGGCGCTTATACTTTCACCAACCTGCGCCCCGGCAGCTACACGCTCACCGAGACGCAGCCGAGTGGCTACACGGACGGCATTGATACTCAAGGCACGCCCGGCGGCGGCACGGCGATCAACGATGCGTTCCAGACGATCCCGCTCGCTTCAAACACGAGCGGCGCGGGCAACAACTTCGGCGAGTCGCCAAACATCGGCCTCACGAAATCGCTGCAAGCGACGAACGTCGCAGCGACGACGGGCAACAATGTGACGCTCGGCGAAATCGCGACGTTCCGGCTCGTGGCCACGATTCCGGCGGGGACGTTTAACAGCTTCGTGGTGCAGGACGCACTGCCAGCGGGCTACCAGTTTATCAACGGCACGGCGGTCGCATCGCTCGTGTCCGCAGCGGGCCAGCTTACATCGAGCACGTTGAGCGGCGCGGGGCTTGCGCAGACGAGCATCGGCACGCCGACGTTTGTGCTGCCGGATGCAGCGGTATCGTCGCTTCTGCCCTCGAACAACGACACGTATAACAGCGGGACGGATGTGTTTTTCAAAATCGGAAACCTGACGAATACGGATACGAGCGGCGCTACGACGGAAGCCGTGGTGATCGAGTTCCAAGCGCGTGTGGTGAACGAATTGGCCAACCAAGCCGCGATTAACTTGAGCAACACGTTCAGCGTTCTTTTTGAAAAGACCGGCGCGGGCGATCCCGATCCGCACGGCACGCCTTCTACGCCCGTCATCACGACGGTCGCCGAGCCAGTGCTCACTTTCGACAAGAGCAACAACGGCACGGGCACTGTCAGCGCGGGCGACAGCATCACCTACACGCTCACGCTGACGAATCCCGGCGGCACAAATGCGAGCACGGCGTTTGACTCGCTCGTTCGCGATGTGATGCCTGCGCACATTCTCATCACGAGCATCACGAGCACGGCGCTCGCGGGCGGCGCGACGACGGACAGTGGAGCTGCGATTACGGGCGGCGGCACGGGGCTGAATGGTCAGTACGATATTCCCGTCGGCGGCAGCGTCATCATTACCTACACCGGCACTGTGCAGGCCACTGCGCCGCTCGGCAGCACGCTCATCAACTCGGCGGAAGTCATGTGGACTTCGCTGAATGGCGGCAACTCGCTCGCGCCGGATACCGGCGAGCGGTTTGGCGCAGCGGGCACGACGCTCGGCGATGGTTCGCTGAACGATTATCGCCTCACGGATTCGACTGCCGTTTCCGTCGGCGTCGCGTCGTTTGATAAACAGCTTTTCTCCACCAGCGATGCTGGCACCACCGGCTCGAATATCGCCATCGGCGAAACCGTCACCTACGCGCTCGTCGTGTCGCTGCCAGCGGGCACTGCGCCTTCGCTCAGTATCGTGGATACGCTGCCCGTGGGCTTGCAGTTTGTATCGTCTTCGCTCGTCACCACCGCTGCGGGAAGCGGCGGGCTGCTGTCGCAAAATTTCGGCGGAACTGTGCCTGCACCAACCGTCACCGGCGGCGCGGCGGATGGCGATGATGTGACGTTTGCCTTTGGCTCCATCACGGCAAATGCGGATGGCAATTCGGCGAACAATACGTTCCTCGTTCTCATCACCGCACGGGTGACGAATATCGCGGGCAACGAAGGCATCCTCCCCGGCCAGACAGCGCTGCCAAATAGCGCGACTTTTGACATTCCCGGCGATGGCGTTCCTCCGGGCACACCGCCGCCAGTTACGGTTACAGTCGTCGAGCCAGTGCTCACGATTGATAAGGAGTTCAACGTCACACAGGCCGACGCTGGAGACACGGTGCAAATCACGATCACCGTGAACAACACCGGCAACGGACCGAGCTACGACACGCTCATCACCGACGTGGTGAACACGGCGAAATTTGGCAGCATCACTGCCGTCACCACGCCCGCAGGATTCACTTTCAACAACGCAGCGGGAACCGTCACTTACAGCGGCGGCACGATAGCCGCAGGCGGCAGCGCGACGTTTGTTTTCTCCGCAACTCTATTGAGCGCGGTGAACCCCAGCGAGACACTCAGCAACACTGCCGGCGCGTTTGGCACTTCGCAGCCGGGCGTTGTCGCGGGCGAGCGCACCACGCCGACCGTGCAGGACACCGACACGCTCGACGTGCAGACGGCGTTTGTGCTCACAAAGGGCATCACCTCGCCTGCTGGCGGCAGCGTGCAGATCGGCGACATCGTCACGTATTCCGTGAACGTCACGCTCATCGAAGGCACGACGAACAACATCTCGCTCACCGACCTTTTGCCCGCTGGCACGAGCTACGTTGCAGCAAGTGCAGTCGTCTCGAATGCAAATGGCATGACGGTGAACGGCTTCAATGCAGCCATCGCGGGCCAGACACTCACGCTCACCGCAACGAGCGTCGTGAATCCCGGCAACGTGGATAACACCGCGACTGCGGACACGGACACATTCACGATCACGTATCAGGTTGTCATCAACGACGTGGCTGGAAACTCCAGCGGCACGTTGCTTCCAAACTCGCTCACTGGTGGTGGCACCGGCGTCCCGCCAAGCACGCCTCCGCCCGTAAATGCGACGGTCATCGAGCCTGCGTTGCGCGTGGTGAAAGCGGTGAACGATTCGAGCGCAGACCTCGGTCAGTCGCTGCACTTCACACTCACGATCAACCACACCGGCGCAAGCACTGCGACTGCCTACGACTTGCTCGTGCGCGACGCGCTGCCTGCGGGACTTTCCGGGCTGACTGGCATTCTCATCAACGGCGTCGCCGTCGGCTCCTCGCCGCTTGTGGATACGAACAGCTCCACCGGTTCGCTGCTCGATTTGAAACTCAGCCAGCTTGCGGTTGGAAACACGATCACAGTGGAGTTTGATGCGACTGTCGGCACGGCTGCGGCGCTGGTTGGCGCGACGATTGATAACAACGCACGCATCTACTGGGATTCGCAGCCTACCGAGAGCGCGAACAGCGTCTTCACCGGCGTGGCGGACGGCAACGGAGATCGCGACTATGGTGCGACGGGCGCGAACGAAGTGTTCAATGTGGACACGCAGGCCGCGCAGGACACCGAGCGTCTGACGGTGAACGGCAGCATGTTGAGCGGCATCATTTATCACGATGCGAATGCGAGCGGCGGCTTCAACGCTGGCGACACGGGACTTGTCGGCGAAAGCGTCACGCTCACGGGCACGACGATTTTCGGCGAGAGCATCAACGTCACTCTCGCGACTGGAGCAGGCGGTGCGTATTCATTCACGAACCTCGCGCCCGGCACTTACACGCTCACGGAGACGCAGCCTGCGGGCTACCTCGATGCAGCGGAGACTGTGGGCACGACCTACGGCGGCACCGTCAGCGCGGTGCTCGGCAGCAACACGATTTCGACGCTCACAATTCCCGCCGGGAACAACAGCGGCGCGGGCTACAACTTTGGCGAAGTGCTCGCGAGCACGCTGAGTGGTCTTGTTTATTCGGACACAAATAACGACGGCGTCCGGCAGGGCGGCGAGACGTTGCTGAACACAAACGTGCAGCTCACTGGCACGGATTTCCTCGGCCAAGCGGTGAGTGTGACGCTCGGCACGACGGCGGGCGCGTATTCGTTTAGCAATCTGCGCCCCGGAACTTACACGCTCACGGAAACGCAGGTCGCAGGCTTCTTCGACGGACGTGAAACCGTCGGCACGCAGGCAAGCGGCACGGTGAACAACGCGGTGGACAGCCAGACCATCTCGGCGATCACGTTGCTCCAAAACGTCAATGGCAGCGGCAACAACTTTGCGGAACTCGCGCCGTCTTCGCTCGGCGGTTTTGTTTATGCGGACTTCGATAATGACGGCGTGAAAGACGCGGTCGAAACGGGCGTCCCCGGCGCGACTGTGACGCTCACCGGCACGGATGATCGCGGCAATGTGCTCACCGCAGTCGTGACGACGACCGACGCACTTGGCGCATACAATTTCGCCCTGCTCCGCCCCGGCAGCTACACGATCACCGAGACGCAGCCAGCGGATTACACCGACGGCACCGACACGCAGGGCACGCCCGGCGGCGGCGTGGTGAACAATGATCAGTTTGCGGCTATCCCGCTCGCACTCGCGGGCACGACTGGCGCGAACAATAACTTCGGCGAGCAGCCGATTTTCGGCCTCACAAAATCGCTCACCGCCACAAGCAGCACGGGCACGAGCGGCAACAATCTCGCGATTGGCGAAAGGGCGACGTTCCGCCTCGTGGTGACGATTCCCGCAGGCGGCTTCACGAATTTCCAAATCCAGGACGCGCTCCCAACTGGGATGCAGTTTGTGGATGGCAGCGCACGAGTCGGACTCGTGGGCGTGACGAGCAGCACGGTCACTGCACCGCTCGGCAGCATCACCACGCCGACGGTGTTCCTCGCGGACGCAGCGGTTTCCAACAACACCACGACCGACGACGACACGTATGCGAGCGGCACGGATATTTTCTTCAAAATCGGCAACATCACGAACAGCGACACGACAGCGGCGGTCGAGGCCATCGTCATCGAGTTTGATGCAGTTGTTGTGAATCAAGCCGCGAACGTCGCGGGTGCGACACTCGCGAACACGTTCGATATTCTTTTTGATCGCGACGGCGTCCCCGGCCCTGATCCAGACCCAACTCCGCCGTCGCCACCAGTCACGACGACTGTTGTGGAGCCAGTGCTCACGCTTGTGAAAAACGCCAGCGCAGCGGGCACCGTCAGCGCGGGCGATGTCGTGAGCTACACACTCACGCTCACGAACACGAGCACCTCGACTGCGTTTGATGCGCTCATCGCCGACGCGATGCCGACGGACATCCGTATCACTGCGATTGGCGTGGTGACGCTCAATGGCGGTGCGACGACCGACAGCGCGGTGACGATCACCGGCGGCGGCGCGGGCCTCAGCGGGCAGTTCGACATTCCGGCGGGCGGCAGTGTCGTGATCAACTACACCAGCACTGTGCAACTCAGTGCGCCTCCGGGAAGCACGCAGACAAATAACGCGGCGCTGACGTGGACTTCAATCAACGGCGGCAACTCGCTCACGCCGGACGCGGGCGAGCGCTTCGGTGCGCCGGGCACGCTCTTTGGCGATACGAACCTCAACAACTACCGCCGCGTTGACAGCGAGACGGTCACAGTCGGTACGGCGACTTTTGATAAAGACCTGTTCTCCACGAGCGATCCGGCGACGCCCGGTGCATTCGTCGCCATTGGCGAAACAGTCACGTATGCGCTTTCGGTCACGCTGCCTGCGGGCACTGCGCCGTCGCTCACCGTGCTGGATGCGTTGCCAGTCGGGTTGCGATACATTTCATCCTCCATCGTCACGACTGTTGGCGCTGCGGCTGGATTCCTCGCGCAAGATTTCAACGGCACCGTGCCTGCGCCGACCATCAGCGGCGGCGCTGCGGATGGCGACGATGTGACTTTCACCTTCGGCTCGCTCACGACTGCGGCGGATGGAAATCCGAGCAACAACACCTTCCTGATTCTCGTCACGGCGCGTGTCACCGACATCGCGGGCAACGAAGGCATCCTGCCCGGCCAGACGACGCTGGATAATATCGCGACGTTTGACATTCCGGGCGATGGCGTGCCACCGGGCACACCGCCGCCGGTCACGGTCACAGTCGTGGAGCCAGTGCTCACGATTGATAAGGAGTTCAACGTCACGCAGGCGGACGCTGGCGACACGGTGCAAATCAGCATCGTCGTCAACAACACCGGCACCGGCGTTGCGCACGATGTGGTCATCACGGACGCGGTGAACCTTGCAAAGTTTGGCAGCATCACAGCGGTTACGACGCCAGCGGGCTTCACGTTCAACAACGCGGCGGGCACGGTGACATTTACCGGCGGCAGCATCGCGGCTGGTAGCAGTGCGACGTTCATTTTCTCCGTCGTGCTCGGCAATGGCGTGAACCCAAGCGAGACGCTCAACAACACCGCGACGGCGACGGCGACTTCGCAGCCGGGCGTGGTTCCCGGCGAGCGCAGCTTCGGTCCGGTGCAGGATACGGACACGCTGAATGTGCCCGCGATTTTCACGCTCGTAAAAGGGCTGCAATCGCCTGTTGGCGGCGCGGTGCAGATTGGCGACATCGTTACTTACTCCGTCAATGTCACGCTGCTCGAAGGTACGACGAACAACATTACGCTCACCGATCTCCTGCCTGCGGGAATGAGCTACATCGCGGGCAGCGCAGTCGTGGTAAATGCGAATGGAATGACGGTGAACGGCTTCAACGCTGGAGCCGTGGGCCAGACGCTCACGCTCACATCAACGAGTGTCGTGAACCCCGGCAACGTGGACAATGCAGCCACGACGGACAGCGACACATTTACGATCACCTATCAGGCTGTCGTGAACGATGTGGCTGGAAACGTGCGCGGCACATTGCTGGCGAACTCGCTCACTGGCGGCGGCGACGGTGTCCCGCCGGGCAATCCTCCGCCTGTCAACGTCACGGTCACGGAGCCTGCGCTGACGATTGCAAAACTCGCGAATGACACGACGCCGGACCTTGGGCAAGTGATCCGCTTCACGCTCACGATTCAAAATCCGAACATCGCGAATGGCGCGACCGCCTACGATCTGCTCGTGCGCGATGCGCTGCCTGCGGGACTCACGAATCTCACGAACATCACCGTCGTTGGAGCGACTGTGGACTCGAACACTTCCACCAGCTCGCTGCTTGATCTGAAACTCAGCGATCTTGCGATGGGCGCGACGGCGACGATTCAATTTGATGCGACCGTCGGCACCGCTGCTGCACTCGTGGGCACGAACATTGATAACAACGCGCGTCTTTACTGGGACACGCAGCCCGGCGAGAGCGCGAACAGCATTCTCACCGGCGCGGCGGATGGCGATGGCGACCGCGACTTTGGCGCAGGCACGGGCACTGAGGTGTTCAATTTGAACACCGATCCGGCGCAGGACACCGAACGCCTCACGGTGAATGCGAGCAGCTTGAGCGGCTTCGTGTATCACGACGCAGACGCCAGTGGCGGCTTCAATGCAGGCGACAGCGGGCTGGTCGGTCAGACCGTCACGCTCACCGGCACGACGGCGTTTGGCGAAGCCATCAATATCGTCGGCACAACGATTGCGGGTGGTGCATATACATTTAACAACCTCGCGCCCGGCAGCTACACGCTCACGGAGACACAGCCTGCGGGCTACATTGACGGTGCGGAAACCGTCGGCTCCACGTTTGGCGGCACAGTCAGCGATGCAGTTGGCAGCAACACGATTTCGACGCTCACGATTCCCGTCGGGAACAACACGGGCACGGGCTACAACTTCGGCGAGGTGCTCGCCAGCACGTTGAGCGGCCTCGTTTATTCGGACACGAACAACGACGGAATCCGGCAAGGCGGCGAGTCCACGCTCGATACGAACGTGCAACTCACCGGCACGGATTTCCTCGGCCAAGCGGTCAATTTCACGCTCGGCACGACTTCGGGAGTGTACGCATTCGCGAACCTGCGCCCCGGCACTTACACGCTGACAGAAACACAAGTCGCGGGCTTCTTTGACGGACGCGAAACCGTCGGCACGCAAGCGAGCGGCACGGTGAATAACCTCGTGGACAGCCAGACGATCTCGGCGATTACGCTGCCGCAAAACGTGAACGGCAGTGGCAACAACTTCGGCGAACTCGCGGCGTCCTCGCTCGGCGGTTTTGTTTACGTCGATGCGGGCAATGACGGCGTGCGTGGCCTTGGCGAAACAGCGGTCGGCGGTATCACGATCACGCTCACCGGTACGGATGACCGTGGAAATGCAGTCAGCACGACAACGACGACGAATGTTGTCACTGGTGCATACGGATTTGCGAATCTGCGGCCCGGCACTTACACGATTACCGAGACACAGCCTGCTGGCTTCCTCGATGGGCGCGACACGCAGGGCACACCCGGCGGCGGTACGCTGAACAACGATCAGTTTGCAGCCATCCCGCTGTCGCTCGCGGGCACAAGCGGCACGGAGAATAATTTCGGCGAACTGCGCGCGGCGACGCTCGCGGGATTCGTTTATCGTGATTTGGATAACGACGGTTCATTTGAGCCGGGCGCGGGCGAAACCGGCATCGTGAGCACATTTGTTACGCTCACTGGCACGAACGATCTCGGCGCAATCGCGCCCGTCACGATCCAGACGGCGGGCGACGGCAGCTACTCGTTTGGCAACCTGCGGCCCGGCACCTACACGGTCACGGAGACGCAGCCCGGCGGCTTCCTCGATGGACTCGATACGGCTGGATCGCCCGGCGGCGGCACGGCTGGCAACGACGTGATTACCAACATCACGCTCACCGAAGGTCTCAGCTCGCAGAACAACAACTTCGGCGAAATTCCGGCGATCAGCATCAGCGGAAATGTGTATGACGACCGCGACAACGACGGCGTCATTGACTTGGGAGAAAACGGCATCGGCGGCGTGGACATCCGCCTTGTCGGAACCAACGATCTCGGCGCGAGTGTGGATGTGACCATCCAGACGCTTGCCGACGGCACGTATTCGTTCAACGGAGTGCGGCCCGGCACTTACACCGTCATCCAACTCGTGCAGCCTGCGGGCTTCCTCGATGGCAGAGAGACGGCGGGTAACTTCGGCGGATCGACGGCGGTGAATGATCGGATCGGATCGTTCGTTCTCCCGCCTTCGCAGAACGCGGTGAACTACAACTTCGGCGAACTCACGCCGTCCACGCTTGCTGGCTTCGTGTTTGATGACCGCAATAACAATGGTCTGCGCGATGACGGCGCGACCGGCATCGGCGGCGCAACCGTCACCCTCACGGGAACGAATGACCTCGGCGCGGTGAGCACCACCATTTTGACGAATCCCGACGGCAGCTACTCGTTTGGCAGCCTGCGGCCCGGCACTTACACCATCACCGAGACGCAGCCAGTTGGCTTGCTCGACGGCCTCGACTCCATCGGCACACCGGGCGGAAACGCGACGGTGAACGACGTGTTCAGCGGCATCGTCCTCGCGGCAGCGGTGAACGGCGCCGAGAACAACTTCGGCGAACTCACGCCTTCGAGCATCAGCGGCACGGTCTATCGCGACTTTAACAACGACGGCCTCGTGACGCTGGGCGAAACTTTCATCGGCGGTGTTCAAATCTCACTCACCGGCACCGACGATCTCGGCGCGGCGGTGAGCCTCACGACAAGCACCAACGGCAGCGGCAACTACTCGTTTGGCAATCTGCGGCCCGGAAATTACGTCGTCACGGAAGTCACGCAACCTGCGGGCTTGCTCGACGGGACCGACACTCCGGGAACGGGCGCGGGCGGATCGGGTGGACCGATTGGCAGCGACACCCTTTTCGGTCTCTCGTTGCCGTCGAACACTCCGGCGGCGAACTACAACTTCGGCGAACTCAACCCTGCTTCGCTTTCGGGCACCGTCTTTGCCGACTACAACAATGACGGCATCCTCAACGGCGGAGAAACTGGCATCCCCGGCGCGACCGTCACGCTCTCCGGCACAAACGACATCGGCATTATCGTGCCTATCGTTTTGACGACGGACGCAAACGGCAACTACGCATTCAGCAACCTGCGCCCCGGCACCTACGCGATCAATGAATCGCAGCCCGCTGGATTTACCGACGGCATTGATACCGTTGGCACCGGCCTCACCGCGCCAAACGTCGCGGGCAACAACGGCGTGAACGACGTGCTTGGCGGCATCGTCCTCAACAGCGTCGCGCCCGGCAACAACACCGGCACGGGCTACAACTTCGCGGAAGCACCGCAGTTTTCGCTGAACAAAACCGTCGCTGGCACAAGTGAAGTCGGCACGACGGGCAGCAGCGTCGCAGTGGGTGAAATCGTCCGCTACCGCCTCGTCGTCACCATCCCGACCGGCACACTCAGCAATGCGCAGCTTCAGGATTTGATCCCTGCGGGCTTGCAGTTTGTGGGTAATGCCAAAGTCGGCTTCGTGGGTGCGCTCACGAGCAGCACGATCACCGCGCCGCTTGCGAGCATCACCACGCCGACTGTGGACCTCACGGATGCGCAGATTTCCGATAATGCGACGACGAACAGCGATGCTTACGTCAGCGGTACGGATGTGTTCTTCAAGCTCGGCAACCTCACGAATCTCGACACGAACGGCGCGACCACCGAGGCCATCGTCATCGAGTTTGACGCGCGTGTTTTGAATGAATCCGCAAACATCGCGGGAACGACGCTGACGAATGATTTCCGTCTGCTCCACGAGCGCGACACTACGCCCGGACCTGACCCAACGCCTGACGTTCCGCCAGCTCCTCCGGCTGTCACCGTCGTCGCGCCAGTGCTCACGTTTGACAAAAACGGCACGCCGACTGGCGGCCTCGAAGCAGGCAGCGTAATTACCTACACACTCACGCTGACCAACCCCGGCGGCCTGAACAGCAGCACGGCATTCGACTCACTCGTGAACGACGTGATGCCGGCGAACATCCTCATCACTAGCATCACCGGCACGACGCTGAACGGCGGCGCGACTGCGGATAGCGCGGCGACGATCACCGGCGGCGGCACGGGACTCAACGGTCAGTACGATATTCCAGTCGGAGCAAGTGTGACCATTACCTACCAAGGAACGATTCAAGTCACGGTGGTGCCCGGCTCGACGCTTACGAATAATGCCGAGCTGACGTGGACTTCCATCAACGGCGGCAATTCGCTTACGCCAGACGCGGGCGAGCGCTTCGGCGCGGCGGGCACGCTGTTTGGCGATGCCAACTTGAACAACTATCGCCGGGTTGATGATCTGAGCGTTGTTGTCGGCGTCGGCTCAATGACAAAGGGACTCTTCGGCACGAGCGATGTAGGCACCATCGGCAGCAATGTAGCCATCGGCGAAGTTGTCACTTTCGCGCTCACAGTCACACTGCCACAAGGCACGACGCAGACGCTGAACATCGTGGACCAGCTCCCCGCTGGATTGCAGTTCGTGTCGTCCTCCATCGTCACTTCCGCAGCGGCATCGAACGGATTCCTCACTGCGAATTTCAACGGCACGGTGAATGCGCCTGTCGTCTCCGGCGGTGCGCTGGATGGCGATGATGTGTCGTTTGTTTTCAGCAACATCGTCGCGAATCCAGATGCGATTCCGGGCAACAGCAGCTTCGTCCTGCTCGTCTCTGCGCGAGTCACCGACATTCCTGCAAATGTGAGCGGCGCCACGCTCGATAACGTCGCAACTTACGACGACCCGAATGAGCCGACGCCACCGACACCGACGCCGCCAGTGCGCGTGAACGTCGTCACTCCGACGCTGACAATTGATAAGGAGTTCAACGTCCTCCAAGCCGACGCGGGCGATACCGTGTTGGTAGATATTACCGTCAACAACACCGGCACCGGCCCGGCTTACGATGTCGTCGTGGGCGACCTCGTGGACCTCGTGAAATTTGGCTCCATCACCCAAGTCACGACTCCAGCGGGCTTCACGTTTAACAACGCGGGCGGCAACGTCACCTTCACCGGCGGCACGATTGCCGTGGGCGGAAGCGCGACGTTCACGTTCTCCGTGCGCCTCAACAGCGCGGTGAATCCGAGCGAAATCCTCAGCAACACGGCGACTGCATTTGGCACGTCGCAGCCGGGCGTCGTCGCTGGCGAGCGCACCACTCCAGTTGTGCAGGACACCGACACGCTGAACGTGCCCGCTGTTTTCAACCTCGTGAAAGGGCTGCAATCGCCTGTGGGCGGCAACGTCCGCATCGGCGACATCGTCACCTACACGGTGGATGTCACGCTGCTCGAAGGCACGACGAACAACATCTCACTCACCGACCTTCTGCCAACGGGAATGTCGTATTTGAACGGCAGCGCAGTCGTTTCAAACGCAAACGGAATGACGGTGAACGGCTTCAATGCAGGCGCGGCGGGCCAGACGCTCACCATCACTGCGACGAGCATCGTGAACCCCGGCAACGTGGACAACACGGCGACGACGGACAGCGATACTTTCACCATCACCTATCAGGCTCTCGTGAATGATGTGGCTGGCAACACCGCTGGCACGCTTCTCTCGAACCGACTCACTGGCGGCGGCGACGGCGTGCCTCCGGGCAATCCGCCTCCGGTGGATGTGCGCGTCACCGAGCCTTCGCTGCAAGTTACCAAGCTCGCGAACGACAACACGCTGGAGCTTGGCCAGACGGTGCGTTTCACGCTCACCATCGAAAACCTCAACGTCGCAAATGGCGCGGACGCATTCGACATCCTCGTGCGCGACGCACTGCCAGCCGGACTCTCGAACATCGCAAACATCACGGTCACTGGCGCGACGATTGATGAGAATAATTCCACCATCGCGCTGCTCGATCTGAAGCTCAGTTCGCTCGCGCTCGGCGCGACAGCGACCGTCTCGTTTGACGCCACGGTGGGCACGAACCCGCTGCTCGTCGGCACAAACATTGATAACAACGCACGCATCTTCTGGGACTCGCAGCCGGGCGAAAGCACAAACACCGTCCTCGCTGGCGGCACCGATGGCGACAACGACCGCGACTACGGCGCAACCGGGCCGGACGAGGTCTTTAATCAGCAGACGCAACTCGCGCAGGACACCGAGCGCGTGAGCATCAATGCCAACACTCTCAGCGGTGTGGTGTATCAAGATGTGAATGCGGATGGCGATTACGACGCGGGCACGGACACGCTGCTCGACGGCGTTCTCGTCACCATCAACGGCACACTCGCTGCGGATAATTCTCCATTCACTGCAACTGCGCTCACGGTCGGCGGCGTCTATACATTCAACAACCTCGCAGCCGGAACTTACACGCTCACGGAAACGCAGCCAGTCGGCTACGTGGACGGCGGCGAAACCGTTGGCGCACCATTTGGCGGAACGAAGAGCGACGTGCTGGGATCGAACACCATCAGCGGATTAGTCATCCCACTCGGCGGCGGTAGCGGCAGCGGCTACAACTTCGGCGAAGTGCTCGGCAGCTCGCTGGCGGCGGCGGTTTATGAGGACGCAAATAACAACGGCGTGCGCGATGAAGTCGGCACGGGCATCAACGGCGCATCGGTCACATTCAGCGGCACCGATTTCCTCGGACAGGCTGTGAGCTTCACGCTCAATACAGACGCCAGCGGCAATGTGGTCTTTGGCGCGGGAGAAACACTGCGCCCCGGCACTTACACCGTGAGGGAAAACGCGCAGCCCGCAGGCTTCCTCGATGGCACTGACACGGACGGCTCGCTCGGCAACGGCGACGCCTCGGTGAACGATGTGATTTCCAGCATCGAACTGCCGCAGGGCACTCCGGCAAACTCGTATCTCTTCGGCGAATTGCTGGCCGCGACGATCAGCGGCAACGTCTATAACGACGCAAACAACGACGGCTTGTTCGTCGGTGAAACGGGCGTCGGCAGCGTGTTCGTCACGCTCAACGGCACGAACGATCTCGGTGCCATCGCGCCAGTCACGATCCAGACGGCGGCGGATGGCAGCTACTCGTTTGGCAATCTGCGGCCCGGCACTTACACGGTGACGGAAGCGCAGCCCGCTGGATTCCTCGACGGCACCGATACCGCTGGCGCAATCGGCGGCGGCGTTGCGGTGAACGGCGCGACGGACAGCGACGCAATCAACAGCATCATGCTCACGAGCGGCCTCGTCTCGGCGGGAAATAACTTCGGCGAAGTGCAGGCAAACTCGCTCAGCGGCTCGGTGTATTTCGACCTCGATAACGACGGCGTCCGCGATGCTGGTGAAAACGGCATTGCTGGAGTCGTAGTCACGCTCACCGGCACCGATGATCGCGGAAATGCGATCAACATTCCCGGCACCACGATTGCAAACGGCAGCTACTCATTCAGCAGCCTGCGGCCCGGCACTTACATCATCACCGAGACGCAGCCCGCGCTTTTCAACGACGGCATTGATACGCTCGGCACAGCGAGCGGCACGCTCGGCAACGATGTTCTCAGCGACATCATCCTCGTCTCCGGCAACAGCGCCACGGGCTACCTCTTCGGCGAGCGCGGCACGACCATCACCGGCACCGTATTCCGCGATGTGGATAAAGCGGGCGACCTCGATGCGGGCACGGACCCCGGCATCGGCGGCGTCACCATCACGCTCCGCGACGGATCAAATAATATCGTCGCCACGACAGTCACGCTCGCGGATGGCAGCTACGTTTTCAACAACGTCATCGCGGGCAACTACACCATCACCGAGACGCAACCACTCGGCTTCGGCAGCAGCACTCCGAATGCGCTGAATGTCACCGTCACCACCGCTGGCTTGGCGGATCAAAACTTCGGCGAAACGCTCGGCAGCCTCACGGGCCGCGTCTTCCAGGACGATAATGGCGACGGCATTGTGAACGGTGCGGATTCGGGAATTGTCACCACCGTCACACTCACCGGCACGAACGCGCTTGGGCAGAGCGTGAACATCACCATCCCGACGAATCCCGACGGCACCTACGCATTCAACGATCTTCTCAGCGGCACCTACGCGATTCGCGAAACGCAGCCTGCTGGCTTCGATGACAGCGCGGATTACGTCGGCTCGCTCGGCGGCTCAAACGCTGTGAACGACCGCATTTCCGCCATCGCGGTGACGCCGGGAACAGACGGAGTAAATTACAACTTCTCCGAACTCTTCGCCTTTAACCCGACGAAAACCCTCGTATCCACCAGCAATGTGGGAACCACCGGCTCGAACGTCACCATCGGCGAAATCGTCCGCTACCGCCTCGTCATCACGCTGCCGCAAGGCCAGCTCAATGATTACGTCATCGCGGACTCGCTGCCTTCTGGAATGCGCTTCCTCGACGACGGCACGGTCACACTCGGCCTCGTATCCGCCACGGGTGCGCTCGTCACCAGCAGCACGCTCGGAGCCGCTCCGGGAATCCTCTCGCTTGCAGACACATCGGCATTCCTGCTGCCGCCCGACGCAATCAGTAACAGTGCAAACAGCGATACCGACGGCTGGGGAAGCGGAACGGATGTCTTCTTCCGACTCGGCAACCTCACCAATAACGGCGCCGACCCAGCACCGGAATTCGCAGTCGTGGAATTCAACGCGCAAGTCCTCAACGAACTGCCAAACCAAGCGGGCCGCGTCCTCAGCAACACATTCACCGCCCGCTACGACACCAGCGGCGACGGGGTAAATGATCCGCTCCCACCGAGCGTCGTCTCCCGTCCTGTGCGCACCACAGTCGTCGAGCCGATCCTCTCGCTCGACAAACAAATCACCGCAGGCCCAGCGACTCCGAAGCCCGGCGACGTCGTCACATTCACCGTCGTCGTCCGCCATGCGGCGGGCAGCAATGCCACGGCTTGGGAATCTTTCTTTAGCGACACACTGCCAAATGGCATGACGCTCGTGAATATCACCACCAAAGCCGACGGCGGCGCAGTGGTCACACAGCCAGCCAAGGCCAGCGGCGCATCCATCACCGGCCAGTTCGACATCCCGGTCAACGGCTCCGTCACCATCACCTACCAAGTGCGCATCGGCGCAGGAATCAAGACCGGCACCACGCTCACCAACGGCGCGGACATTACTTGGACCTCCCTGCCCGGCGACGAACCGACCGAGCGCAAGAGCGGCGACAGCCTCCTAAACAAAGGCGGCCTCAACGACTACGAGCTAAAGGCGCAGGCCAGCGTAAAAGTGAACGCCCCGCCGCCATCCGACCCGCCGCAGTTCTTCTGGGACGGCTTCAATCGCCTTGGCTATCCGAGAAACAATATGCCGGATTCCCCATTCCCATATCTCCCGGAGGATAACGACATCTACCGCCTGCCGATCCTCCCGCTCCAGCCGATTTACTCCGGCGAAGCGGACCCCGGCTCCACGCTTGTGCTCACCATGTATAATGCCCGTGGCGAAGTCATCGGCTCGCAGACCGTCGTCGTGGATTCCGGCGGAAACTGGCTCTCCACATTCCCAAGCACCACGATGCGCGACTACCCGAACACCGTCCACATCTCCCAGCTCAGTGCCTACTACAGCTTCGGAAGCGGCATCGGCCACAACCTGCGCACCTACTACTCGCCAGCTATCAACGCCGGCCAGTTCTTCTTCCAGTCCATCTTCACCGCCGACGACAGCGAAGAAGCGCCATTGCTCGCAGACCGCCAGTTTGCCAACCCGATCAACAACGGAGCCGTGAAATACCACGGCGAAGTCCTAGCCTCACAAGGCGCGGCCCAAGGCTACTAAACCCGAACGCCGCCACTGGGCGAGAAAGTCATATTACCCTGCGGTCGTCGCGAGCCAGTCGTAGCTCACGCCGCCCCCGGCGTGATTGGAGCACATTGCGAAGCATCACATTTTCTCCGTGTGTAATGCCGGGAGATTTGCGCTGCGCGAAAGAAGCGTTCACGCCGAGGGCAGCATGAGCACGACGGGCTGAACGCGGTGTTCAGGTTTAGTGGGGAAGAAACTGCAAACAAAAGCGCACCACCAAAAAACAAAACAAGCGCCGCAACCCGTCGGCTGCCGCGCTTGTTTTTTGAAAGAGAACGCTTTCGACAATCCCCCGCAGCGCTGCTACTCACGCCCGCCATGCAGCCCACCTTCGAGACCTTTGAAAAGGAACTCAACCGCCTCGTCGCCTCCTTCGCGAAAGACGAAGCCTCTCTCAAATCCCTCGGTTACGTAGAGGCACGCCTCCGCTCCGACTACCTCGACCCCTTCTTCCGCGCCCTCGGCTGGGACTTGGAAAACAAACTCGCTCTCGTCCAAAACAAGCGCGAAGTCGAAATCGAATCCCGCGTGGACGTCCGGGGTCGCGCCAAGCGTGCCGACTACCTCTTCCGCACCGACGGCACCGACCGCTTCGTCTGCGAAGCCAAAAAGCCCCGCGAAGACCTCAGCTCCGACGACGCCTTCCAGGCCAAACGCTACGCTTGGAACAAATCCGTCGTCCTCGCCCTCCTCTCCGACTTCGATGAGATGAAAGTCCGGCAGTGCTCGATTATTCGGTGGAGCAACGGCACTGCTGTTGCCACAGTAGGCAAATGAAACTCGCGGTCATTGAAAGCTCCAGAAGTCGGCAGGAGGAACTTGGACAGTTCCTTACCGCGCCGCCGCTTGCTGACTTCATCGCTTCGATGTTTAGTCCTCTTCCGAGAACTGTCCGATTGCTCGATGCAGGCGCAGGCGCAGGCGCACTCACCGCCGCTTTCGTCTCCCAGTGTTGTGGAAATCGCGGTGCCGTCAGAGCCATCGAAGCGACGCTCTACGAACTCGACGGTGAAATCCTAGACGAGTTGGACGAGACGATGCGCAAGTGCGAGCATCGCTGCGCCGACGCAGGCATTCGCTTCACGTTCACTATTTATTCCGCCGACTTCATCCAAGAAATGTCGGCCCGTCTCGCTGGCGACTTATTCGGCACCCATCCGCCTGCATTCGATGCCGCCATCGCGAATCCGCCCTACCGCAAAATCAGCACAGATTCCGCTGAACGCCGCGCCTTGCGTGCCGTTGGCGTCGAAACCAGCAACCTCTACACCGGCTTCATCGCACTCATTCAGCGATTGCTCGTCCCCGGTGGTCAACTTGTCGGCATTACGCCCCGGAGTTTCTGCAATGGACCTTACTTCCGCCCATTCCGCGAAGACTTCTTGAGCCAGTTGGAACTCCGCCGCCTCCATGTCTTCGAATCCCGCCAAGCCACTTTTCGCGCCGACAGCGTCTTGCAGGAAAACATTATCTTCCACGCTGTAAAGGGTCGGAATCAACCCGACCAAGTGCTGATTTCCAGCAGCAGTGGCGAGCATGGCGATGACATCACCGAATCCGCCTTTCTTTTCACCGAAATCGTCCACCCGCACGACACCGAGAAGTTCATCCACATCCCTTCCACGGCCAGCCACGGCGCAGCTAAGGAAACGATGGATGGCCTTACTGCTAGCCTCGCCTCGCTGGGCGTGACCGTTTCTACCGGGCGCGTCGTGGACTTCCGTCTCAAGGACGCGCTACGCAAAGAACCCGAGAGCGGCACCGTGCCGCTGCTCTATCCCTGCCACTTCAATGGCGGCACCGTCCATTGGCCCAAGCTTTCCGCCCGCAAACCCAACGCTATCCTCGACAACGACGAGACGCGCCCGTGGCTCGTGCCCTCCGGCATCTATCTGCTCACGAAGCGCTTCACCTCAAAGGAAGAGCGCCGCCGCCTTGTCGCCTGCCTCTTCGATCCAGACGAAGTGAAAACCAATTGGGTCGGCTTCGAGAATCATCTGAATTACTTCCATGCTAGCGGACAAGGCTTGGACCGCAGTCTCGCCGTCGGCCTCTTCGCATTCCTGAACTCCACCGTCGTGGACCAATATTTCCGGCGCTTCAGCGGTCACACGCAAGTGAACGCCACCGACCTGCGTACCCTCGCCTATCCCGACCGCGGCACGCTCCAAGCGATGGGCCGCGAAATGAAAGCCCTCGATCTCACACAGGAAGAAATCGACCAACTCGTCACCAAGCACCTTCATGCCCGCCGATAAATCCAACCGCAAAGCCGCCGCCCGCAAGAAGCGGCTCGCCGAAACCATCGAAGCACTCACGGCTTTGCAGTTCGGTCCGAAGCAGAGGAACGAAACCGCCGCCTACACGTTGCTGGCCCTGCTCGACCTTCAGCCAGATGCCGCATGGGCCGACGCACAGGCTCCTTTGTGTGGCATCACGCCAATCATCGACTTCATCGCCACCGCATACGGCAACCGCTACGCACCCAACACGCGAGAAACCATCCGCGACGATGCGGTGAAATTCTTCGTCGAGGAAGGGCTACTGTTGCGCAATCCCGACGACCCCAACCGCCCGACCAACAGCGGCAAAACGGTGTATCAGATCGAGCCGACAGCCCTCGCTCTCTTCCGCAAGTTCGGAACCCCCGCATGGACACCCGCCCTGGGGCATTACCTCGCCAGTCGCGAAGCGCTCAAGCACGAGATCGCCCGGAAGCGTGACCTCGCACGCGTTCCCGTCACCTTGCCCGATGGCTCCCACGTCGCGCTCTCACCCGGTGGCCAGAATCCGCTCATCAAGGCCATCATCGAACACTTCTGCCCCGCCTTTGCCCCCGGCGGAGTGGTGCTCTACATTGGCGATACAGAGAACAAGTTCGTCCACCTTGAAACGGCAGGCCTAGCCGCACTGGGCGTGACGTTGGATTCTGCGGCCAAAATTCCCGATGTCATCGTCCACGATACCAAACGAAACTGGCTTCTGCTCATCGAAGCCGTCACCAGCGCCGGCCCTGTGGACGGCAAGCGCCGCAAGGAACTCAAGGATTTGTTCGCCGGACGCAAAGCGGGCCTCGTGTTCGTCACCGCCTTCGAGAACCGCCACACCATGCAGACCTTCGTCTCGCACATCGCCTGGGAATCCGAAGTCTGGATCGCCGAAGACCCCGATCACATGATCCATTTCAACGGCGAGCGATTCCTCGGGCCATACCCCGATGTAATGCCAAAATGCCCCAATCCATCATAGCGCTAACGCCAACGCTGCTGGCGGCAAATTCAGACGCGGAGAAAGCCGCTCTGCAAAATGCCCTCGTCTATGAACTCTACGGCCTCACTGCCGAAGAAATCGCCCTCGTAGAAGGGAGCGGCAAATGAAAGCCGCCGCCCGCAAGCCCGCCAAAGCAGCCCCGCCAGCGGCAAAACCGAAGAAGCCAGCGGCGCGGCGCAAGGTTTCTCCGAAGTGGTATGCGGAGCTTCGCAAGACCTTCCGCCCCGGCATCGAGCGCGATACGGAGCTGATGCCTTGGCTCATCGCCGATAGCATCATCACCGAAGTCGCCCGCTGGCTCGACCTCGATACCAGCCTGCCTGCGGACTGGAGCGACTGGCTCGACCGACGCGCCGAGCGTTGCTACGCAAAGAGCGCCCACTTTCACAAGCTCCTCCACCGCCGGGGCAATGGCGGGCGCGATACGCTCTACGCCTTCATGCGCCACTGGCTCGCCGCAAAGATGATGAAGGAAGCCCCCGCCCTCGCCCGCCGGATGCCGCCCGAGTTTGCCAACGGCATCGCCTGCGGGCTGGGGATTTTGTCTCCCAATGTTTGCGGGGTAGCCACAAAGAAGAAACAATAGCCTGTCTAGCCTGCGTCCCTCATGCGCTCACTGACTCCTAAGTTTGAAAAGATGGCTCCCGCTTTGGTTCGGGTGGCGGGCGGGGCGTGCGGGGCGACTTCGGAGGGTAGCTGGAGCGCGGGGAGAGCCAGATGGGTGACTTCGAGGGGTGTCTGGCTTGCGGGGAGAGCTTGCTGGGTCGCGGGGAAGTGGATAAAGATTATCCAGACGGTCTTCCCCGCAAGCCAGACGACCTTCCCCGCAAGCCAGACGACCTTCCCCGCAAGCCAGACGAACTTCCCCGCAAGCCAGACGACCTTCCCCGCAAGCCAGACGACCTTCCCCGCGAGCCAGACAGACTTCCCCGC
>JANMLS010000430.1:0-7080 GCA_031372675.1 Verrucomicrobiaceae bacterium
GGCCACGTCATCGGCGCCACCGATGCAGTGGGCCTGCGCGCCGTGGACGAGCGCACTCACGTCCACGACCTCCACGCCACCATCCTCCACCTCCTCGGCCTCGACCACACCCGCCTCACCCACCGCTTCCAAGGCCGCGACTTCCGGCTCACCGATGTGCATGGGCATGTGGTGAAATCAGTCCTCGCGTAGCGCAAAGTAGTCCAGTCACGCCGTGACTGGTTAGTAGGCAGAGCTACGCTTGCGAAAGTAGCCCGGTCACGGCGTGACTGGGCTACTTTACTCCGCTCGCTCTTTCCTTGCCTCGTGTGGCGCTCCGCTTTAGCCAGCTTGGATGCCCGATAAGCGCGCTCGCAAATCCGTTAAGAAGTCTGCCCCGAAAAAGACTCGCACGCCGCCCAAGCGCATTCTCGACCCGGATGATCCGCACTTTATCGCCGGCATCAATAACTACTGCGACCGGTGGTGCGAGCGGTGTGAGTTTTCGCATCGCTGCTATAATTTTGCGGTGAATGAGCGCTACTTCGGCGATGACCCGGAGGCTCGCGATATGAGCAACCAGAAGTTCTGGGACACGCTGAAGCGCATTTATGCCGATGCACAAAAGACGCTGAACAAGTCGCTCTCGAAGCTATCCAGCACGGCGGATTTGAAATCTATCGAGGCCGCCGACGCGCGGGAAAAACACGTCGAGCGCCGCGCCCGCGCCATCGGGCAAAAGGAAACAAAACTCGCGCTGACTTATGCACACATGGTGGATGAATGGTTTAATAATGAGCTGCGTCTGCCGCTGGAGCGCGTGCAGGATTTGGAGCGGCGCGTGGAATCCGGCGAGGTGTCGGTGGCGAATGCGAAGGGCGATCTGGTGCGGCTCAACGATTGTGTGGAGATCATCCGCTGGTATCAGCATTTCATTTTTGTGAAGCTGGGCCGCGCATTTAGCTCGCTGGTGGAGGAGCAGGAAAACGAGGAGTTTGCCGCCGAGCGCGATGCGGATGGGACGGCGAAGGTGGCGTTGATTTCGCTGGACCGATCTATCGAGGCATGGAGCGTCCTGCGGGAGATGTTCCCGGAGAAGACGGACACAGTTTTGGAAGTCCTGGTGACGTTGAGCCGCTTGCGCTCCGGCGTGGAGGCGAAGTTCCCCAAAGCGCGGAAGTTCAAGCGACGCGGCTTCGACGAGCGCCGGTGATTTCAAATAAAAGAAATGCGCACGATGAGAAATATAAGCTACTTCACTGGGTTTCTTTGTTTGTTGTTCCTGATTTTTGGGAGCGAGGATGTGTGGGCTGCGGTGCGCGGGCCGTATCTCCAAAGCGGTGGTGCAACGAGGATGACTGTGCAGTGGCGGTCAGTGACTGCTTCAAAAGGGGAAGTGCGCTATGGAACTGATCCGTTGATGTTGACGAAGCGGGCTACAAGTTCCGCTGTGACAGTGGACCACACGGTTCATATCTCAGGGCTAAAGCCTGATACGACTTACTATTACTCCATCGGGACGCCGTCTGTAGTGAACGAACAAGGACCGGAGTATTTTTTCAAAACGCCGCCAGTTTCCAGTGCAACGAAGTCCGTGCGTGTCTGGGTTTTGGGAGATTCCGGCAGTAGCGGTGCGGCGGCTGTGCGCGATGGCTTTATGGCGTTCAATGGAAGCGCATCGGTAGATGCAATGTTGATGCTGGGAGACAATGCTTATCAACGGGGGACGGACGCAGAATATCAAAGCGCAGTGTTTGAGCGATTCGCGGCGCAGTTGCGTAACACAGTTCTGTGGCCATCAATCGGAAATCACGACACCGATCAGTCACGCGACCCCTCAAAGCAAATCGCTTACACTGATATTTTTTCCTTACCGACTCGGGGTGAATGCGGAGGGACTCCATCGGGGACGGAGCGCTATTATTCGTTCGACTACGGCGACGTGCATTTTGTCTGTCTGGACTCCATGACATCATCCCCGAATCCAAATGATGCGATGGCGCGGTGGCTTCGCGCGGACCTCGCAGGAGCACGTAAAAAGTGGCTGGTGGCGTTCTGGCACCACGCGCCTTACTCGAAGACCAGTCACGATTCAGATTCAGATTTGGCGATGCGAGCGATGCGGGAAAATATCGTCCCAATACTCGAAGACGCAGGCGTGGACCTTGTGCTCTGCGGGCATAGCCACGCATACGAGCGTTCAAAATTAATCAATGAACACTACGGCCTTGCAAATTCGCTACAGACGAACTCGATCCTGAACTACGAGCCGGATGTGTATCGAAAACCACCGAATATCGTGCCCCGCCAAGGTGCTGCATACGTTGTGGCCGGCACTGCGAGTTCTGTGGTTGGCACCGATGAAGTGCCCGAAGCTCATCCCGCGATGCAAAGGTCGTTCCGTCGCCTCGGTTCTGTCGTATTGGATATTCACGCTGAACGTCTGGAGGTGAAATTTGTGAGCACGACTGGATCGGTGGATGATTCTTTTGTGATCGATAAATCCATGCCTCCCGCGCCAGAGATCATCGCATCTTCTTCGGATGATGCGTACGGCATCGGGACATTTCGGACCTTCAGCGTGCCAAGCATCAACAACGCTGGCAAAATTGCATTCCTCGCGCGAATTGCGACGCAGACAGGCACGGTGAACGCGATTGTAGCTGACGGGATCATCGCTCAGGACAAAGGCAGCAGTTTTGTAAAAGTTGGTGAGCCATTGCTGAACAATCTAGGCGAGGTCGCTTTTTTCGCGACGGAGACTGGCGGAGCGGAGGAGGGATTATATTCAAATCGCGGCGGCACAGTTGCGCGGATCGCGCGTGCCGGAGCTGTGGCCCCCGGTGCTTCCGGGGCGATTTGGAAGGCGATCATTGCTACGCATTTTACAGATGAGTGGATTGCTTTCACCGCAAGCCTGCGAGGACGCCCACAGAATCAAGACAAAGGTCTCTGGTTTTCCACTCCCTCCGAAACAAAGCTCGCATTGAGCGAGGGCGATGTCCTGTCCTTTATCAAAGGGAACAAGACCGTCCATTTATTCGACACTTTACAAGTGAGTCCATCCACGCGAGCACAGGGCCATACGCCAGATACCGACGAAGTGTTTGTCCGGGCAACATTCACTGATAAAACGCAGGCGGTACTCGCATTCACGCCTACTGGTTACCGAGAAGTCGCAGCCACGGATGCACTTGCGCCATGGGGTATTTTTGGCGCGAGGTTCGATACATTTGGACCGATAAATGGCGCTGCTTTTTTGTCGAAACTGATCCGTGGCTTTGGACTTGTCACATCAGCAAATGACACCGCTCTTTTCGCGTGGGATGGCGAACTCATCCGCGCATTCGCAAAAGGCAGCCGCCCGGAGCCGACGCTGATTTTTGATTCATTCAAAGCCTACACCAACGCGCCCAACGCCGGGACTGCGGTTATTGCAACAGTCATAGGCACCAATGTGACTACCCTGAATGATACGGGTGTATGGTGGAAAAAAGGTGACGATAGTTCCCATTTACTCACTCGCGAAGGCTCGAATGTGCCGCGCGTCGGCGGAAGGTTTAGTTCATTCACCACACTGGCATTATCCGGCGGCGAAAACGGTGCGCCGGTTTTTGTCGCCACGATGAAATCTGGCTTTGCCCGTATTGCACCCAGCAGCGATATGGGGCTTTGGGGCGCGAACTCAAATGGCTATGCCGAACTACTGCTCATCGAGGGCCAGAAAATAGGCAGCAAAACAGTCAGGAATTTAGCCATTCTGGGAAATTTGCAAAAATCGCGAGCACAAACACGGAGCGTAAATGCAACAGGACAGATCGCGGCGAGAGTCACATATTCAGACCACAGCCAGAGTATCGTGGTAATCACACGACCATAGTTTGCATTTCGTGAAGCAGGCGGCGGCGAATTTCTTGCTCACTAAAGCGGTTCAACTTTTTGTAGCCGATACCATTGCTGGAAAATCAAATTTCCGGGAGCGCCCTTGTGCGGCGGTCGTGCTTTTCTTGTGCTGAATATGGACGGCGGGCGGATGGGGCGTTATGAAGTCGGGCCGTGAAATTGATATTCCAAATTCCCGTTTTCAGCCTCGTGTTTGCAGGGACGATGTGGGCGGCGCATCCTGCGCTGGATTCCGCTCGGCGGGCGCTGGAGGCGCGGATTCCTGAGGTCGCGCTGGCGGAGATGTCGCTCGCTTTGAGCAAGCCGGATTTCCCCGCCGCACTCCGCGATGACGCGCTGCTGCTGCAAGCCGAAGCCATGCTGCGCGTGGGCAAAGCTGCGGATGCCCTCAAATCGCTGGAGAACTCGCAGGGCAAAGACGCCGCCATCCTCCGCGCACACGCGCTTGCCGCCGATGGGCGCTGGGCGGAGGCGCTGGCCGGGTACGAGGAGCTGGGCGATGCGAAGGGTGCTCCGCTTTCCGTGGCCATCGGGCGGGCGGAGGCTTTGCACGTACTCGGTCGCACGCCGGAAGCGGTGGTCGCTTTGGAAAAGCGGGCCGCCGCCGGAGCCGCGCCCGTCGCCGTGAAGCTGCGGCAGGCTGGGCTGCTCGCGGAGCTTGGCAGGCTCAAGGAAGCCGACGCGCTGCTCGCCACCGCAAACCCCGAAAGCGTGGCTGACGGGAAGTGGCGCGACTATGCGAAAACCCGCGTCCTGCTGGAATCGGCAGCGCGGCAGTCACAGGCGGAACCCACGACAAAATGGCAGGAAGCACTCGACGCGCTGGAGCGGATCGTCGCGGAGCCGGAGGGACTTTCGCCAAACCTCCATGCCGCGATTGCGCTGGCAGCGACCGAGGCTCGCTTGAAAATCGGCAATCAAGGCTCCGAGGCCGCCGCCCGTGCGCTGGAGACTTTTCTTTGGAAACACCCGGACAATCCCGCCATCGAGATGGTCTTTCGACGGCTCGATCAAATCAATGCCCGCGACCGTAGCCCGCGCGAGACGGAGCTGCATAAAATGGCCCGCGAACGCGAGGGCGCGACCCGCCGCCGCGCAGTGCTCGCGCAGTTTTACATCTGCAAAATGCAGGTCCGCGAAAAAGCCCGCCGCCCGCTTGCGCCTACCTCCATCGAGCAATTCCTCACCTTTTTCCCCGATGACCGGCTGACGACCTACATCCACGAAATGCAGGCGGAACTGGCCGTCCTTGCAGGGCAAAGCGAAGCTGCGCTGGCCGCGCTGGAAGCCGCGCAACGCAGCTCCACAAGCCGCGAGCGCTCGGCGCATTTGGAGATGCGGATGGGGCTTGTCGCATTTCAAAAAGGCGACTCCTCGCTCGCGACTACCTACTTTCGCCTCGCCGCCGAGCACTCGCCGAAGATGCAGAAAAGCGCCGCTTTTAACGCCGCGCTCGCGGAGCTTGCTCAGAAAAATCTCGCTGGCTTCCAGTCCCAGTTTGCCGAGTTCACAAGCAGCTACGGAGCCGATGCGCTCGCTGGCGAGTTGCTGCTGGAGTCGGGCTTCATGCAGGCGCGCGAAGGCGGCGCGGGTGCGCCAAATGCGATCCGCGCGTTTCTCGCGGATTACCCGTCGCACCCTCGCTCCGGTGAGGCGCGGCTGGCTTTGGCGGAGATTCATCTTACCGCCGGGATGCTCGTGCTCGCCAACACCGGGCTTGCCGAAGCCAGGCTGGCAGAGGCTTCCGATGCTTCCGGCGGGCAGCTTGAACGGAACCGATACGCCGAGATTTTCGCCGCCGATGCCGCCCGCCCTCGCGATGTGGAGAAAGTGAAATCGCTCGCCCATGCGTTCATCGCGGAGCTTCCGCAATCATCCCTGCTTTCCGATGTGCGCATGAAGCTGGGGCAGATTTATTTTCACGAGCAGGATTTCCCAAACGCGCAGACTCAGTTCGAGACGCTGGCAAAAGAAAAGCCGGACGGCAGCTACGCGGAAACCGCGCTCTTTCTCGCGGGCCAATGCGCCTCGAAGCTCATGGGCGCAGGCAGCGCAGACCGGGCTGTCGGGCTTTTCACACAAGTCGTGGAGCGCAAAGGACCGCTGCGCTACCACGCGCTGTTTCAGCAGGGTATCATTCAGGACCAGCTCGAAAAAGATGGGACGGTGATTTTCCAAACCATCCTCGATGCGCAGCCACCGGTGCCCGCTGAATTGCGCTACGCCACACTCTGCGCAAAGGGCGATAACCTCGTGAAAATCGCGAAAGACTCGCCGGAGAAACTCGGCGCAGCACTTGCCTCATACACGCAGCTTGCAGCCATCGAGGAAGCCGGTGCGGAGTGGCATAATCAGGCAGTCTATAAACAAGGCCGCGTGCTCATGCAGCTTGGGCGGCAGCAGGAGGCACTGGTGCTTTTCTCGCGCCTGCTCGATCAAGCCGCAGCAGGCGCGAAGGAAACTTTCTGGCTCTACAGAGCCAGCTTCGAGGCGGCGGGATTGCTGGAAGCGCAGGGAAGCTGGCGCAGCGCATTTGGCATCTACGAAAAGATCAGCAAAATCCCCGGCTCACGAGCGGCGGAGGCGAAGGCGAAGGTGAAGGAGTTGCGATTGAAGAAGTTTATATGGGACTAGCCTGCGAGACTGTTCGTGTGAGAGGGTTGGTGGTGCTTTCGGTAATGTGATCTGTGAACAGTGATTGGTCGCAAGCGCAAGCGTGTCGCCAACTCGCTTGCGACCGATCACTGATTACTGATCACCGATCACCGATCACAGCCGCCAAACACAACCGACGCCTTCTAACCTGCAACCGCCACAATCACCCATGCCCGACATCGTTCTGGCGACTCTCAACGCTAAATACATCCACGCTTCGTTCGGCCTTCGTTACTTGATGGCGAATCTCGGAGCACTCGCGGAGCGTGCGGTCATTGCGGAGTTCGACATCAATCAGCGCCCGCTGGAAATCGCCGAGCGCATCCTCGCGATGCAGCCAAAAATCGTGGGCTTCGGTGTGTATATTTGGAACACCGTGGAGACGCAGGAAGTCGTCTCCGCAATCAAGCGTGTCGCGCCGCAAATCCGCATCGTCATCGGCGGGCCGGAAGTCTCCTACGAAACAAACGGCCAACCGCTCGTAGAGCTTGCAGACCACACCATCACCGGCGAGGCCGACCTTGAATTTGCCGAAGTCGCGAC
>JANMLS010000434.1:0-7897 GCA_031372675.1 Verrucomicrobiaceae bacterium
CGTCATCTGCATCGCATCGAAGCCATCCGCAGGCGCATTCGGGATGATGATCAAATCGTATGGCAGCAGTGAAAGCGCATCGCGTGGCACTTCATAGCTCATCCGCACTTGCACGATGCGACCCGCCTTTTTCAGCGCGGCCACCAGCGGCTCCCACTCCCGCGAATCACCGCGAGCATCCGTGATCACGAGCACCTTTCCCTCGCCCTTCAAATACAGATCGCCCATCGCGAGATTATTTTCCGTCCAGCCGTCCTCGCCCTTCGGCACTTCGATGGTTGCCGCATATTCATAATACCCCGGCCCGCGCTGCGGCAGCGGTAGCGTGAAGCGATTTTTCCCCGCAGAAAACTCCACTTCTTTTTCAAAAATAGCCTGCCCGTTTTCCGCGATGCGCAGCTTGCCTTTCCCCGGCGTGAGCGAATTGAGCAGCACCGTGGCGTCGAAGACCTCGCCTTGTTTCACCGCACGCGGAAGGTCCAGCCGCTCCAGCCAGACTTCCTTCGGGAAATTGAAATTCACCGGCACCACATCCACCGCAATCCCGCGCGACTTCAGCTCGTCCAGCGCAGGGCTGATATTTCCCTCCGTCGCATTCCCATCCGAAATCAGCACGATGCGCCCCTCATTTCCCTCCGGCAAGATCGCCGCCGCGAGGCCCAGCCCCTTTGCAATATCCGAGCCTGCGCGGTCCACGCGGGAGTTGATCGTCTCAAAAGGAAACGTCTGTCTCGGCGGCAACTCCACCGCCGCCTGACGCCCAAAAACCACCAGCCCGGCCTCATCCTTCTGCGGCTTTTGCGCCACTGTCCTCAGCATCCACTCCAGCGATTTGTCGGAAACTTTTTCCCCCATCGAGTCCGACACATCCACCACATACACCAGCGAAAGATTGTCCGACTTCCGCACCGCACGCGGCTCCGCAAGCAGCCCCACAAACACCGCCAGCAAAAGCAACCGCACCGCCAGCGCCACCTGCGCACGAACTCCCGAAAGCCCGCTCCATCCCGCAAAACTCAACCACCAAATCCAGGGCGCAGCCAGCAGCAGCAAAAACGCAGGCTTCCAAGTAAACCGCACCACCCCCAGCCACTCGCAACCAATAACAACACCACTCACCACCGCAAAAAACACGAGAAGCGGCAGCATCGAAAGCGCCGACACCCGCCGCCGGGCAGGAGGAAACAAACTGCGAAATAAATGAGAAACCTGCGACACGGCGGCTGGAGAATTGTCACTCATTCAGCCACGAATCGCAGCGTGTGGACAATCAATAGTTGGATGAGAAAAATTACAGCCCCAGCGTGACGATGCGGCGGTTTTTTGTGTCGGCGATGTGGATGCGCATTTTGCTGTCCACGGCGAGGCCCCACGGAGTTGCGAAGTTTCCCTCGCCAGTGCCGCTGGTGCCGTAGCGGCCAAGGAGTTTGCCGTCGGTGCTGGTCTTTGTGATGCGGCCTGCGCCGTACTCGATGATGTAAAATGCGCCGTCTGCGGCGAGGGTGATGTCGTAGGGGAGATTCAGATCGAGCGTGCCGAGGAGTCCTTCAAATGTGCCGTCTTCCTTGAAGATGTGGATGCGGTTGTTCACAGCGTCGGCGATGTAGAGGCGGTGGTCGTGCCATGCGAGGCCGCTCGGTCTTTGAAACTGTCCCGGCCCGGTTCCCGCGCTTCCGAATTTGCGGAGGAAGACTCCGTTTTTATCGAAGACTTGGATGCGGTCGTTGCCGCCGTATTCGCAGACGTAGAGGTTCTCTGCGGGGTCTTTGGTGATGCCGACGGGGAAGTAAAATTCGCCAGCACCATCGCCGCGTTTGCCGACGGTGCGGATCAATTTCCCGTCCTGTGTGAACCACACGAGGCGGTGATAGTGTGTGTCGCAAACGACGAGTGTGTTGTCGTTCAACCACACGATGCCTTCGGGTCTTCCGAATTGGACATCGAGCATTTTCCATTGGCGGAGCAGTGCGCCATTTTCATCGAAAACAAGAACGCGCCCGCTGGTGTCGAGGACGGCGAGTTGGTTGTTTGGCCCGGTGGTCATCGAGCGCGGAGTGGGCTGCACAGCGCCTTCCGGCGGGAGCATCCACGCACGCCAGGATTTCACCGGAATCGCAGGCGTGTCTGTGCTTTTGCCGCACGCTGCGATGATGAATGCGATCAACAACCCAAGTGCGCGAAGCACGACGCGCGTTCCCTTTTTCAGTGCGCGAGGAGGGCGGTGAAAAAACGTCCGCACCGCGCCGGAGTCAGCGCAAAGTTCGGTCGCGGCGACGGCTCCTGCAAAGCTGCATCCGCGCACGGTGTGCCCGGCTTCCGCAGGCTCCATTACAAGCTGTTCGGGGCGCACCACGCCTTCTGGCAGCCACGGATTTCCAGCTTCCATCCAATTGCCGGGGCCAAGTTGGTTCATGAGTTCCTCGGAAGGCGGACGCTCATAAAGCGCGGAGACATCGCCATGAAAAACTACCTCGCCCGCCGCGAGGCAAATCACTCGCGCAGCTTCCGTGAGCACTTCTTGCGGCTGGTGCGTGGAGAAGACTACCGCACGACCTGCGGCATGTTTGCGGAGGATGTGGCGGTATTTTTCAACACGAGAGGGATCGACATGCGTGAGCGGCTCATCAAGCACCAGTGCGGGCAAATCCGTTGCAATCGCCCGCGCCACCGCAAGCCGCGCCGCTTCGCCTTCGCTCAATGAGCCGGGTCGGACGTCTGCAAGTTCTGCGAGATCAAACGCAGCGAGCAGCTCATCTGCGCGAGAGGATGAAGCGCCGACGAGCGTAAGATGCTCGCGAGCGGACGACTGCTGCCAAAGCCCGTGCGACTGCGGCACCCACGCGACGCGCTGCGGATGCTGCACATCGCCGTGCGTGGATTTTTCAAATCCGGCGAGGATGTTTAGCAGCGAAGTTTTCCCCGCGCCGGAGCATCCGATGACTGCGGTGCTTCCAGCGGATATTTCGAGTGCATCAATGCGCAGTCGCTCGCCGAGCCGCAGGCCATTTAGTTTCCAGACGGGTTCAGCGTTTGTGTGAGACATGGAAGCGGGCTGCGAAAAACACGACGGAGAAAGCAATGAGCGGCAATGACAGCGTGGCGAGCAGGAGCGCGCTCAAGGTTTCCGTGCGTCCGTAGTGCATGAGGTTGAAGATGCGCGAGAATGCCGAAGTAAGTGATGGCGGCGCGAGCAGGGAATTTGCCGTGAACTCGCCGTAAGCCTGCAAAAAAAGCAGCCCGCCCGCGAGCAATGCAGGGCGCCCCGCAAGCTCCCAGTGTATGCTTTTTTCGCCCATCGTCTCCGCTGAGAAGACGGATTCTGTGCGCGAACTTCTACGAATCATGGCGCGGAGAAAAAGCGCGGCTGGCATCAAACCAAGAATCATCGCGACGAGGACGGGCAGGGGAGTTCCTCGTAGAAAGTGGAGCGGCGGCACTTGAAAAAGCGCAAGGACAAGCAGCGAGAGAATCAACGTGCCGAGCATTCCCGGTAGCGCGACTATGGCAATGCGCACGCTGCTTTGGATCGCCCATTCCGCAAGTAGCCAAGCGGAAACGGAGGCGACGAGCGCGAGCGCGAACGAATTCCCCACTTCGCGGATGAGTGCAAACTCCCGCAGCGCGGAAAGCCCGCTCCAACCATCGTGAACTGCCATAATTGGCGCAAGAAATGGGACGCAACACGCAGCGAGCAGTAGGATAGATGGCAGCGACATTCGACGCGCCATTTTGGATTCACGGCAATCTGTTTTCTTCGCCGCTTTCCACCGCGCAAAAAGCACAGTCATCAAAGCCACCTCGACTAAGAGCGGCATCACCATCAGCCGAAGCGAGTCAGAGAGCGCAAGACCGCCGGCCTGCGCATCGAAGATGGCGATGGTCCACGTCCGCGCATTCATGCAGGCCGCGAGGTCGAACTCCTGAAACGCCACAAGAAACACCGCGCAGAAAATCCCGCCGGATTCCATCCACCAGCCGCGAATCCGCCACGTCACACGACTGCTCACGGAATCACGCTGCATCAAGGCATACGCATGGCTGCTTTCGGTGGAGTCGCTTCGAGGCCACAGCCACGCGAGAATCATCGCAAGCGGCAGGACTCGCACAAAAAGCAGCACGCTGAATTGCGCTTCGGCCATCCAGCCAATCGCGTCCGCTCGCGTTGTCGCGACATGATAACCCGTCAGAATTGGCGGCATCATAAAGGCGGCGATGAGCAGCCACACAGCTTGAGCGGGGAAAGCCGTGCGACTCGTCCGAGCCGCAGCAATACAAGCGAGCAGCGCGACACAACCAGCGCGCATCGCGCCAAGCAGGGTGATCTCCGTGATGCTCATTTGACGTATTCCCCCCGGAGCCAATCGAGGCACGCATTGCGGGCGTCGAGCATCGCTTTCAATGGCACGCTCTTTTCCGCAGCCCGCATCCACTCGCGCACCTCCGCAGGCAGTGAGGCACGTTGCTCGTCGGTGAGTGGACCGAGCGGAATCTGCCGCGCTCTCGACTTTGCAAGTGCGACCTCCGTTTGGGCTGAGAGCAAGTAATCAACGAGCTTGCGTGCATGGTCTGGCCGATTCGCTCCTTTCAAAATCGCGACGGTATTTGGGATGCAAATCGCTGCTCCGTTTCCCAAAACCACGGGCACTGCGTGGACGGGTTTTCCGGCAGCATTCGCATCAAAGAAGTCGTCCGAATCCGTCCAGCCTGCGTGCAAAGTTCCAGACGCCACGAGATCGCGCACGACAGCGTTTCCATTCACGATTTGCACTCCACTCGCACGAATCTCCGAGTGCCACGCCCTCATTTTCTCCGGCCCAAAAATACTCCACAGCGCAGTGAAATGCGTGAGCGTGGTGCCGTAGAGCGGTTTCGCGATTGCGAAATGCACGGCATTTCCCGCCGTAGGATCATGGTGCTCCGTCCGCCCGGTGTTCATGATTTTCATCCGCAGTCTTCCGCCAAAACCAGCCCACAGCCCGGCATCGTCGCGCCACTGCGCAGGCATTCGCTCCCAGCCTTTGCCTTTGTATTCCAGCAGCAGTCCGCGCTTCGCCAGATCGAGCGTGCCGAGCATTTCGTTGTTCCAGAATACATCGCACTGCGGGTGGTCTTTCTCGCGGATGATTCGCTCCACGAGGCCCAGCGATTTAGTGGCTTCGGAGTCAAATTTCACCTCCACTTTGATTCCCTCCTTGCGCTCAAATTCTCGCAGCACTTCCTCGGCAAAAGCTGCGTCGTGTGCGCAGTATACGGTGAGTTTGGAATTGTTCTGAGTCTGCCAAATCAAGACTAGCAGCCCAAGACCGAGAATCAGGAGAAGGTTCATCTTGGTCTGTTTTAGGTTCTGCATCGGGCGTAAGTTTTTCGTTTGGGCGACTCGCGCAAATGGCAGTTTTATCCGGGCGATGCAACCGGCTTTGCGGAAAGGAATCTTGCTGCTACGTGCCGCATCGCACTAACTCGCAGCGTGTTTTTCAAAGCTACATCCCTACTCATCGCCGCATCGCTGACTGTCGCCGCCGCACCAAAGACAACGCGACCTGCGCCAACGCGGAGTAGTGCAAAGAAATCATTTGATGACGATGGCAGTGGAGATCGCTCCAAGCCTGCGCAGACCGGCGCACAAGCCACGCTGGACGCGGCGGACCTTGCGGATTTCTCCGCGCAGTCAGCGATGGCGCAGAAGTTCATCAAAGGTGCGCTCCATCTTACGAAATGCCGCCTTACTTACCGCTTCGGTTCCGCCGATCCTGCAAATGGCGGCATGGATTGCAGCGGGACGATCCATTTCCTCCTCCGCTACATGGGGCTGAAAAATCCGCCCCGCGATGCGAGTTCCATTTATCTTTGGGCGCAAGCCCACGGCACACTGCGGCAGAGCAGCACGAGCGATCTGAATGATCCGCAACTTCGCGGACTTCGCCCCGGCGATTTGCTGTTTTGGGAAGGCACGTACGATGTGAAACGCAATCCGCCCATCTCCCACGTCATGGTTTATCTGGGCCGCGAAAAATCCACAGGCGCACCCGTGATGGCCGGTGCCAGCGATGGCCGCAGATACCGTGGCATCAAGCGCGATGGAGTGAGTGTCTTCGATTTCACGCTTCCAAAAGCCGGAAGCAGCTCACGATTTGTCGGCTACGCGAAAGTGCCCGGTTTGTAATTCCGTCAGCTATTTCGAGGGTGCAGTATTGCGTTTGAAGGCGCACTGGCGCACGGTCCCGCGACTGCCATGCTGCTCGTCATCGATAACTACGACTCATTCACCTACAACCTCGTCCAATACTTCGGCGAGCTGGGCGCGGAACTGCTTGTGAAGCGCAACGACGAGATCACGCTCGACGAAATCGCCGCGCTGAAGCCGGAGCGCATCTGCATTTCCCCCGGCCCCTGCACGCCGAATGAAGCCGGTATTTCGTGCGATGTGATCCGTCGCTTTGGCGGCTCGACTCCGCTGCTCGGTGTATGTCTGGGGCACCAAAGCATCGGGCACGTTTTTGGCGGAGAAGTCGTCCGCGCAGGGCGGCTCATGCACGGCAAAACATCGCCCATTCTTCACGATGGAAAAGGTGTGTTTGCTGGCATTGCCTCACCATTCGAAGCGACGCGATACCATTCCTTGCTTGTGAAACGGGAGACGTTTCCCGCGTGTCTGGAGATTTCTGCGGAGACAAAAGAAGGCGAAATCATGGGCCTCCGGCACCGCGAGTTGCCAATCCACGGCGTCCAGTTTCACCCCGAAAGCATCCTCACGCTCGAAGGTAAACGCCTGCTGCAAAACTTTCTGGCGATGTAGGCGGGGCGGGAGCCGGCTCGTCGTCGAAATCATCGCAATTGCAGCCCATGCATGTCCTTTTCGTTCACAAGAATTTCCCGGCACAATTCGGACATCTTGCGCGCTGGCTTGTGGAGCGGCGTGGATGGAAGGCGACATATGTATCCGAGTTGCCAAACGCCGACTTTGGCGGGATCAGGCGCCTGCACTATAAACCGCTCGGCGGTGCACGGGAGGAGACGCATTTTTGTGCGCGCTCTTTTGAGAACTTTGTGGCGCACTCGCAGGGAGTCTTTGAGGTGCTAAAGAGGCCCCCCGAATTGAAGCCGGACTTAATTGTCGGTCACAGCGGCTTCGGCAGTACGGCTTTCCTGCCGGAGCTGTATGATTGCCCAATCATCAATTATTTCGAGTGGTTCTATCATCCGCACGGAACTGACATGGATTTCCGTCCGGATTTCCCCTCCACCGAACTGGCGGCGCTGCGGGCTAGGGCGCGCAACGCAATGCTGCTTCTCGATCTAAATACGTGCGCCGCCGGATATTCGCCGACGCGGTGGCAGCGTTCGCAATTTCCTGCGGAGTATCACCATAAAATCGGGACGATTTTTGACGGAATTGACACGACTTCGTGGCGGCGCAATCCGGAGCCGGTCCGTAGCGTGGCAGGCCACACAATCCCGCACGGTGTGCGCGTGGTGACTTACGTTTCGCGGGGCTTCGAGGCGATGCGCGGATTCGATGTATTTATGCGTGTCGCAAAACGTATCGCCGCCGAGCGGCGCGACACGGTCTTCATCATAGTAGGGCAGGATCGCGTGTGCTACGGCAACGATTCCGCGCACACAGGCGGAATGACCTTGAAGGAACAGATTCTTGCAAAAGGCGGGATCGATCCCGATCGTTTCATCTTTCCCGGGACTTTGTCGGCCCCTGAACTGGTGAATGTTCTCAGCCTTTCGGATCTCCATATTTATCTTACCGTTCCTTTTGTATTGAGTTGGTCGATGCTCAACGCGCTGTCGTGTGGATGCACTGTTCTCGGAAGCGACACACCGCCAGTACGCGAGGTGATTTCTCACGGCGAGAACGGTTTGCTCGCAGGATTCTTCGACGAGGATG
>JANMLS010000192.1:0-12544 GCA_031372675.1 Verrucomicrobiaceae bacterium
TGCTGAATTGGGGCAACGTGAACATCAGCAACATGGCTCCCTTGCTGCTGGACTGGACGCCCGGCACGAGCAGCAAGGACGACTGCCCGGTGCTGATCGGGCGCACTTTTTCCGACACGGCAGCGGGCATCCACATCACGCCGGTGCTGCGCGGTACGGATGCGAATGGTGTGGCGTGGATTGATGTGACGGTGAATCGCGGTGCCTTCACCGGTAACAGCAAGCCGACGGTTGCGGTGACGGCGACAAACGTAAATCCGGCGGTGAACACGAGCGTGACTTTCACCGCTACTGCGAGCGACCCGGATGGCGATTCACTCGGCTATTACTGGGATTGGGGCGATGGGACTTGGACGGCCAACAACAGCGCGACTGCTTCCAAGAGCTGGAGCGCGACGGGGACGAAAACGGTGCGCTGTTACGTCACGGACAAGAAGGGGATGACGACCACCGGGCAGCTCCTCGTGCAGGTCGGCACGAGCAGCACCTTTTTCATCCAGGGCGTGATCACGACGACGGCTGGCACGCCGGTGGAAAACGCTGAAGTCCGCGCGGCCTCGACGCACAAAGACACCACGGACTCGGAAGGCTATTTCGCGATCACCGGTCTGGCTGCGGGCAGCTATACGGTGACAGCGACGAAGGCCGGACTGACCATCCAGCCGTCTTTCACGAACCCCGTGGTGGTGGGACCAAACAAGCAGAACATCAATTTCACCGTGCCGCCCGGCTTGCCGTACTTCGGCACGATGAAAGCGGGATTGCTCGATCAAGGCTCCAACACTGGAGCGGTGATCGTGCCGGTGAGCGACTCCGACACGCCGGTGACTTCGCTGACGCTCACGGGCACTTCGTCGAACACCGCGATCATTCCGAATGCGAGCATCACGTTTGGCACCATCGGCACCACGGTGCGGACGGTGACGGTCGCTGCCGGGAGCACGGTGAGCGGGCCGGTGAACATCACGATCACCGCGACCGATCCCGAAGGCGGCACGGCGAGCTACGTCTATCCGGTGACGGTGAATGCGAAGCCCGTGCTTTCCAATCTCACCGGCAAGACCGTGGCGGAAAACACGCCGCTCGACATTGACCTGCGCACGCTCGTCACCGACGACCTGAACGCTGACGATAGCATCGCTTTTGAGCTTTCGCGGGTTCGCGCCGGAACCGTAGCCCTGCTTGCAGACGGCTACACTGCACGCTTTACGCCCGCGCCGGATTATCATGGCCCGGCGTCGTTTCAGGTTGTCGCACGCGACCGTTCGCTCAGTTCGCGGATGCTCTTTCTCTATGACTTTGAAGCGCCGGATGTCTCGACCGATGCGAAGTCCACCGACATCTCCAACTTCAACCGCACCGGCACGCTCGAAACCGCCGGCTCTGGCGGCGAGTATGCCTACGCGAGCGGCGTGCCCGCAGCGATGGCGCCCTATGCCAAAAAATCCCTCAGCCTCACCGAAGCGACCACCGGCGCAGCACGCATCCGGCGAGCGCTCGTCAGCACGGACCTAAATTACAACGACGCGGACTGGAACTTCTCGGCTTGGTTCAAGCGCGTGAGCCGTGACACGGACGACATCATTTTCCATCTCGGCAACGGCGACGGCTTCGGCCCGGACGAGGAACTGCAGCTCTATTTCCCCGCGAACAGCGACACGCTGAAGGTCGGCAAATACGGCGCGGCTGGACTGGAGAAGGAAGCCGTGGGGCCTGCGATTCCGATAGGCACATGGCATCACGTCACGCTGACCTACGACCGTACGGGAACGAACATCGGCACGCTCGCGATCTACGTGGATGGCTTCGCTTACGGCACCGTCGCGTCGGTGACGATGGATTTGAACCAGACGACTTCGCTTTGCGTCGGCGGGGCGGCGACTACCACGAGCGGCTTGCCTGCGTGGTTCGACGGCCAACTCGAAGATGTGACGCTGCAAAGCGGGTTGAGCGGGCGTCCGGAAATCTGGGGCATGGCTCACATGGGCACGCAGCATTACCACGGGCTGAATGCGAGCGGCTCGGTGGCGATCACCGTCACCGGCGCAAACCAGCCGCCCACGTTGCCCGCGTTCTCCGACGTGATCCTGCCGGTGAGCGGAGCGTCTGCGCCGCTCGCATTTCTGCTCTCGGATGCGGAAACGGAAGCTCGCAGCGTCACGGTCACGGCGGCTTCGTCCAACACGGCGCTGCTGCCCGTGTCCGGCATCGCGATCAGCGCCGCGCCGCCCGCGTGGACGAGCAGCGACCTCGGCACAGTCGGCGCTGCGGGCAGTCTCACGCAGGATCGTGGCACGTTCATCGTCGGCGGCGCGGGCGCGGATATTGGCGCGGCGACAGGCGATGAGTTTCGCTGGGTGCGGCAGGATTTCACCGGCGATGAGGAAATGATCGCCCGCGTCGCGAGCATGGATTTCACGCACACCGACGGGAAAGCCGGGGTGATGATGCGCAACTCGACGACGACGACTTCGCCCTTTGCGCTGGTGGCGGTGACGCCGGGCAGCGGCGTGACTTTCCAATACCGCGCGACGGAATCCACCGCCGCCGTGGTGAACGCCACGATTAATGGCGTGGCCGCACCGTGCTGGGTGCGGCTGGTTCGCACGGGGAGCAACTTCACCGCGTTTTACGCGACCGATACCAACGGCGTCGCGGGCGCGTGGCAGCCGGTCGGCACGGCGCAGGCGATCACTTTCGCCGCCGCGACGAACGCCGTCGGCCTCGCCGTCACGAGCAAAGTGGACGCGACAGTTTGCACGGCGGTCTTCGATCAACTCGGCGGCACGGTGAAGCTCGGCGGCGAGCGCACCGTCACGGTCACACCCACGGCGGGCGCGTCCGGCACGGCAGTCGTCACGCTCACGGCGAATGACGGCGCGACGACGACAGCGCGGACTTTCAACGTGATCGTGGACGGCGCACCGCCGAGCACTTCCATTTGGAATGCAACGACCACGGGCAGCCTGCTCTGGAGCACCGGCACAAACTGGAGCGGTGGTGCCACGCCGCCGAACAGCCGCTTCTCGACCATCGAGTATTTCACCGGCCAGACGTTAACGGCAGGCACCATCACTTCCAGCAACGACACCGCGCTCGGCCACGCGATGAACGTGCTGACGCTCGGCGGCACCGGACCAACGACCGGCACGAGCACCGTCCTCATCGCCGGCAATTCCCTCATCTTCCGCCAGGAAACGCTGCTCGCACCCGTGGTAAATTTGAACGCCACAAATGGCACCGGGCTGACCTACAACGTCAGCACGCCGATCACGCTCGATGCGACGACGACCTTTCAGGGAAATGGGACCGCGACCTACCTCGTGAGTGGCGCGATCAGCGGCGTGGGCGGGATCACAAAGAGCGGCACGAGCAAGCTCATCCTCACCGGCAGCAACACCTACCTCGGCAACACGACGATCAGCGGCGGCACGCTGCAAATCGGCAACGACGGCTCGACCGGCACCACGCCTGCGGGCGACATCGTCAACAACGCCGCGCTGCGCTTTGACCGCACGGGCACGCTGCTCGTGTCCAATGACATCAGCGGCACCGGCAGCGTTTCGATCAACTGTCCGAGCGGCTCCGACACGGTGGTCCTCAGCGGGGACAACAGTTTCACCGGCAACGTAGCGATCACTTCCGGCGCACTTCGGATTACCAATAGCACCGCGCTCGGAACCACCATCGGTGCCAGTACCAAGACGATCACGATTACCTACGGTGTCTCGGTAAATTGCGAGCTGCGTCTCGACGGCAGCGGCGGCGACATCGTTCTGCCAGACACGATCAGATTCACCACCAGCAACGTGAACGGCACCATCTTCAACGAGGCCGGCAACAACATTCTGCGCGGCAACTTTACGCTCGCTGGCGGCGGCGGCGACACGCGGATTATCGTGAATGCGGGGACGCTCACGCTGGAGGGCGACATAGCGCCGAACACGAACACGCGCATACTCCAGCTCTCCGGCGCTGGGACGGGATTCGTGACTGGAATCATCAGCAACGGCAGCGGGACGTTCATCCCTGGAGTGACGAAAAACAATTCCGGCACCTGGACACTCGCGGGCGCGAATACTTACTCTGGGCTGACGACCGTGAGCCTCGGCACGCTCAAGCTCGGCCATCCGAGTGCGCTCGGAAACAACGTCGGCGGCACGACCGTCGCGGCGGGCGGCACGCTCGATCTAAACGGGCAGACCGGTGTGAATGAACCGCTCACGCTGAATGGCGCGGGCGTCGCCAGCAGCGGCGCACTGGTGAACAACAGCGCCACAGCAGCCACGGTGCAGATTTCCAACGTCGTCCTCGCCTCCGCAGCCACCATCGGCGGCAGCGGAAATACGACAATCAGCACTCCGGTTTCCGGCGCGTTTGCGCTGACCAAAGCGGGTGTCGGCACGCTCACGCTGGCGGGCGCGAATACGCACGCGAGCACCACCGTCGCAGCCGGACGGCTCAGCCTCACGGGCAGCTTGAGCGGACCGGTGACTGTGACCGGCGGCATATTCCAAGGCAGCGGCGCGGTGACTGGCGATGTCGCGATCCTCGGCGGCATCCACGCGCCCGGCAACTCACCGGGCATCATGCCGATTACCGGGAACTATTCGCTCGCCGCTGGCGGCACGCTGGAAATCGAAATCAACGGCACCGTTGTGGGTACCCAATACGATCAGGTGAAGCTTCCCGGCACCGCCAACACAGTCACGCTCGCCGGCACGCTCAGTATCGTCGCCGCGCCCGGCCTCGCGGCGGGCACGACTTTTACCATCCTCGATAACGCCGGGAGCGCCGTCGTGAGCGGGACTTTTGCAGGACTTCCGCAGGACGCAGAGTTTTTGGAGGACGGCCAGTGGTGGCGCATCAGCTACACCGGCGGAACGGGCAACGATGTCGTTGTGACGCGCATCACTCCGACCGCATGGCACAACTGGCTTGCAACAAATTTCGGCGCAAATGCAAACAACGCTGCGATCACCGGCGACTTCGCGGACTTTGATCGCGACGGCATCGTCGCCCGGCTCGAATACGCGCTCGGCGGAAATCCGAGCGTTTCGTCTTCCGCTGTGCTCCCGCGAAGCATCGCCGCAGGCGGCAAGCTGGCGCTCACATTTACGCGCACGCTCGCGAATACAGACATCACGATGACTGTGCAGGCGGGCGCCTCGGTCAGCGGCCCATGGATCGATCTCGCACGCAGCACTGCGGGCGCAGCATTCGTCGTCATCACTCCGGGCGCAGTCGTGACCGAGACCGGCACCGGCGCGACCCGCAGTGTCGAAGTGCGCGACCTTTACCTCCTCAGCGATCCCGCTCATCCCGCACGCTTCCTCCGCATCGGCGTCACGCGGCCTTAGACGAGTTGGCAGTGGGCAGTAGGCAGATTTACGAGCGCGTGGTGCGGGTGTAGATTACGGCAGGCGCGTTGGTTTTGAGCACGAAGATGCGCGGGTGGAAATTTCGCGGCCTGAAGTCTTGTGACATCAATACTGCCGGGAAGTTTCTTGTTCGTCTCAAACGACGCGGGAATAGGAACAATCGTCTCGTGTTCACCGCATTCGTCTGCGGTTTGTTACTTTCGTAATCTCTCGGTCACTTGTTTGAAACGCGCTCTGCACATGGCTGCCGCAGGTTTATTACACTCGCCACCTTTTGTCTGAAGGTGTGCGCAAGGTATCACGGACGCGCTTTGAAAAACACGTCCATGAAACCAACCAACCACACACTACAACGACCTTTGCGCGCACTCGCTGCGTGCATCCTCACGCTCGGCACTGCGGCTCAGGCTGCTGATTACACGCTGCAAGTGCTCCACTATTATGGTGAGAGCGGGCTGCTCGGTATTCAGACAGCGCCGATTATGGGCGCGATGATTGACCGCTTGGATAACGATTACGTGAACACTGTCGTCATCGGCGAGGGCGATAGTTTCATCCCAGGGCCTTGGCTCATCGCGGGTGCGGACCCTTCGCTGAATGCGATTCCTTCCATCGGCTCGACGGCGCTCGCACGGCCCGACATCGCGATTATGAATATCTTTGGCACAACGGTGTCGGCGCTCGGCAATCATGAATTTGACCTCGGCTCGCCCGTGCTTTCCGGCGCAGTGTTTCCGGCGGCTCCGTGGGCGGGTGCACAGTTTCCGCTCATCACGGCGAACCTCGACTTCGCGGCGGACAGCTCGTTGCGCGGACGCGCGGATACGACACTCGGCGGCACTGGCGGTGCCATCGCGGGACTGGAAGTGACGGACATCAAAGCGAAGATCGCCCCGTATGCGGTGAAGACGCTCAATGGCCAGAAGATTGGCTTCATCGGCGCGACGACGTGGGAGCTTCTCAGCAAGTCCTCGCCAAACGGCACGATTCCGAAAGACGACGCAAACGGCGCGACGAGCGATTTGCAGGAAGTCGCCGCGTATCTGCAAGGCGCGGTGAATGCGCTGAACGTGCTCGGCGTGAATAAAATCGTGATGGTGGATCAGCTCGATGATCTCCAGCGCAACAAAGACCTCGCGGGCCTTGTATCGGGAATTGACGTGATGGTCGCAGGAGGCGGGCACGAGCGCATGGGCGACGCGACGGACACTGCGGTGCCGTTCCCCGGCCACGATGCGACGTTCATCGCCGACACGTATCCGATTTCCACAGTCGGTGCAGACGGGAAGCCGGTGCTCATCGTCACGACAGATACGGAATACTCTTACCTCGGCAGGCTCGTCGTGGATTTCGACGCGAACGGCGAAATCATTCTCCCGAATCTCAGCACAGCGGTGAACGGCGCGTATGCCTCGAATGAAGCCACGCTCCAAGCCGTCTATGGCACGAGCGACAGCGCAGCGACAATCATCGCGGGCAGCCCGATGGCCATGCAGGTAAAAGCGATCACCGATGCGCTAAACACAGTCGTTGTCGCGAAGGACAGCAACGTCTTTGGCTACTCGAATGTGTATCTCGAAGGCGACCGCGTCTTCGGTCGCACGCAGGAAGTGAACCTCGGCGACATCACCGCCGACGCAAACGCAATGAAGGCCAAAGCCGCACTGGGCCTTGGGCAGACATCGGCGGTCTTCTCGCTGAAAAATGGCGGCGGACTGCGGGCATCCATCGGCTCTGTGCTGGCGGACGGCACGAAGGTCGCGCCTTTTGAAAACCTCATCACCGGCAAACCAGCGGGCGGCGTCTCGCAGCTCGACATCGAGAATGCGCTTCGCTTCGACAACAAACTCATGGTTTGCGACATGACGCCAGCAGGATTGCTCGGCGTGCTGAACTTCGCAGCGGGCCTCAGCACCGGCCCGACGAACCAAAACGGCGGCTACGCACAAGTGGGTAACGTCCGTTATTCCTACGACTCCGCGCGTCCCACCGGGCAGAAAGTGCGGACGGTGGCGCTGGTAAATGACTTCGGTCAGGTAGTCTCGCCCGTCGTGAGCAACGGTGCGGTCCTCGCGACTGCGCCGCTCACCATCAAGATCGTCGCGTTGAGCTTCACGATGAATGGCGGCGACAGCTACCCGATCAAATACACCAACCCGCCGACGAACACGACGGTGAACAACGGCGCGACGAACTTCCGCTATCTGCTCACGAATGGCACGCTCTCCGCGCCCGTCACGAGGTCGCTCGATTTCACCGCGACGACCACTTACACAAGCCTCGGCCTCACTGCGGCAGACATTCTCGGCGAGCAAAAGGCGATGCAGGATTTCCTGATCTCCAACCACGCCACGCCGGGCACCGCATACAATCAAGCGGACACGACGGTCGCGAATGACATCCGCATCCAGCAGATCGCGCAAGGCGTCACCGACACCGTGAACAGCGGCCCCGCCTACACGTCAAACGTCGCCATTGGCAACGCCACCGTGACTGAGGGCAACAGCAGCACCGTCACCGTGAATCTGCCAGTCACGCACACCGTGAACACTGCGGGCAACACCGCCGCATTCACCGTGAACTACGCCGTCACCGGCGGCACCGCGACTTCCGGCACGGACTTCGCGCCGCTCGCAAATGGCACGCTCACTTTCGCCCCAGGCGGCGGTGTGCAAAACCTCACGTTCACCGTGAATGGCGACACCACCGTGGAAGGCGCGGAGACGATTATCGTCACGCTCTCCGGTCTCGCAAACACCGCTGGCACGACCACGCTCACCGGCACTGGCGTTGGCACGGCGACCATCGCGAACGATGATACCATCCCGCTCGTCTATCCGCCGAGCAACACCGTCACCTCCACGGTGAAAGGCGTTGTCTCGCTGAGTGGCGCGGAGATTCCCGCGTTTGATCCCGCGTCGAAGCGTGCGTTTGCGTCCTCCGCACTCGGCATCCAAGTCGTGGACCTTACAAACCCAGCCACGCCCACATTTATCTCGCTCATCGAGCCAGCCACGCTCGGCGTGTCGGGCCTCACGAGTAACGACATCAGCTCCGTCGCCGTGCGCAAAGCCAATGGCGCACAGCCTGCGGTGCTCGCAGCGGCGATCATCAATTTGCCTAAGACCGCACTCGGCCACGTTGTATTCCTGAACCCCGCGACGGGCGCACTGCTCGGCGCGGTGCAAGTCGGCGCGGTGCCGGATAACATCACCTTCTCGCCCGACGGCACAAAGCTGCTCGTCGCCAACGAAGCGGAACTTGACGGCACTGCCGCCGATGTCGCCGCCGATACGACGATGGGCACGGTGAGCATCATCGACATCTCCAGCGGCTTCGCTGCACCGGCGGTCGCGACTGCAAACTTCACGGCGTATGACTCCCAAGTTGCTTCGCTGAAAGCCGCAGGCGTCCGTATTTTCAACAACGGCACCACCGACGCCATGCCGTCGCGGGACTTCGAGCCGGAGTATATCGCCATCGCGCCAGACGGCCTCACGGCGATGGTCACGCTGCAAGAAGCAAACGCCGTGGCGACTCTCGACATCGCGACTGCGACATTCACGAGCGTTGTTGCGCTGGGTAAAAAGAACTTCGCACCGCTGCGGGTGGACTTCAGCGACCGCGACGGTCCTAACGCTGTCAATTTGATCAACCCGCTCGTCGGCCAGCCCGTCTTCGGCCTCTACATGCCAGACGCCATCGCTGCATACAGCGTCGGCGGACAGACCTACTACGTCATGGCAAACGAAGGCGACGACAGGAACGACTTCCTCACGCCGGATGAAAGCACGAGCGTCGGCGCAGCGACGGGATACACGCTCGACCCGACCGCATTCCCAAATGCTGCCGCGCTGAAAAATGCGGCATCGCTCGGACGCCTCACCGTTTCAAACGCACTCGGTCTTCGTGGTGACACGGATGGCGACGGCGACGTGGATCAAATCCTCTCGTACGGCGGACGCTCGTTCACCATCCGCGATGCGGCTGGCGCAATCGTCTTTGATAGCGGCGACATGCTCGACCTCATCGTGACTTCGCAGCACTTCGCGAACTTCGACGACGGACGCAGCGACAACAAAGGCGTGGAACCCGAAGGCGTGACTGTGGCCACGCTCGGCGGACGCATCTACGCATTCGTGGGTCTTGAGCGCGCAGGTATGACGCTCATGTTTGACATCACGAACCCCGCCGCGCCGACCTACACCACATCGTTCAAGCGCACCGGCGACCTGAACCCAGAAGGTCTCATCGTAGTCCCCGCCGCCGACAGCCCGAATGGACTCCCGCTGCTCATCGTGACGAATGAAGTCTCGAACACGCTCACCGTTTTCGAGATCGCATCGCCCGGCAACACGGCACCCGAACTCACGCTGCCCGCTTCACCGCTCATCGTGGTGGCTTCCGGCGCGACGGCGGTGAACTTCTCCGCGACTGCGAGTGATGTGGAAGACGGCGCACTTACGCCAGTCCTCTCGCACCTCAGCGGCGCGACGTTCCCGCTTGGCGATACGACCGTGAGCGCGAGCGTCATGGACAGCTTCGGCGCGACAGCAAACGACAGCTTTGTTGTGCGAGTCGTGCATCCCGCAGTGGCTCAGGCGCAAGGCTGGAGCTTCTCCGGCCTTGGCAGTGGGATCAAAGCGCAGTTCAAGTTTTCGAGGGGGCTTTCTGGAACAGGTTCCGTGATTCTCGACGGCGTCTCGTATCGCGGGTTGCTGAAATTTGCCACCGACGGCACAGCGACGGGGACTTGGAGTGTGAGAGGCGGCAGCGTCCCAGTTTCGCTCGCGCTCGGCATTGATGCGCAGGGCCGCGTCATCATGACGGGCACTATCGGAGGCCGCGCCATCTCCATGCAGCGCGGCGAATACCGTGGCGCAAATCCAGCAGCTCCCGGCATCGTGGGACGCTACACGTTTATCATCCCCGGCAGGTCGCTTGCCGGTGCGCCAGCCCTTCCGGGCGGCAGCGGCTACGGTCTCATGGAAGTTCGCGCTGATGGATCGGTTAGCGTGACTGGGCGCCTCGCGGATAACTCGCGATACTCGACCGCTACCATCATCACCAACGACTCGCTGGTGCCGATTCTCGCTCCGCTCTACTCGCCCGCTGCGCGTGGTTGGTGGAGTGGCGAACTTACGCTCGATACCGGCGCACGCGACGACCTCGCTGGCAGCATTGATTGGCATAAACCCGCACAGCCCACCGGCCTTTATCCCGATGCGGCGGACTTCACTGGCAGCGTAATGGGTAGCCGCTACGAACGTGGCACAGGAGTCCCCGCGCCGCTCGTCGCCAGCCCTATGATGCTCACCGCTACCATCGGTGCCACCACCAGCACATTCACCGGCACGCCACTCGACCCGCTCGCTGGCACTAGCAGGTTCTCGTTCATGAGTGAAAGCCTGATCCAGCGCGCCGCATTGTATGGAAAATACGGCGTGGTGGCTGGAAGCGGCAAAGGCATCCGCAGCTTCTACGTCGTCCTTTTGCAGAAACAGGGGTTGGTCCTCGGCTACGCCATCGACTCCTCGAATACCGCAACCGGCGAGGCACAAATCGCACCCTAACTCCGAAACAACAACACCCTGAAAGGTGGCGCATGTCCGCAGTGCAAACTCGCGGACATGCGTTTGTTTTGTACGCGTATCGCGTGAAATCAAACTATCCGCAGGTAAGAAAATTTTGCTAAAATTCAGTCCGCATTTTCTTACCGCAAATCTTCTTACCTCTGGATGGTCGAGCGATGGCGTGGGTTGGGGTTTGAGGAGATTTTTGAAAATTGGCTTCCATTATCTGTAGGTAAGAAAATTGATGGTAAGAAAATTTTGTTAAAATTCAGTCCACATTTTCTTACCGCCAATCTTCTTACCTCCGCGCTCCCTTTTGCTGCCTTTGTGCAGTTCTGTGGCTCTAGGAAATGCCCATCCGCCCGCGAAATACCCACATCATGGCTTTGACGGCGAGTTCAGCGAGGTTGAAGGGTTTTCCGATGAAGTCGTTGCCACCGCTGAGGCTGGCTTGTGCTTTGTTTTGAAAAGTCGCCATGCCGGTGAGGAATACGATGGGCGTTTTTTGGTGTTCGGGCAGTGTGCGGATTTTTTGGCACAGCTCGAAGCCGTTCATCTCCGGCATCCCCACATCGAGGAAAATGAGGTCCGCAGGTTTGCCCTGCAATTTCTCCATGGCAGCGGAGGGTGTGGCTGCGGAATCGGAGGATAGCCCAGCGAGCCTCATGGCTTCGCCGATAAATGTGCGGGCGCTTTCTTCGTCGTCCACGATGAGGATGCGGGCGTTGCTGGCAGTTGCTTTGCGGGCATCGCCGCTGAATGTCCCCATTTGGCCCAGGAAGTCTGTGGCTTGGCCGATGGTTCGTAGCGTGGATGGATTGATCTCTTCTGGGATGAGATTCAAGTCGGACATGAGTATCTCAAATGCAGTGGCGACCTGCGCCAGAGAGCCATCCGGGAGAATTTCTGCACGAGCGGCGAATGAGTGGGCGATGGACCAGAGGGCACGCAGCGCGGCGGGGTCGGGCGGAGTGCTGGACAAGGCGGGCAGGCAATGCCGCATTTGATTTACGCTCTCGTGGATCGCGCTGTTGATGGTGAGGAGCCACTCGTCGTCGGGGTCGAAGAGGTTGGTATTCATGGCGAGGCCAAGCCCTTCTTTGCCCAAGGCTAGTTTCGCGGCATCGACGACATGTGCGATTTGCCGCTTGTTCTTCGCGATGATGGTGGTGGCTCCCGCAGACAGCGCAGCGGCGCAGATATTCGCAGCCGAGCAAGGCATGATGAGAATGGGGACGGCGGTGCATTCGGGGATGGAGCGGATGGTACCGATAAAAGAGATCGCGTCGGCGCTGGGCGTGACGACATCCATGATGATGAGTTGCGGCTGTTTCAGCTCCGCAATTTTTGCCGCTTGCTCGGAGACCTTGGAGACATCAACGATGAAGCCACTGCCTTCGAGTTTTTCGCGGTAGAGATTTGAGAAAATCCGGTCCTCGTGGATGAAAAGAATACGGTCGTTGCTCATTCCTTGGATGGTTGGCGGTTCATGGTGCGCCGTAAGTGCAAGGAGCGTGCCCTTTGCGCAATGAAATCCAGCGGGGCAGGGGAGCGTGCGGCGAATACGGAAGCGCTACTTCGCGGCTTTGG
>JANMLS010000012.1:0-5813 GCA_031372675.1 Verrucomicrobiaceae bacterium
GCGACACTTCATTTGATTGGTCGCTACGCGAGTGTCTTTCAGCCGCGAATCCCGACACGTCGGGAGCGGGCTACTTTGCACAGACTACTTTTTGAGAATCCCCCTTTCACACGCACGCTCCGCCCGCTAACGCTGCGCACCGCATGAATCCTCTTCTCGACGAACCGCTCTCCGACCCGCTTTCCATTTACCGCTACCGCGATGCGATTGCCGCCGTGGATTTGATGGCGGTGGCGATTGCGCATTTGGATTTCTTTTCATGGCTGGAAAAACATCCGGCGACGCTGGGGATGATTTGCGCAGAGTTTCAAATCGCCGCTCGCCCGGTGGACGTGATGCTCTCGCTGTTTGCGGCGCAGGGTTTGATTCAGCAAAACGGCGGCGTGTGGATTCTCACGCTGCGCGGAAGAGAGCATCTTTCCTCCGCATCGCCGTGGAATCTCTCGCCCTACTTCACCGCGATGAAAGAACGGCAGCCGACGCTGGATATGCTCAATGTGCTGAAATCCGGGAAGCCTGCAAACTGGGGCAGCTACGACCCGCAGGCGTGGGGGCAAGCGATGGAGAGGCCGGATTTTGCAGCGACGTTCACCGCAGCGATGGATTGTCGCGGCATCCTGCTCGGCCCTGCGCTGGCGCGAAAGCTGGACCTTTCGGAGCACAAAGCGGTGCTCGATATTGCGGGCGGAAGCGGCATTTATGCGTGCGCGATCAAAGCGCGGCATCCGCATGTGAAGGTGACCGTTTTCGAGCGTCCGCCCGTGGACCGCATCGCACGCGAGTGCATCGCAAAACACCGAGTCGAAGTGGATGTGCTCGCTGGCGACATGTTCAAAGACCCGCTGCCCGCAGGCTACGACGCGCATCTTTGGTCAAACGTCCTGCATGATTGGGACGAACCGAACGTCCAGCAACTCGTGGCGAAATCGGCTGCCGCGCTTCCGCAAGGCGGGCTGATCATTATCCACGACGCATTTCTGAACCGCGAAAAAACCGGACCGCTGCACGTCGCCGAGTATTCTGCGCTGCTAATGAACATCACCGAAGGCCGCTGCTACGGACTTGGAGAAATCGCCCGCTATCTCGCCGAGGCTGGTTTTGATTGGGTGGAGCACCAGCCCACCGCCGTCTCGCGGAGCTTCATCGTGGCACGCAAAGCGTAGTGGCATTGGCGCCTCCGCCAATGAGAGTGACAGTGCCGCCCCGGCACTGAAGCGTAGCGCGAGGACTAACATTCGGGGAGCAGACGGGTTCCAAAATAGCCCATCACCGATGCCTAGTTTCGCTCCATCCATTCCCGAAAAACTGCTGCTCCGAGTAGCGTGGGAGAAGCAATCATGAACGGCGAAACAGTCACCACTACGCTGCGCTGGACTGGCGATTGGCCGTGGCCGCTCGGAGTCAGTGCCGCTGCGGTGCTGGGAATCGTTGCCATTTTGCTCTACCGCCGCGAAGTCGCAGGAAGCAGCCGCGCCTGCCGCATCACGCTGCCGCTGCTACGCGGTCTGGCAGTCGCGCTCATTGTGCTGATGCTCAGTGGTCCGGTGCTTCATCATCGGAAAACCGTCGGCACGCTGGCACGGATGATCGTCGCGATTGATTCCTCGGAGTCCATGCTGCTCACGGACGCGGCGATGGATTCGGGCCGTAAAATCGCCATCGCCCGCCGTCTCGGTTTGCTCGGCGAAACGCAGGTGCCGCTCCACCTTCCCAACGCCGCTGAAAAGCTCGCCGCCGCAACCGCGATGACTGCAAGACTTGATGCTCCAGATGCGGTGACTTTAGAAAAAATACGCATCGAGTTTGCCGCACGAATCAGCGCGGCGGAGGCAGATTTTTCAAAAGCCAGCGCGGATCCCGAAATGCTGAATCGCTTCCGCGAGGAAATCGCAAAGCCCGCTGCGAGTCTGGCAAAACGTGAACTTCGCAGCGTGGAAGACCGCGCACGATTGCTCGCCGATCTCGCGAAGCTCGGTGAATCCGCCGGGCGTTGGGCGCGCGAAATTTCGGATACCTTCCAGCGGCAACTCGCCAGCGATCCAGCGCAGGCATCGCTCAAGGTAGCGCTCGCAAAATTTGATTCGATGCCGCGCTGGCAGCGGCTTCAGTCCTTGCTTGCGGAGGGAAACCCAGAGCAGCGCATTCTCGAAAAACTAGCAAAGCAACACGACGTGCAAGTGGTGCTGATGGAAAACGACGCGGTGAAACCCTTCTGGAAACCTGGCGATGCAAAAATGCCCGCGACTCCCACAGCGCTGCCAAAACCTGCGGGACAGGCGACAAATCTCACTAGTGCGCTGAAATTTTCCGCCAGCGACGCAAGCGATGCCGAGCGTGGCGCAGTCCTGCTTTTCACGGACGGGCAGCACAACTCCGGCGAGAGTCCGCTGGATACTGCGCGGATTCTTGCGGGAAGAAAAATGCCGGTTTTCAGCGTGGGATTTGGGAGCCAGATGCCGCCGCGCGACCTCGCGCTGATCGCGGCATCGCTGCCGGATGCGGTGTTTTTTGAAGACCGCTTGCGTGGCGAAATCACGCTCAAGGAAGAAGTCCCCGCAGGAATGCCATTCACGCTCACAGTCAAAGACGGAGACAAAATTATTTGGGAAAAGCAGCTCGTCACCGAAGGCCGCGCAGTTCGCAAAGTGCCGGTCGAGTTTGCGATCAAAGACATCGCGACTTCCAAGCTGCAACAGCAGCAAAACAGCTACGAAGTGCTCGGCGCGGCGATGGAACTCACTGCCTCCGTGAGCGGATTGGAGGGCGATCAAGAGACGACCAACAACACGATGCCGCTGCGATTCCGCGCCGTTACGCAGAAGCGTCGCATCCTCATTCTCGATGGCCGTCCGCGTTGGGAGACGCGGTATTTGAAGAACCTTTTTGAGCGCGATGAAAAGTGGGAGGTCAACGCCGTCATCGCTGGCGCAACGAGCGAGCAGGGCTTCATTCGCGGAGAAAAGCCGGGCACTTTTCCCAACGACGAGAAGCTGCTCGGCGGATACGATCTCGTGATTTTCGGCGAAGTGCCCAAGCAGCATCTTCGCGAGGATGAGCAGCGCTGGCTGGCCGATTTTGTCGGCAAGCGCGGAGGCGCGATGATCGTGATTGATGGCCCTCGCAACGTGCTGCGCGAATACCGCGAATCGCCAGTGTCTGCGCTCTTCCCGGTCGAGTGGAATGGCGATGGATTTCGCACAGAAATAAAGGCGCTGAAACTCACCGAGCGAGCAGTGGGCATCGGCGCATTCACTTTGGCGGAGGAACCCGCAGGCAATGCCGACACATGGGCGAAATTGCCGGTTCCGCATTTTATTTCATCGGTGAAAGCACTGCCGGGAGCGGAAGTTTATCTCGAAGCAGAAGTCGGCGCGGCGAAGGTTCCTGCTGCCGTCCTGCGCCCGTTCGGAGCGGGGCGTGTTTACTATCATGCGTTCGATGATTCGTGGCGCTGGCGGAGCGAAGTCGCCGATTTGCATCATGTGAAATTCTGGAACCAGCTCGCGAGTTTTGTCGCCGAGCCGCCTTTTGCTTCGCGGGATAAATTTGTCGCACTCGATGCCGGCAAGCTCACTTACAATCCCGGCGAGAGCGCGGATTTTCGCGTGCGACTGCGCGACGGTGAAGGCCGACCAGTGCGGGACGCCGCCGTATCCGCCGTCCTGTTTCGCGACGGGCAAAAAGTGGCATCCATTTCTCTCGCGCCGGATGCGGGCGGGCTTTATCGCGGAAAGTCCGCCGCGCTCGAAAGCGGTGACTACCAAATGGCGGTGGAAAGCGCGGTGGTGCCGGAAGGACAGTTGAAAGCGCGGACGGAGTTCAAAGTCGCGCAGCGCGAAAGCGCGGAGAAAACCCGGCTTTCGCTAAATGAGGAACTGCTCCGCCAAATCAGCACAGCCAGCGGCGGAGAGTATTTCCGCGAGGAGCAATGCGATGAACTTGTGGCAAAACTCAGGGGCTTGAGCAATGGACGCATCGAGGAACGCGATACCGTGCTGTGGCAGGATTGGCGTTGGTTTGCACTCATCGTAGCTCTACTTGCTGCGGAGTGGATCGTGCGCAAACGCTCCGGCTTGCTTTAGTCCCAGCCTTGCTCCAGCGGATGCGGCGCTTCAATTTTCCGCCCGCACTGTCTGGAATCTTAATTGGAATAATTCTTGATAAGCATACTGCCTGAGTTAAAGAAACGGCATGGCAACGCAAGTGAACCATAACCAGACAGCCGATGAGACAATCCACGGACGCGGACTCCGAATGACGGACCAGCGCCGCGCCGTTTATGATGTCCTCATGGGCGAGCGCGACCATCCTACGGCGGTGGAAGTCTTCACGCGGGTCCGCGCAAAAGTGCCCACGATTTCGCTCGCGACGGTCTATAACTGCCTGGACACACTGACCGGCTGCGGCCTTGTCAAAACCGTTACCCACGAGCGAGAGCCAGCGCGCTATTGCCCGAATCTCAAAGAACATGCGCACTTTTTCTGCGAAGCGTGCGGCGCAGTGATCGATCTCCCACTCCGCACCCGCAAACGCGCAGAAGACGTATGGGATTTTCCCGGCGAGTTCAGCATCTCGCATCACGAAGTTTCCTTCAGCGGCACCTGCCCGAAGTGCTCGGCGAAAGCAGCCAAATCCAACAAACGATAAAATTTTATGAGTCTAGAAATACGCAATCTTCACGCTCGCATCGCGAGCAATGGAACCGAAATCCTCAAAGGCCTCGACCTCGTCGTCGAGAAGGGGAAAGTCCACGCAATCATGGGTCCGAACGGATCGGGAAAAAGCACGCTCTCCAAACTCATCGGCGGGCATCCCGACTACGAGATCACCGAAGGCGAAATCCTTTTGGACGGCACGAGTGTCATCGGCATGGAGCCAGATGTGCGCTCGCGGGCGGGCCTCTTTTTGGCCATGCAATACCCGATGGAAATCCCCGGCGTCTCGAATGCCAACTTCATCCGCGCCGCGCTTCAAGCCCGACTGCCAGAGGGCGAAGAGCTGGAGGCGACGGATTATTACGCGCAGCTTTACGCAAAGATGGACGGCCTCGAAATGGACCGGAAATTTACCGCCCGCTCGGTGAACGAAGGCTTTTCCGGCGGCGAAAAGAAGCGCAACGAAATTTTGCAAATGCTGATGCTCGCGCCGAAGTATTGCATCCTCGACGAGACAGACAGCGGCCTCGACATCGACGCCCTGCGCATCGTCGCCGCGGGCGTGAACAGCTACCGCTCGCCGGAAGTCGGGATGCTCGTCATCACGCACTATCAGCGACTTCTCGACTACATCGTGCCCGACATCGTCCATGTCCTCGTGAATGGCCGAATCGTCCGCCACGGCGGCAAAGAACTCGCGCTGGAACTGGAAGAGCGCGGGTATGATTTCATCCGGGAGGAGACGGCTGCTTAATTTTTTATGAACGCCGTCGCCGCCGATCCAAAAACCAAGCTCTCGCCCGAAGTGGCTGAGTTTTGCACCCGCGCTGTTGCAGCGTTGCGTGCAAAGCTGCCGGTGCGCGAGGTGTGGCTATTTGGCTCGCAGGCGGAGGGGACGGCGAATGAGCATAGCGATGTGGATTTGTTTGTGGTGCTGGCGGATGACCACGGGCTGACGCGCCCAACTTTGGAATGCCGCCGGGTGCTTCATTCGTTGGATAATTGTCCGGCGATTGACATCGTGACGCTTACGCAAAGTCGCTGGGAGAATCCGACCATTCGCAGCTTTGGAATCTGGGGCGACGTTGCGGAAAAGGGCGTCTGCCTTTGGGGTGACGTGTCGAGCGTGGGGGCCGGCGGTTGGGGGGGGGGGGGGGG
>JANMLS010000013.1:0-8096 GCA_031372675.1 Verrucomicrobiaceae bacterium
GCTTTCCAGCCGCGCAACCATCCTCGCCATCCAAAACGCCCTCAACGCGCTCCCAAGTATCCAGGCCACCGGGCCGGGTATGAGCGGGACTGTCAGCGTCGCGCCGGATGTGATCGCGAACACGTTTGCAATCACCTTCAACACACTGGGAGACAAAGCACCGGTCATCCCGTTCTTCTACGACTACAACAACATTTTCTAACCCAGACCCAATGAACATGAAAAAGCCCATCCGCCCGAAGAGCCACATCGAATCTCTCGAAGCTCGCATCGCGCCAGCCACCATCAGCATCACCGATGCAGAATGGCTCCCGCTTCCGCTCGGCTCGCCCATCCAGCTTTTTGCCGGGCAGGGCCTGAGCACGCTTGGTGAAAACAAGGGAAGCTATCTCCTTTACGTCGAGCAAGGTACCGCGATTGTGTTCACGCAGGACTACAATGCAAACGACCGCTTTGATGCGAATGAAATCACCGGCATCGCGGCTGGCGATGGCCTGCGCCTGATTTCATTTGTGGATATTCACGGCGACATCGTGACTAATCTCAAGCAGACCGAGTTTATCGAGGATCGCGGCGGTGTTTTGGTCAAAAACGTGTCTTTTTCACTGACTGATTCCGACAACAATCCCTCGAATGACCCACAAGGATTGAAAGGCGATGGCCGCGTCCTGCTGAATAACACCATCGAGAAAATCGTGCTTCGCCCTCTCGTGCTCGAAGACCTCAGCACCAAGGACAGCGACGCGGATGGAAAGTTGGATGGCGATCAAAATGGCGATGGCCTTGTTGATGACTTTGACTTGGGACTCCGCCAGCCGCCGAAATCAACTTTTTCCATCTACGGCTCGATCTACGCAGGGCGTGGCTTCGGCGCGGATGATGGCGGGTTGATTTTTAATCCAACCGCAGATGGTCGCGCTGAACCGACTACTTTCGTTCCTATGGTGCAATCCATCCGTGTCGGCACGGCGGTGAGCGGTCAGTATTATTCCTTCGGAGTATCGGGCGAATACCGTATTTCCAACCTTGTTCTTGGTGATGATCTTAGCGGAGTCATTGCTCCTTTTGCGCCAGCAGTGGGTGCTGCGGGCGGCAGCATCAATACGGTGAAATCTGTCACGGGGACGGATGCCGTTTCCACATCGCCATTTTCGGTAGGTTATTTGATCGCTGGTGACGGCGGAGCGGGTGGAGCGGGTGGTGACATTAAAAACGTGGCGATGGTATCCGACGATTCGGGCTACCGGGTTTTCGCAGGCAACGGCGGCACGGGCCGCACGGGTGGCGATGGTGGTGCGATTATCAACTTCTCGGATAAAACATCCTACACGGGCATCGTTATTCTCAGCGGTGGCGACGGCGGACGTGGAACCATCGGCAACGGTGGCACTGCGGGTGACAGCTCTTTCACCACGCTCAGTATCAAAGGCAACGTCCACATTGATATGGGCGACGGCGGTAATGGATTCGTGAACGGTGGAAGAGGATCGAGCCTCGCAAAAGGCATCTTTACCGAGCCTGACAGCCTGCGCGTAAAAGCATTGAATGGATGGGGCACAACGCACCTTGCGGACAGTAGTGCTCAGACCTACGTCCCAAGACTCGGCGTTTCTCAAGGCATTGACTTTAATGGCGATGGCCGTGGTGACATGGTTTACTCAACCAGTGACGCATCGCAAATTATAGTGATGGTCTCTAACCCTACTGCACTAGGCTGGCAGGAAGTTCTGGCTCCAGATGGGTTTGATTTGCAAGGAATCTACCTAGATGGCCCACGCAATGCGAAGGCGCTTTCCGTGGGAGACGTGAATGGGGATGGCCATCCCGACATCGTCGCTGCTTCGAGAGATGAAGGCGGCACAGGTGATTTGGTGGTTTTTCTCGCAAAATATGAAGACGTGAAAGGCAATGGAGTGCTTGTGTTTAATGGATTTCACGAAGGGCGTCACAGCACAATTCCCGTTCTGGCAGGGGAGTCTTTTGGAACAAACGATCTCGCTATTGGTGACTTCGATGGCGATGGGCAGGCGGAAATCGCAGTTGGCGCACAGCGGCGGGCGATCTTCTTGAAACCCGATCTGGAGATCAATCCTGCTACTGGACTCAAGGAATACACGGGGCAATTTTACTACGATTACGGACGCAAAGCTGTCACGGTGGACGGAGTGGATTTACCAGCGGCTCGCTTATTTCCATCATCAGTGGTGGGTCTGAGCGGCGAACATGTTGTTCTTGAAGCAACCACACTAAACAATGTGGGCGATACGTACGATTTGTTGATCGCTGCGCGGACAGAAGACGACTTTGCCGTTACGCTGGATTGGTCAGTGCGTACTGCAAATACGCCAGCAAGTGCGCCGAATTCAGTCGGTATTTTTGATCTGGGCACTGTGGATTTGGAACGTTCCCCTCTGATTGTTAATGAAGAACCTTTTAGTCTCTATGATCTGACCACTATAGACCTTAATGGAGATGGCTTCACAGATGTCGCGGCAATATCCAGCGATTTATTTGAAGAGCACAAAGGGTTTATCAATGCGTCTATTGGTGATGGATCGGGTTTTGGAATCCCTGGAGCCGGAGCTGGCAATAATGCGGGGCATTTCTACGGGGAAACTTTATACACAATCCGCGCAGGCGATGCAGATGGCGACGGGGCAGATGATCTTATCGCCAGCCATCATGATGGAATGCTCTTAGTGGAATGGATACCCGGTGTCATTTTCCCTGATTTTTCTGATGTTATCGCTGTTTTCGGTGCTCCCGGAATTAACTCTGGATCAAACTACTTTTCTCTGGATAGCGAAGACTTCAGCCATGCGTTTGCTGATCCAGTTTGGATCGATGTAAACGCAACAAGCCCCACCACAGTATTTTCGTATGCTGGTGTAAATGCGAACTCCATCAGAACTACGAGCCTCGTCGAGTCGGTATTTCTCGTGGCAAATGAGTTTCCGGCCCTGCGGTTGATTGAGTTCGGCCTCACAATTTCTGCTGGAAATGGTGGAAGCGGGCTGACTGGCAGAGGCGGGACAGGCGGCTTTTTAGGAGGTGCCAGCACGCTCACCGATTTGGTAGATGATCAAACTGGAGAGCCAGAGTTGGACCCGGATACCGGACTGCCAATCGTGGAGTTGGAAGGAGCCATCCAAATTACCCCATCGGTCACTGTGCAATTGCAGGCCGGCACAGGTGGCGGCGGCTTTTCATCAGGCGGAAATGGCGGCACCATCGCCGGAGTCGCGATTTACTCTGCTGCGCAGGGCATTCACAAGCTGCAAGCTGGCGACGGTGGACGCGGCGTATTCGGCGCAGGCGGCACAGGCGGCAATTTGATCTCCAACTCCATCGTCGGCGGGCTTGAGTTTGCCGCTGGCAACGGCGGAGCGGGGAAAATCGGTGGAACCGGTGGCTCCGTTGTCGGGAGCGGTGCGTCTTTCGACTCATTCAATCCAAGCGTCGTTGTATTCGCCGGAAATGGCGGACTGGGAACGAGTGCTGGAGGCAGGGGAGGAAGCATTTCAAGTTTCCATCCCAAAGTGCCCGGTGGTCCTGCAAATTTCATTTATTATGAAGCTGGCGATGGCGGCTCCGCAGTCACGGGACGCGCTGGCGATGGCGGAAACGTCACCGACAGCAGCCCGCTCGTGGCCTTGAGATTGACGGGCGATATCATCGTCCGTGGCGGCAATGGCGGAATCGGAAACACAGGTGGGCACGGAGGCTCGATCTCCAATTTCTTCATCAGCCCGGATGGAGCCAGTAACGCCTTCATGCCGAAATTGCTGACATTTATCGCAGGCAAAGGCGGCGACGCATTTGCAGGCAAAGGCGGCAATGGTGGCAGCCTGAGCAATCTGGACCTCGTATCGCAGGCCAGCGGCTCCGTAGCACCATCGGCCATCGTCACGCCTTACCAATTCATCCAAGACGCATCCCGCTTCCGCTTCAGCCGTCTCCTCGCTGGAGAAGCTGGCAGCAGCGCGGGCAATGATGGCGGCAATGGTGGCTCCATCAACGGCGTGACTGCCTTCTCGCCACTCGGCTCCTACGCGATTGTGAGCGGCGCTGGTGGCGATGGATTCCGCAAAGGCGGCAATGGCGGCGTAACGACGAATATCCGAATTGATTTCGGTGGTTCTGCATCTTCCAAGGCACTCATCGCCGCTGGAGAAGGCGGCGATGCCTCATCGTTCATCGTCAACCCGATTGATTTCACTTCAAACCAAGTCGCAAATGCTTTCGGTGGTCGCATTGGCAAAGGCGGCAACGGCGGCAGCGTCGTAGGCGTCACCCAAAAAGGAGCGTTGGACCCACACTTGGACATCGTCGCGGGTGATGGCGGCAGCACCATCCACTTCGGCACCGTGCTCGATAAAAAAGGCTTCGTGGGTGTCGGCGGTTCCGTGCGCGAAGTGCGCATCGCCTCCAGCCTCGGAAATGCCTCGGCTGCTGTGGCACTGAAAAACTACAACAACGTCCACATCAACGAATCCTTCAACGACTTCGTTCAGGCCAAACTGATCAGCGAAACACCACCAGTGGATGTGTTCCTCAATGACGTGATCGGCAATGTCGGCGTCGTCGTCGGCAGCGCGGGGCGAAATAAATCCTACGTCCTGGACCCGGACAACAACCCGACCATCTGGCAGTCCGTCCCGTCCAGAACCGGCGTCAACGGCTCGCTGGAGAATGTCTTTGCCCGCAACCTCGTATCCGCAGTCGCAGGCAGTGTGGACCGCATTGCTTCCATTCAGGAATACAAGTCCGTCACCGTGGTCAACAATGTCGGCGGCGTGAAAAACGCGAAGACCATCACCGCGCCGGGAGGTCTCCCAAACCTCGTGGATACATTCGCAGATGAATTCGGAATCGAGACGACATCCTTCGAGCCAGTGCTCGAAGGCTACTTGGTGGATGGTGCCGTGATTGCGAAGAAGTTCCTCAATGGCAAAGGCCAGAAAATCGCCCCGCCAATCAACGGATACATCCGCTAGTACTTTGTTCGGCGAGGGATGGCGTAGGGTGAAAATGACGAATGACGAGCGTGTTTGCTATCGGCTATTTGAAATTGGCCAATCGCAAATAGCCGATAGCCATTCGCCCGATCATTCGTCATTTCCCTCCCGCCCGCGTGTTTGACATCCTTCTCCGCATTCCGAAAAGTCTGCGAAGTCGATGAATTCAGTTACGCCAAGGATATTCGTTGCGGCCACGCAGCAAAATGATGGGAAGACCACGGTCTCGCTTGGGCTTTTTGGGGCGTTGCAAAAAACGCTTGGGCGGATTGGATTCATCAAGCCCGTCGGCCAGCGGTTTGTGGAAATCGAGGGCGAGCTTGTGGATGAGGACACCGTGCTCATTGATCGCACCTACGGCATTTTCGCGCCGCTGGCGGACATCAGCCCGATTGCGGTGCAGCCGGATTTCACGCGCAAATTCATCCAGCAGGCAAACTCCGACATCCTCGTGCGCCGCATCCGCAATTCATTTGATCGAGCCGCGTGGGAAAAAGATTTCATCATCATCGAGGGGACTGGTCACGCTGGAGTAGGCAGCGTGTTTGATCTCTCGAATGCTCGCGTTGCAAAGCTGCTGGAGTCGAAAGCGATTTTGGTGACGCAAGGCGGCATCGGACGGCCAATTGATGAGATTGCGCTGAACCGCGCCCTTTTTGAAAAAGAAGGCGTGGAGGTCATCGGCGTGGTGCTGAATAAAGTTCACCCGGAGCGATACGAGCAAGTCTTGGAGTTTGCGGGGAAAGGATTTGCGCGGCTGGGCATCGAGTTGCTGGGCACGATCCCGACGGACCCGATGCTTGCGCATCCCACGATGGGGCAAGTCTGCAAGGCGGTGCGCGGCGAGTTTATCAATGCGAAAGCAAGCTCGCGCCGCATGGTCCGCGAGTCGCTCATCGGCGACATGGAGGCCGGGCATCTGGTGAGCCGATTCAGGGCGGGGATGCTCGTCATCACGCCGGGCGACCGCGAGGATGTGTTGCTCGCTGCGATCTCTTTTGTCGGCCAGCATTCGCGTGGGCTTTGCGGCATCGTGTTGTGCAATGATCTCCGCCCGCACGATAGCGTGCTCCGCGCTTTGCAGGAGAGCGAACTTCCCGCGATCATGTCGCCGATGGATAGCTTCACCATCGCGAGCCGGATTCATTCGATGACGGTAAAAACCCTGCCCGGAGACGAAGAAAAAATCCGCCGCATCCGCGAACTGACTGAGAAATACGTGAACGTGGAGCGGATAGCCGCGCTCGTGTAGCTCTTCAGTCAAACAGGCATTTCCGTCTTGCCGATGAAGCGATTACGGAAAGGATGCTCCGCTTTTTCCCATGAAATACCGCACTTATCTCCTCCTCGGCGCGCCCGGCAGTGGCAAAGGCACGCAGGGCAAAATCGTCGGCACCATCCCGCGCTTCTTCCATCTCGCGATGGGCGATGTTTTTCGTGCGCTCGATACGCGCACGGCGATTGGTCAGAAATTCGTGGACTTCTCATCGCGCGGCGAACTTGTGCCGGACTCCGTGACGATGGAGTTGCTCCGCGCACACATCAGCCATCTCGTCGGGCTGCATTCGTTCAAGCCGGATATTGATTCGCTCGTGCTCGACGGCGTTCCTCGCAATGTGGAGCAGGCAAAAATCATGTGCGACATGATCGAAGTGCGCCGCGTTTTCCATCTCTCCTGCCCGGACCGCGAGCAACTCGTGGTGCGAATGCGCAAGCGTGCGCTGAAAGAAAACCGCTTCGACGATGCGAATGAAGACACCATCCGCCGCCGCCTCACGACCTACGACGAGGAGAGCAGACCGCTCATTGATTACTACGGCACCGACATCGTCCGCACCATTGATGCGCAGCAAAGCCCCGTGAACGTCGTCCGCGAAATCGTGGATGAGCTGTGCAAAGTCTGATCGCGATGAAACTGCTCATCTTTCTCGCGCTCACATTCACCGCCGTCGCCGCGCCCGATCCTGCGGCGTCCGCAAAAGCCGTGAGCGATCTTTCCGAGTGGCTGAAAAGCCCGCGTGAACAGCGCAGTGCGCCGGGCGGTTTCGCAGAAGTCGCGCTGACCAAAGACGACGCCGCAAAGTCTGCGGCTGCGCTTTGGGAAGACCGCCTCGCCTTTCTCCGCGCGACCCGTGCGGATGAGATGCGCGATAAAGTGATCACGCTCGATGGCAAGACGATGAAGTTTGGCGTCGCCTATTTCGGCACGAAAGAAAGCGTCGCGCCCACGGGCCGGAGTCTCTTCATCTCCATGCACGGCGGCGGCGAAGCACCCGCGAAGGTGAACGAATCCCAGTGGCGCAACCAAATCGCGCTCGCCCGCGCCTACGTCGCAAAAGAAGGCATCTACATCGCGCCCCGCGCCCCCACGGACAAATGGAACATGTGGCATCAAGAGCACATTGATCCGCTCTTTGATCGCCTCATCGAAAACTGCGTCGCCCTCGAAAACGTGAACCCCGACCGCGTCTATATCCTCGGCTACTCGGCGGGCGGCGACGGCGTTTATCAACTCGCCCCGCGATTCTCCGACCGCCTCGCCGCCGCAGCCATGATGGCCGGGCACCCAAACGAAACTTCCCCGCGCGGCCTGCGCAACGTGCCCTTCGCCCTGCAAGTCGGCGAGCTGGATGCAGGCGTGAACCGCAACAAAGTCGGCACCGAGTGGGTCGCGAAGCTCGCCGATTTGAAAAAGCAAGACCCCGCTGGCTACGAGCACCTCGCCGAAATCCACAAAGGCAAAGGGCACTGGATGGATACCGACGACCGCAAAGCGATCCCGTGGATGGAGAAATACACCCGCAATCCGCTGCCCGAGCGCATCGTGTGGGTGCAGGACGACGTCACGCACCCGACATTCTATTGGCTCGCCGCGACTGGAAAACCAAAGGCCGGAGACGAAGTGATCGCGGAGAAAAAAGGGCAGATATTCTCCATCACAGCGACCGGAGCAGAAGGCGCATCCGTAATGCTCAACGACGAACTCGCAAATCTCGATGAGCCAGTAATCGTGACACTCGCCGACAAACAGATTTTCAAAGGCACCGTGAAACGCACCATCGGCACCATGCTCAAAAC